>NZ_JBTOOE010000009.1:0-160740 GCF_054786815.1 Pseudoneobacillus rhizolycopersici | reverse complement strand
GAGCCATTAGCTCAGTCGGTAGAGCATCTGACTTTTAATCAGAGGGTCGAAGGTTCGAGTCCTTCATGGCTCACCATTTATTTTTAATATACGCGATGTGTTGGATCTAGTAGAAACATAAAGAATTTTCACGTTGCAGTGTATTTACTATTTTAGAATTATGGCGGTGTAGCTCAGCTGGCTAGAGCGTACGGTTCATACCCGTAAGGTCGGGGGTTCGATCCCCTCCGCCGCTACTTTCATTATTACACGGAGGAATACCCAAGTCCGGCTGAAGGGATCGGTCTTGAAAACCGACAGGCGGGTTAAACCGCGCGGGGGTTCGAATCCCTCTTCCTCCGCCATATTTTTTATAAATATGTGCTTGTTCTAAATTAGCTTTTCTGAAATCGGTACAGTTTTGAAAATGTATGGCATAATTTCTTTGTTTTTTATCGTCGCGGGGTGGAGCAGTCCGGTAGCTCGTCGGGCTCATAACCCGAAGGTCGCAGGTTCAAATCCTGCCTCCGCAATTAATGTAAGTTATTTTCAATAAATACACTTGAAATAACTCTGGTTCCGTGGTGTAGCGGTTAACATGCCTGCCTGTCACGCAGGAGATCGCGGGTTCGATTCCCGTCGGGACCGCCATTTATCCCAGCAGGTTGCTGCTGTTGATATATATTTTTTGTGTGGCTCAGTAGCTCAGTCGGTAGAGCAAAGGACTGAAAATCCTTGTGTCGGCGGTTCGATTCCGTCCTGAGCCACCATTTGTTTGTTTTGGTGGGGTAGCGAAGTGGCTAAACGCGGCGGACTGTAAATCCGCTCCCTGTGGGTTCGGCGGTTCGAATCCGTCCCCCACCACCATTTTTGGATAGAATCCATTTTATGAATAATTATTCATTATGGCGGTCGTGGTGAAGTGGTTAACACGCCAGATTGTGGCTCTGGTATTCGGGGGTTCGATTCCCCTCGATCGCCCCATTAAATTTTATACTATGATTGGGCTATAGCCAAGCGGTAAGGCATCGCACTTTGACTGCGACATGCGTTGGTTCAAATCCAGCTAGCCCAGCCATTTTTCGCGGAAGTAGTTCAGTGGTAGAACACCACCTTGCCAAGGTGGGGGTCGCGGGTTCGAATCCCGTCTTCCGCTCCAATTATATTATGCGGGTGTAGTTTAGTGGTAAAACCTCAGCCTTCCAAGCTGATGTTGTGAGTTCGATTCTCATCACCCGCTCCATATTGGGCCTATAGCTCAGCTGGTTAGAGCGCACGCCTGATAAGCGTGAGGTCGATGGTTCAAGTCCATTTAGGCCCACTACCTATAAGAAAATAAATAAAAATCCGCCTTGTCGCAAAACAAGGCGGATTTTTTGTTGTGCGCCCAGCATGGGTGCAATCTATAGGGTGTAAGTCCCGAACTGTGAAGGCAGAAGTAGCAGTAGCTTAACGCAAGGGTGTCCGTGGTGACGCGGAATCTGAAGGAAGCGAGCGGCAAACCTCCGGTCTGAGGAACACGAACTTCATATAAGGCTAGATACCATTGGATGAGTTTGCAACACAAAACAAAGTCCTTTCTGCCGAAGGTGGTATAAAGTAAATGAAGCAGATAGATGGAGGGAAAGATTGCACTCTTACCTGGGGAGGTCTGATTGACATGCCAAGTACACTTGGTAACCTATCTAGTGATAGATAGCTGAACAATCAGAAGTCAGCAGAGGTCATAGTACCTTACCTACTCGAGATGGTGAGGGAAGGACTGAACAATTAGGAAGAACGGGAACTAGGCGTACAATTCCTGTGAAGAAGCAGACAATCCGTATAGGACTTACTTAAAGGAGGACGTGGTGAATCCCACTGGGGACTTTAAGAGGGTGGAGCAGGAATAACACAAACAGAATTCTACGTTCACGTCGAAAGGAAATATCAAATGTTAATGGATAAGATTCTGTCACGGGAAAACTTAATAGAAGCACTTAAACGTGTGGAGAGAAACAAACGGAAGTCACGGCGTAGATGGAATGTCCGTTAAAAGCCTACGAAGACATCTCTACGATAATTGGGATTCACTTTGTAATTCTTTAAAGGATGGTACCTTTGAACCGTTCCCTGTCCGTCGAGTCGAAATCCCGAAACCGAACGGCGGGGTACGATTACTAGGGATACCTACCGTGACAGACCGATTCATTCAACAAGCCATTGCCCAAGTGCTAACCCCATTATTTGACCCATCCTTTTCGGAGCATAGTTATGGTTTCAGACCAAATCGAAGAGGACATGACGCTGTACGCAAGGCAAAGGGATATATAATGGAAGGCTACAGATGGGTAATAGATATGGACTTAGAGAAATTCTTTGACAAGGTAAACCATGATAAACTAATGGGGATATTGGCTAATAGAATTGAAGACCGCATGGTCTTAAAACTCATTAGAAAATATCTCCAAGCTGGGGTCATGATAAACGGTGTGAAATATGATGTCGAGGAAGGAACACCGCAAGGTGGTCCATTAAGCCCTTTACTCTCTAATATCCTGTTGGACAAACTCGATAAAGAGTTGGAACAGTGAGGTCACAAATTTGTTCGGTACGCGGACGACTGCAACATCTACACGAAGTCCAAGAAAGCGGGCGAACGAGTAATGAACTCAATAACACACTTTATAGAAGAAAGGTTAAAACTTAAAGTGAATAGGGAGAAATCGGCAGTTGACCGTCCGTGGAAAAAGGAAATTTCTGGGTTTTAGTTTCACTTTCAATAAGAACCCGAAGGTTCGTATTGCAAAAGAAAGTATTAATAGACTAAAATCTAAAATTCGTGACCTAACCTCGCGCTCTTTCTCAATCCCTATGGAACTGAGAATAGAGAAACTAAACCAATACCTTACTGGCTGGTGTGGTTACTTTGCATTAGCAGACACACCAAGCAAGTTCAAAGAATTCGATGAGTGGATAAGAAGACGACTTCGTATGATTGTTTGGAAACAATGGAAAACACCAAAGACAAGGGTAAGAAAACTCAAAGGTTTGGGTGTTCCAGAAAACAAAGCATATGAATGGGGAAACTCTAGAAAGAAATACTGGAGGATATCTTGTAGTCCTATTCTACACAAAACCCTTGATAACTCATATTGGAGTAATCAAGGGTTGAAAAGTTTATATCAAAGATATGAATTTCTGCGTCAAACTTAATTGAACCGCCCTATACCGAACGGTATGTAGGGTGGTGTGAGAAGTCGGAGGTTAGTCACCCCCTCCTACTCGATTGATTGTCGAGTATGAAATAGATTTGGATATTTTTAGGTGATTGGTGACAGGCACCAGCTTTTATTTATACCCTTCCGAAGAAAAAATCCAGATTTTTGATCCATCTGTGTAGGTTCCTTTGCTGTCCCACATGAGTTTGATGTAGCCTTTTTTGCTGTCGTGGAAGGTGACGGCGATGTCGTGGCCGTCTTCGGAGGCTTTAGGCAAGATAATCGAAATAGGGTGATTATAGACTTCTCCTGCTTTTGCTACTCGCCACTTTTCTTTTTTCCCATTCAACAGGTATGTGCCATCCTTATTAATCGTAAGCGCTCCATTTGAGGCACCCTTTGTGTACTCACCACCTGCATATTTACCTGTATCTTTATAAAAGTATTCTAGCATGGAACCAGGGATCCATAGTTTCCATTTCCCATGGAGTTTTGCGTACTCTTTTGTTTGGTCTTGTTTTAGAGATACCGTCGTTTTAAAACTAGCAGTTGTTCCTTGATACGATGCAGTGATGGTAACAGTTCCGTTCTGGCCGGTAAAGGTAACAATCCCTGTTGAGGTGACCTTTGCCACAGCAGTGTTGCTAGATTTCCAAACAACCCCCGTTTGTACGGTTTGTTTTTTACCATCCGCATAGGTGGCGGTAAGGACAATCTTCACTGGTTTATTACTATAGGCTAGCTTTGTCGCGGTTGTTAGTGATTTTACTACATTCCCGACGGTTGTAGTGACGCTAGCCGTTTTGCCTTGATAGGTGGCTGTGATCGTTACCTTTCCAGGTTTTCCAGTAAAGGTTACAACGCCTTTAGAGCTAATATTTGCGACATTGGTGTTGCTGGACTTCCAAGTGACAGCATCAGACTTTATTTCTGCCGTCTTTTTATTGCTAAAAGTGGCCACTACCTTCAAGGCAACTGGGTTTGCATTGTATTTTAGTGTTTGGCCAATTTTAATAGACGATAAAGTGGCTGTATCGGAAGACGGTGATCCGACCAAGGCATATTCGAGCGAAATTATCGAGTTGGAATACTGAATCATCTTCAATTTTGCCAGGGAGCCGTTCGCCCGCTTGATTAGGTAAACATGTCCAGGTACGGCATCAACCATTGTGAGGTAGCCAATTTCCTGGTTCCCATCGACATTTGTAAAATCCACTTCACCAAGGTCAACAATCGCGTTCGCTCCCATATTGTTTCCATCAAGGGAAAACGCAATATCTGCATCTTTGCCACGAGTCATCTTACCAGTCGACAGGTTCATGCCTCCCTGTCCAAGGGGATCAGACCAGAAAATACCTGTCCCTGGGATTGAGGTATCATAGTTTGCTTGTTTCGTGTCGCCCCAGGAAACTGCTGCTGTTACCAAACCGCCGAAACTAAAACACTGAAAAAACAATAAAAAAATTAATAAGCGACTTATAGACCTCATATTTTTCCTCCTTAAGCCATAGTAATATTGGCTTGTAAAAATGATCCTTACCCATATCTTAATGTCCTTTTTAGCCCGTAGCTAGTGTGAAATTCACATTTCACGAAAAGAAAAGATCAATACGGAAAGAAACTCCAAAACTCCAATAGAAAAAGGGACACGGATTACTTCCGTGTCCCAATTATTAGGAGATTGGTGACAGGCACCAGTCTACTATTTTTTAGGAGATGAGTGACAGGCACCTAATCGATTATTGTTACTTTCAAATTTTTTACTCCAAATTTGATGGCGCGTTTTTTGTTTGGGATGAAGACGTCGATTCGTTTTCCTTTGATGGCACTGCCGATGTCTGCGGCGACGGCTGTACCAAAGCCTTCGACGTGTACTTTGGTTCCTAGTGGGATGACTTTAGGGTCAACGGCGATGACTTTTTTCTTCGGATTTTTTTTCAAATTAATTCCCGTTTTGGTGATACCGGAGCATCCTTTGCAGTAGGCAGTATAGGCTGTGGCTTTTACGGTAATAACCTTTGATTTTTTCTTCTTGTTTGATAAATCGGATTTATCATTTTTGGTTTTTGACTCAATTTCTTTATTATCTTGAGTTTCCTTATTTGGTGAGTTATTTTCTGCGGCTTGTGCATCCGAATTGTCTTTGGTGCTTTTCTCTTCTACCCCTAGAATTGATGAACTGGATTCCTCTTTTGGTGGTGGATTAGATTCAGCATCTGACTTGGAATTTTCTGAAATAGATGCCGCAATTGATTCTTCCTTCTGGGATAGGACTGCTTGGTTCTGAACGAATAGTTCTACCCCCGGGTGGATCAAATCAGTGCTTAAGTTGTTCCATTTCATGATTTGTTCCACACTAACTTTGTACTTTTTTGCGATGATCCACAGTGTATCACCTTCTTTTATCATGTGCCTGGGTGTCGTTGCTAACACTTCACCCTTATTGATGACGTCTATTGGCTTTCCGTTGGTTTCTGTTTGCTCCAATAGGGCACTTTCCGTTGGTGCTGTTACAGATGCCGCTTGGACATTAGCACTTACAGTTCCTGAGAGTACAGCAACTGCTAACAATGATGTTAATTTCTTCTTAAGCATTTCTTTTACCCTCCATGTTCCTTGGCTGCTAATTCTTCAAGCATTTGCTTAATGATTAATGCCAGTGTTTACCCTACAAAATTCGACAAAGGGAGGCTTTTTATGTCGGTATTTTGGTGACAGGCACCGTTCGTGGACAATTTAGGTTAATTTGTCCACGAGTCGTGGACATTTTTTAAGGTGTATGCCAAATCCTCAATATGAAGAAAAAGCAGAAGGACTAAGCCTCCTGCTTTAAACTAGCTCGTGGAATATTATACGCGCTGAAGTCTTCTATTTACGGATTCAATATCAAACTCTTCGTAGAACTGTCTGGTTCCCCAAGATTTCATAAATTCATGTTCCGGATGGCTTGGGTCGGCCAGGATGGCGAGAAATTCTTCATATCCGCCTTCTCCACCGACATCTTCTGGTGGGGTATTACCTTCTCCGCCAAGACATATGGGATGATTCATTTCAAAATTGTCGATCATTTTTTCAAGTGTAATATGGTGCTGCCAATCATCGCTTAAGTCATATCTATAGATGATTTCAGCAGGAAAATAGTCAATGAGATTCTCGCCAGTTTCAAGTTTCATCGGGATTCCAAAGTCATAACTCAATGCCTCCTCATTACAGACTAAATTCAGAATTGGCATTCGGTTTTCCCATTTGCCTATTTCATCGAGGGGAATGGGTGGTCCGTCATAAATACTAAACTCATGGAGGTGATAATCCTTCCAACCGAAAGCAATTTGCAAGGTTTCATGTAGCCCCGGAAAAGTTATCCTTTTTGGGACGGCAATTTTTCGCGATACTTGATGATTTTCTAAGAGTAATTTTACATGAAGAATAAAGCCCTCTGAATTAAAAATTGGTCCACCAACCAAGGCCTCTAACTCACGATATAATTTTTCATTTGGATTAATGTAGTTCTTTCCATCCCCCACCATTAAGCGGCTAGCCTTTTTGGCGATAGCAGGTTGATGAATGGAATGTGGGTTAATGTCATTTTCGAAAAAATAAACATGGTCACAAGCTTTATTCAGTCTGGCAACTAGTGATTTATTTTTCGTTGTGGTGAATGAGATTTCCTTGGACTGAGAAATATATGCCTCAATCACCTCATCCTTGATTTCCTCTAGACGAAAGGTTTCCGTTATGGCTTGTAAAATGAGCTCATTTATATTTTTAAAATCCTTCGCTTTTAAGCTATAAAGAACAAGGATGTACCGATTGCTATCATTCATAAGGACAACCGTTTTTCTTCGATTCATCGTCATTATATTAGCATGCCAAGAAAACAGCTCCGCTTCCTCTGAAACAGCTGATGGTGCTATCTTTAACTCAATTAAAAGCTTTTTTGTACATTGAATTATCATGAATATGACTCCTAAGGCATAGTGGTAAAATGTTAAACACAAAATCCATTAATAAATTTTCAACTTAATCATGTAGATGATTCCCTTATTTTAGGAGAATGGTGACAGGCACCGGATATGGTGCAAAATAGTATTCTTTATGATTTCTGGTGTGACTTGTTGTGGTCTCATGATGGCTTGTAGTGTTAGGCCGTCGATTAGGGCGTATAGGGTTTGAATTTCTGTTTCTCTGTTTATGTTGTTTTTGGTTAAACCTTGGTTAATGAATGTGTCGATAATGTAGGTTATTGCTTGTTTTGTTTCAAGGTACAATTGTTCTACAAGGTTTTGAAGAGAGGAGTCAGAGAGTGCTTTGATGTTAAATATGAGCCAAACCTCCATTTCCACACTTTTCTCTTCATCAATTGGCAATAATTCAAATAAGAGCAACTGGGCGTCATGAACCGGATCTCCTGTAAATTCGATTCTCTGTACCCTTTTCTTTACACGTTCGGTGACCAGGTTCATTGAATAGAGTAGTAAATCGGATTGGGTCGGGAAATAGTGTCGCATCGATCCAGGTGAGATTCCAGCCTCTTCGGCTATTTTCCTTACCGATGCACCTTCGAGACCCTCTCTTCGAATCACTCTCCAGGCAGCTTCAGCTACTTTTTCCTTTTGTTTATCGTGATTAACTATTTTTGGCATATTTTTATTATAACCTGCATTGTCTTTTTTAATACAGTCGTGTTAAATTGTTTTTAGTACATTTGTATTAAAAAGGAGATTACAAAATGATTGGTTGGCTCATTGTTGCTTGCGAAATTGGATTTTGGCTCTTTGTCATCGCTGGTTTGGTTACTCGGTATATTTTTAAACAAAAGAAACCAGGGGCAATTCTTCTATGGTGTACACCTATCATTGACCTGTTATTAATTATTGCAACTATCCTCGATTTAAGGAATGGTGGGGAAGCTACCATATTACACGGATTAGCAGCCTATTATATTGGGATGACGATTGCTTTTGGAAAGCGTATGATTCATTGGGCCGACGAAAGATTTGCCTATAAATTTTCAGATGGACCTAAACCAACGAAAAGAGTCACATTTGGGGTGGAGCATGCGCGAATGGAGCGAAAAGGTTGGTATCGTCATCTGCAGGGATGGGCGATTGGCAATGGGATGCTTGGAATCATGATTCTTCTAGTCGGTGATAAAAGTCGTACGGAGGCACTCCTAAACATTCTCTTTCTATGGACGGTTATTCTAGTCATCGATTTTCTGGTGAGCTTTAGTTATACGATCTTTCCTAAAAAAGAATCCGTTAAAGAAGGACGGATGTGAAAATGATTGATTGGTTGAATGCAAACACCAGCTTCGCGACACTGTTGTGGCTCTTTCCAATTACGTTTATGATTCATGACTTTGAGGAAATAATTTTTGTTGAGGCGTGGTTTAAGAGGAACTTTCATAAGGTGCATCACCGTGTTCCGGCTAGACTGAAGCAGACGTTTCAAGATATGTCTAAAATAACCGCTGCACAGTATTCAATTCCAGTGTTCTTTCAGTTGGTAATTTATATCGTAGCTACATACATAGCGGTTGATTACGATTTCTACGGACCTTTTGTTGAATTTAATGCTCTAATTTTTCTACATGTATTCATGCATATTGGTCAATCACTTGTGCTTGGCACATACGCACTTGGGGTAGGGAGTGCCATTTTTGTTACCCTTCCATATTCCATATATTTGTTTATTCGACTCATTACAGAAAACGTAATTCAATTTAGTGACATCCTCACCTCCTTACCCTATGGAATATTAACCGTACTCGTCCTCTACCTTGGACATAAAATTGCACCGAAAATCGTGCAGAGATGATTTTTTTCCTTATTTTAGGAGGTTGGTGACAGGCACCATATTTTTAGACAGCTAATCATATACATAAAACATGTCCAACGAAATGTGGAGTGTGGTTTCTATGTATTTGGTGAAGAAAGTGATAGCTATTATTGTTGGGAGTTTTCTTGTTTCAATTGGTATTAATCTCTTTTTAGTCCCGTATGAGCTACTTGATGGAGGTATTATTGGATTAGGTCTTATCCTGAAGTATTTACTAGGGATTAAGGTAGGTTTAGCAATCATTTTAATGAGTATTCCTATTTTTGTGATTGCATGGTTTTATAATAGAGACTATTTTTTAAATAGCTTAAATGGAATGCTGTTTTTATCGTTTAATATTGATTTTTTGGTGCCAGGCCATTCTCGAATGTTGTCTTTCATAAGATTTGAGCCATTCCTAAGTTCTATTATTGGCGGAATTTTGGTCGGACTGGGGATTGGGATTATGCTGCGTCAGGGCACAAGTACAGGAGGAACGGACCTACTGGCGCAATTTCTGTCAAACATCGTCCATATTAATGAATGTGGGAATCCTTATCTTCCTATTAGATGCTATAGTCATCTGCCTTGGTGGCCTGCTCATATCAAAAGAAACCTTCTTCCTTTCCCTAATCACCATCCTATTCGTCGGCGTCTCCACCACCATCTGCACCTGGAACACACCAAATAAACGTATCCCACTTTAACACTTTAAAGCATGTGGGGACTGTCCCCACATGCTTTAAAGTGTTAAAGTAAGTATAGTTACATATTACGTTGCTGTTGTTTTGTAAAATAAAAATATCGATAATGCTTTATTAAAGGAGAGGACTAGAGTGGAAATGACTGATAAGCTTGTGCAAAGGGCGTATCATTTATACCTTGAACAAAAAAATGATGAGAGGGACTCTTTAGCCTTAAAGACGATTAATGATTTTCATCGGAAAATAGCTAGATGGGATGAGAGTATTCCGGGTTTTAAAAGGCTTGGATTTTTTCAACATTATTTGGTTGGGCCTCATATGGAGGCAATTGCGTCAAGTGGATCTGCTGCTGCCAAACATGACAATTTCAAGTCACTGATGATTAAGCCTTCAACGTTAGCAAAGATTAGAAGTTTATTTGTCTTGAGAAAAGCTGGTCCTGTGGAAGAAAACATGATTAGTCAGCTGGCCGAGATTGATTTGATTAATCACGTCACGGAACATCCAAATCGGACGGGAAATCGGCCAAGTGCCTATATCAATCGGTTTCTCATTTGTATGTTTATCGAAATCATGACGACGATTGCAGATAAGGGTCAATTAAGTAAAACGGCAAGATTGCTTGGTAAAAATCCAGATAACGTCTCATTTGAACGACTGCAGGTTCAAGTACGGGAAAGTGTGGATGAGGCTCTAGACAGGCTTGGCATCGGTCAGGAATTAAACCTGTTCACGCGAGCAACAATTGCCTATTTTATAGAGGCAGCAGGAAAAGAAATGGCAGGCTAAGCCTATCGAAAACGGCTACCGCCCGCCTCCTAAAATATTAAGCACCAAAGCGCTTTAACGCTTTAACGCTTTAAAAAACTCGGGGACTGTCCCCACATGCTTTAAAGTGTTAAAGGATGGAGTTTTGGGTAATACTTATGGTAATTTATTGGAAAATGCATTTAGCAGGAGTGTGTGGTTATGGATAGGGAGCTGTTGTCGCGGTTAAATCAGGAGATAGGGAAGAAGGATTTGTCGATTAGTCAGTTGAGTGAGGTATTGGGGATTGATCGGAGTATTTTTAATAAGTTTATTAATGGGCAGCGGGTGCCGAATTTTGAGGATGTTTATCGGATTCTAAACTATTTCTTTCCTCATAATCTTGAATCCTACGAATGGCTGAAACGGTTAATTCCTAGCTTTAAATCAATCCAATCCATCAAGGGAATGCTGGAACTCGCGACCTTGCAGCGGGATAATCAAACCATCTGTACAATCGCGAATATGTTGAAAACAACGTCATCGACGAAACATAAGGAATGGGCGGATTGTTTTATCCTATGGAATGATTATCGGCTCCGAAAAATCGATCATGATTCCTATTTGCACGCACTTTTGACCGCACCGGTGCAAACAGATGAACTAAAGGCGATTCGTGATATCCGGTTGATGCATTATTATTATACGACGGCTAGTCGTTTCGACCTGGCCCAGCAATACGGTGCTAAGGCGAAAGAGATTCTCGACGCCCTTCCCAATGGGGCTATTAAAAGTAGTTACCTATCCAAATATTACCTATATTGTGGACATATCACGTTGTTAGGCAATTATCAGTTCATTGATTCCTGTGTGGAACATTTCCACCAATCGATGGAACACGCGATTTCGCCCATTGTTATAGGGATTAACCTGTATAATTTGGGGGTTACCTTTCAATATCACAATCACGAGAAGGCTTGCCACTATTTTACCCAAGCCGAAAACATCCTTAGACATTGCGCTACCTATGATGACAGTTTGCGGTATATTGCTGATTTTATTTTGGACCCGATCATTCCGAGGAGCAAGTTAATTGGCAATGACCTAGAGGGAATACGGGAAGAGGACTTGAAACATCCCCAGGTGAAAGTGCTGTATTATATTAAAATAAATAATTTAGCCATGGCAAAGGAAATTCTTAATAACCTCAGCCCCGAGGAACGCGAAGACGAAATTCTGCTTTGGTGTCGTGGTGTGATCGAGAATAGCATCCCAATCCTTATGAAATCGCTGTTAAAATGTATTGAATTGAACCAGATCAATGAAGGATACTTGGCTATTAAGGATTTGACCCGGCTCGGCTTTGATCAGTCAATGATTGATTTGATGCTAAGGATTAGGGAAAATTCCCCGTTGCCTGTTTATACATAAAGATGATTCCGAAGGTGGCAAGGGGTTTATTTTAGTAAAATAAACCCTCTTAGCCATTCGGAAAAAGCATTAACAAAATGTAAACGCTTACGTTTGACCAAATAGTTTAGTTAATTTTTCAATCATGATGCCCCGTTCACCGGAAACGATATGAAACAGCTGGTTATCGATAAAAAAGGCCACCGTTAAAGTCTCCTCCGTTTCGGATATGACTTGATAAGATACTTCCACTTTCTCATCATGATTATCCAAAAAACATCTCTCCCATTTCTAAGTTGTTAAAGGTAAACAAATATGAAAAGTGGTGCCTTTTCCGATTTCGCTCTGGACAGATATCCGGCCATTATGGTGATGGACGACGGAAAAAACCTGGCTTAAGCCCATTCCAGTCCCATCCCGTTTCATAGTGAAGAAGGGCGTGCCCAACTTGGTTAGGTTCTCCTTGGCAATCCCTATTCCGGAATCGGTAATTTTCAGATTGATTCGGTCATCTTTTACAAACTGTTCAATGACGATTTTGCCGTTATGACTAATCGCTTCGATGGCGTTTTTCATCAGGTTGAAAATCGCTTTGATGAGTGCATTTCTTTTCCCGACGACCATGACTCCAGGGTTTTGATAGAGTTTAACAATTTCAATGTTATAAAGTTTCTCTTGAAAAAGGTAGGCGATGGAGTCGAGTTCCTTGCATAGATCAATCGGGGTCGACGGTTCATCGTGGATATCTGGTTTTGTAACATGGAGTAGATTGGTTAATGTGCTTAATGCCTTGTCTAACTCCTGCTCCATGGTCGTTAAGTATGGATGATTCATCTCTTCCTTTAAAAGCTGAAGGAATCCTCGCACCACCGTTAGCGGATTACGCACCTCATGAGCAATACCGGCAGCCAGAATTTGAACAGAATCTCTAGAAGGCATCCCAGCCTCCTCATTTTCTCTACTATACATATCATATGACCTCAGTATCAAATAATTTCATTGATTTTCATTATACCAACATAATATACTCAAAAACTGAAAATATAATAAATTGTGCCAACCTTTCATCCAATCAAAAAGTTGGCACAATGTTGCTTTAGTTGACAATAACGGTGTTAGTTAACCATAACGGTGACAGGCACCGTTATGGTTAACTAAATTTCCTCCCTTATTTTTGAAACTTCCTCTCGTTGGGTGTCGTCAAAGGGGTAGGAAAAGGAGGGTTGGTTTTGGTGGGTTACCAGGCTGATTATAGGTTTAGTAAGGAAATGGATGTTTTGGCGATGGAGCCGGCGAGGGCTTTGGAGTGGATGATGGATGAATATGGTGAAGGGGTAAAGCGATTTATTTTTACATATACGAAAAATGCCACGCTTGCAGAGGACCTAACGCAAGAGGTTTTTGTCAATGTCTACTTGAAGATAGACACATTTAGCGGGAAATCTTCACTCAGGACTTGGATTTATTCCATTGCGGTTAATAAATGTAAGGACTATTTCAAGAGCTGGCATTACCGGAAAATCCGTTTAATGGGGAGTTTTTTAGAAACGAATATGATTACCCTTCGTTCGCCTGAAAAAATGGTGGCCATGGAAGAGGATCGTGTCGAGTTGATCGAACAAATCCTAGCATTGCCACTTAAATATCGCGAGGTTTTGCTGCTCTTTTACTATAAAGAATTTTCTATAGAAGAGATTGGGGAACTGCTAGGAATCGGAGAGGCAACAGTCAAGACAAGATTGCGACGGGCACGGCAGAAACTAAAAACGGTCTTAGATCATGAAAATGGGGGGACGGTATGATGGAGAAAAATTTGGAGAATTTAAAGCTGGATATCAATGCTTATATTTCGGATGATAAAATTTTTACCGAACGTGATCGGAAGAATATTCGGGTTAAGATGTTGGAAGCTCAATTCCAGAAGCCTAATTCAAAGGCCAAGGGTAAGCTATTACCATTCGCAGCAACTTGTACAGCTGGATTACTATTTTTTATTCTATTTCATACGTTTTTGGGTGATTCTTTTAGCCGTTTTTTTGAAAAGGGTTCGGGAACCTCCCAGCAGCAGGCGATGGTAGATTCGGAGTCCCCGAAGAGGAATGGTGGTTCAGGCTCAGCTCCTGTCAAGGAGATTTCACGATTCGTCATTGATCCAGCAACGGTAAAAGTTGGTGATCTAGTGAATAGTTTTAAAGTAGCATTTGTACCGGAAAATGTCGCTGCGGAAGATGTGCAGAGTAAGAGGTTCGGTATAGTCCTTGAAGGGGATGTGAAACTTTCCGGAACGATTGAAATATTGACGGAAGAAAATCAGCAGTTTGCCGTTTTTTTACCCGATAAAGGATCACTATCGGCATTGCCACTTGTCGCAGGAGTCGAGCGGGATACTCCGCTGATTAAGTTAATGAGTGACAGTAAGGCGATAACAGAGATGTTAGGGCTTATGGAAGGTGAACAAAGGAAGGTCGAAATTCGGATTGATATGTATGCGATTTTCCATCATACTTATCCCGCCCAAGCGGGGCTAGAGCAGTATGACCAGGCTAGAGTGTTTGAAATCAATGGTGTTTCACTTGAAGGAACGATTTCCGGGCAGCCTTCCCAGCAGAAAGAGTACCATATGGTGGAGGAAACGTTAATTCTTACTTACGATAAATTGGTGGCCACGCTGTCGGAAAACGAGCTGAAAGGTTTGAAGCCGCTTGAAGTGTTCCGACTCTATTGGCAGGCATTTGAATTCGGAAACATCGAATTAAGGCATTTCCT
Organism: Pseudoneobacillus rhizolycopersici; assembly: GCF_054786815.1. Taxonomy (NCBI): domain Bacteria; kingdom Bacillati; phylum Bacillota; class Bacilli; order Caryophanales; family Bacillaceae; genus Pseudoneobacillus; species Pseudoneobacillus rhizolycopersici. The sequence goes on along the minus strand of NZ_JBTOOE010000009.1, from coordinate 146,114 downwards.
ACTTGGTGGGCCGGATGTACCAGACCTAGCGACCTTTGCTAACGAAGTGGTAGAGAAACAGCTGGCAAGGGAGCAGGAACTCTACGAAAAAATACGAGAAAAGGGACTAGACAACTTAGTTGCCCATGAAAACGGCAACACAGCCTACATCGACATCACCGGCGACAAATTCAACATGATCAAAACCGAAAGTGGGGTTTGGAAAGTGAAGTTTTCTAGTTTACCATAACGGTGCCAGGCACCATAAGAAAGCCCATCTGCTTTTAGAAGCAAATGGGCTTTTTTGGCGAAGTTAGGCGGTTTGGCCCTTCTTAACTAGGGCTTGTTCTTTTTCTAGTAATCTTTGGAACGCTTGGCGTGATACTTCTAAGTGTTCCTCTTTTGGCTTGCTTGTTGTAAGTAGCTGGAAGGCATATCCTGTCAGTTTGAATGGCATAAAGATGGTTCGCACAAATTTGTTTTCGTTCATGATGACTTCACCGTAGAACGGGAACCAAATGAGGATCTTCAGCCAGACGGGAATCGGGACGAATGCCATTAATGCTGTATAAACTATGAGAATAGCCATACAACTTGTGCCACACCACTCGTGGATTCTGGATGCTTTTGTTCCTTCTTCTACTGTGATTGGTCGACCCTGCAGGTAGAGGTTGTGCATCACATGTTCAGCGGCGTGATATTTTCCCATTGGCGTCACTTTTAGCATGATCGTCACCATTAATAGCCCGGTTAACAAGCCGAAAATGAACCCATTTCTGTCAGTTCCAGCTTCCTTGATGTTTTCCATAACAGCCTGAATCCGATAATTCATCAAAATCGGAGCCACCATGAATAGAAATCCGATGAACCATTTCATGTAGAAACCATAAATAGTGTCGGCAAACCCGCGGACTAAAGGGATTCTTAGTGCTCGATTTAACCATTGAGGTAAGGCTTTGATGGGTTCAACAACAACTTCGATTTCCCCCTTTTTTTTGCGAATGGCCTTTGATTGATAATTTTTCCCGTAAAATGAGACTGCATTGCTATGCGCCATTCCTCCATTGATCAATAACTCATTATTATTCACAATCGTTCCCCCCTCTGATTTCATGCTATTTTTATACTTGTTATTTTTATATCACAATCCGATGTATCGTTATGCGATATATCCTCAATCGATATAATAATCGTAATATATATAATTTGCAACCTTTTTTTTACATAAAATAAAATCTTTGCCTAAAAGCTTTCCATTGCCACGTCTGACAGCCTACGACACCACCTTCATTATGCTATAATCAAACAGAAAAAACTTTGTGAATCAAAGAATTGGAGGCACACAATGAAAAAGACCTCACCTACGCAGTACTTACCGCTTACACATACAACCTATTATATATTGATTTCGCTCATCACCCCGCTTCATGGCTATGGCATCATGCAGAAGGTGGAAGAGATGAGTAAGGGCGAAGTGAAGCTTGGTCCGGGGACCCTATATGGGGCCTTAAGTAAATTGGAAAAGGACCAAATCATTAACAAGACTGGGGAGGATGAGGAGCGGAGGAAGTGCTATGTCCTAACCGATCTTGGGAGGCAAATCGTGAAATTGGAGTGGAAGCGGCTGGAGGCCCTAGTGGAAATTAGTCGAAATCTGGTCGAAAGCATGGAGGGGAAGAATGAATGAAAACGAAGAAAAGCAAGAAGGTTTTCAAGTTTTTCTTAGCTTGGCAGGATAGCAATGAGGAAGTATGGCTGAATGAGATGGCCAGGAAAGGCTGGGCTTTAAAGACCTATAAGTACCTTTATCATTTTGAAAAAATGGAGCCAACCAACTATATATATAAGCTTGACTACAAGGCGAACCGTGACGAGGACTTGGATGAATATAAAATGATTTTTGAAGAAGCGGGCTGGGAATATGTAACTCGCTACGGTGATTGGCACTACTTCCGTACGGTCGCTGAAGGAGAGACAGCCCCGGAAATCTACACCGAAAATGAGTACCAAATTGAAAAATACAAAGGACTGCTCCAGCAACTCATCTCGGCCTTAATAACCATAATCATCCTAGCCGTCATCCTTACAATCAGCATCAACTCCCCATTCCTAAGCGGCTTCCTCCTCTCATTCCTAGGAATCGTCGGCCTATGTATAGTTAAAGTTAGACAGAAAATTAATAGATTGAGAGAGTGAATGTTTTGGAAGAAAATAGGCGATTGGTGACAGGCACCATTTGAATGCGCCATTTTGAAAAATAGCAAATTAAGAATATAATTACATTAAAACTTAGAAGAAATGGGGATGTTAGATGGATTTACATAAAAGGCAAAAAAGTAGTAAATCGAAAATGGTATTGCGTGCGGTGATGGTTATTATTGGGGGATTTATCACCGCTTATGGACTGGAAAGTGTTTTAATTCCGAACAATGTGTCCGACGGTGGCGTGACAGGGTTGAGTATTGTTGGATCAAAATTATTGGGATTGCCGTTGGGATTACTCATTGCCATTCTGAATATCCCGTTCGTGTACCTGGGATATAAACAAATCGGGAAAAGTTTTGCGATTTTTTCGGTCATCGGTATTGCGTCGCTATCGATTGGGACGATTTTAATGCATCATACTGAGACGATTATTCAAGGGGATACGCTGCTAATTACTGTCGTCGGGGGAATTATCATCGGTTTTGGGATGGGACTTGCCTTGAGAAATGGTGGTGCCTTGGATGGAATTGATATGTTGGCCGTGCTGCTTTCGCGTAAATTGCCTTTTGGCACAAGCGATTTGATTTTATTTTTAAACTTGTTTGTTTTTATTGTTGTCTCAACGATTTTCGGTCTGACAGGGGCATTGCTATCGGCTATCGCTTACTATATTGCCTCAAAGGTCATACATATTGTAGAAGAAGGTTTAAGCGGTTTGAAAACGTTTAAAATCATTACGAGTCAATCAGAAGTAATGGTCGAAACGATTCGGGACCGCTTAGGGCGTGGAGCAACCCTTAATTTAGTACAAGGCGCCTATTCCAACGAACAATTCAAAGAAATTACCTGCGTGATTAACCGCTTAGAAGAAAGCAAGATTAAAGAAATTATCCGAGAAATCGACGAAAACGCCTTCGTCATCGTTTACGACGTCGCCGAAGTAAAAGGCGGAAACTTCAAGAAACGAGATATTCATTAAGTTGACATTAACGGTGACAGGCACCATAAGTGGACATTTGTCCACCATAGGAGGACGTAGGATGAATCCGATTGATACGATTAGGTTTATTGAGGGATCTTTATCGCAGTTTAAGGACGTGTACCAATGTCTTTTGGAGGATTTCCCGGTTGAAGAGGTTAAGGGTTTTGGGCATATGGAGGAGTTGCTGTCTAGCGGTCGTTACAAGCTCCTCCTAGCAATGGAGCCCAATCACAATGTAATCGCTGGGTATGTCTTTATTTATGTATTTGAAGGGCTGCCTGCAATTTGGTTAGATTATTTGGCGATTAATCAAAAAATACGAGGTTCTGGTATTGGGACCCAGTTTTTTAATGAACTGGTCAAATTCAAGGAAGGTGTGTCAGGCATGTTTATCGAGGTGGAAAAACCCGATGACCATCCAGGAAATAAGAGGGAAGATCAACTTCGACGCATTCGTTTTTATGAAAGGCTAGGTGCTAAGAAACTGCCTATTTCATATGAACTACCAACTAAGTCTGGCGGTTTCCCAATGTATCTTTACTATAAGTCAGCTTACGGGGATCAAGCCCCTTTATCGAAGGAACAAATAGAGAGCGCAATCAACGAGGTTTTTCATGTCATACATTCAGATGTCGCGAAAAAGGAGGCTATATTGAAAAAGATTCTAGCCTCAATAGAATAGAGGAGGTTGCAGTCCAACTTCCTTTGTTACCATTGGGAGTGGGAATGCATCCTCCTTCGTGCGATTGTAAGGGCATAAACTTCTACTTAAGGATATTTAAAAATCCCCGGAAACCTTGTCCTCCAAGCCAATTCATTATGAAAGGCTCCTTCAAAAATTTCAAATAACCCACCAAAAATAGCCTACCAAATGCAGACCCAATCAAACATTTTTTTGAAAAACACTATCTTGGAAAAAATATGACCTTGGTGACAAACACTCGTAGAAGAGAAGGAAATTTTGTGTGGAAATATTCCATAAGCAACATCAACACTTCATATAGATTTTTGTGATTATCCCCCATTTTTTAGGAGATTGGTGACAGGCACCGCTCAAATTTTTTCCGAAAAGGTGAAGGGATTTCGAGGTTTTGTGGCGAATTGTGTTGTTGTGAATTCGATTATATTTTCCTCGTTTTTTGTAGATACCTCTTGTTTGTTAGTCGATCCTTTCTGATTTTTCCCTAAATATATTGAATTCAATAAAGATGAAACTTAATTCAATAGGGGTGATGCGTATGTCACGTAAACTTCGTATTTGGTATCCTGGGGCTCAGTATCATGTTACGGTAAGGGGAGTGAGGCGTACAGATCTTTTTTATGATGAGAACGATCGCTTTTTTTATCTATTTCTATTAGAAAAGGCCAAAAGCCGATACACCTTTCATCTCCTTTCCTTTTGTTTGATGTCAAACCATGTTCATCTGCAGTTGCAAACAGAGGAAATTCCATTAAGTACGATTATGCACTGGGTCAATACAAAATACGCCAAGTATTTTAACAAAAAGTACGATACTTGTGGTCATGTTTTTGAAAAGAGATATGGAGATGAACTTGTAGAAACTTCGGAGTATGAGCTAGATTTAAGCAAATACATTCATCTTAACCCGGTAAGGGCTAAAATTGTCGAGCGGCTGGAGGATTATCCTTGGAGCAGCTACCATATTTATGTCCGACAACTTAACTCCTCGCTGGTCGACACGAAGCGAATTCTTTCGTATTTCCTCGAACCTCAAGTTGAAAATTATGATGCCTTTTTGCGTCAGCCTGGCTATACCAACCTATGGTTTTCATACGATGGAAAATTACTTGGGCACAGAGATAGAGCAGAAAAAGAGTCTTCGCGATAATGACAGTCATTTTAACCTTACGGAAGGAGCAGGATTTCATTGAAGATTCAATTATTTGGCATACCAAGTTTTGCTGGTGCCTTGTATCCTGGAACAGAATTGGCTCCCGATGCGATTAGGAAAGCGGGTTTAGTCGAAAGTCTTCAGGAAACAGGCCGAATCACCCTGGATTATGGAAATATCATAGATGGCAGCGACCTTCCAAGACATAATGTCGGGCCGGTCCGCAATTGGCCGGCACCGCGGATGGTGTGGGAGGCCATTCAGGAAAAAGCCGAAATGCTATTCAGCCCGGAGGCTTTTTCCATCATACTAGGTGGAGACTGCAGCATTGAGGTAGGGACATTTTCCGCCTTTAGAAAGGTTTTCGGAGAGCAGAGCCACCTTTTAGTACTAGATGGCCATATCGATACGATTGAGCCAAGTGGCGACCGTTGTTTTGGCGCGGCCGGGATGGGGCTTTGGTTTCTGACTCAGGACCAAAAGGTTTGGTGGAAAGAGGAGCCTATTTCGGTTGAGTCCATTTCTGTTTTGGGACCGCATGGGTCAATCGATGAAAACCATGACGGAATCAAGGTAGTTCCATTCGAGGGATTAACGTTCGAGCGGGCGGCCCAACATTTAAAGGAAATTCCAAGTGATGCTAACATTCTCGTCCATTTTGATGTGGATGTTTTACATGAATCAGTGATGCCTGCAGCCTATTCCCTAAGCAAAGAAGGGCTGGGCTATGACCAAGCAGCAAGCCTGTTAAAACTAATCCTAAACGACCCGCGAGTAAAAGGCATCGAAATCACCGAATTCTCCGCGGACAAAGACCAAGATGGGGCATGTGCAAAAACAATAGTAGAGTTGCTGCGGTTTAGTTTACCATAACGGTGACAGGCACCAATCTCCTAATTTTTTCAAATCAATAGAATAATAACTTCATCCTGGAGGGGACTTAATGCTGTTAAATTGTCATGAAGAAGTTTTGGCGGTAACGAAAAAGTTGGCGAGGATTGAAAGTATTGTTAATACTGCTGGGGAAAAGCAGATGGCTTACGCGTTGCTGAATATGATTGGGGAGATTCCTTATTTTAAGGCTAATCCCTCCCATTTCACAATCCAGCAAACGATTCACGATGACAGTGAACGTTACAACGTTCTGGCTTTTATTAAGGGGACGAAATCTCCGACGCCAAGCAACCGAACGGTCATTCTAATGGGCCATATGGACACGGTGGGGATTGATGATTTTAATCACCTCAAGGGTCTTGCCTGCCAACCCGAAGAATTAATGAGCGCCCTACAAACGGAGGATCTGCCACCCGCTGTGAAAGACCATTTGGAATCCGGCGATTGGCTGTTCGGCCGTGGTATTCTCGATATGAAGGCTGGAGTTGCTAGCCATCTTTATCTACTAAACTATTACGCCGAGCACCCAGAAGAGCTAGATGGCAACCTGGTGTTTTTATCGGAATGTGATGAAGAGGATGGTTCGCATGGAATTCTCTCAGCCCTGAAGATTTTGAAAAAGTGGCGCGAGGAGCATGGTTTTGATTATGTAGCTGCGATTAATGCGGATTTCGTGTCACCACGTTATGAGGGGGATACAAACCGTTATATTTATAAGGGCACGGTCGGGAAGCTGCTGCCATCGTTTTTCATCACTGGTGCCGAGACTCACGTTGGCTCCTGTTTTGAAGGGCTCGACCCGAACTTTATTGCGGCTGAGTTGACAAGGCAGATTAACTATAATCCGGAGCTTTGTAATGAGGCCAATGGCGAAACGACGGTACCACCCGTTTCGTTAAAACAAACCGATTTGAAGCCATCTTACACGGTTCAAACCGCCCTATCCGCGTATGTATATTACAATTTTTTCATCCATTCCTGGTCGCCAAAAGATGTACTGGCGAAATTGAAGGATCAAGCGGAGATTGCCTTCCAGCGGGCTTTAGATTCTTTCCAAGACCGGTATCAGCAGTATTGCCAAATGAGTGGTGAGCCATATCAAGCGATTCCGTGGGCGCCACGCGTTATTACCTATGAGGAAATGGAAGAAATGCTTATTAATAAAAATGGCCCTGCCTATGTGAGTCATATGGATGCTTTCAAGAAGGAATTGCTGAATGATACGAGTTTAGACACGCGGATGTTTGCGGCAAAAGTAGTGGAGGAAGTTTGGAAATGGATGGACGATAAGAGCCCGGCAATGATTCTGTTCTACTCATCACTCTATTCCCCAAGAATCGAATTGAACGGGAAAACGGATCATGAGCGGGTGTTAATTGAAGCGTTAGAAAGCGCCGTGGAGGCGATTCAACCTGAGTACCCATACCCGATTGTCACACGGAATTTTTTCCCGTACATATCGGATATGAGTTTCGTTGCGTTAAGTGACGACCAAGAGGGCCTAGACGCCGTCTCCAAAAACAACCCTGGTTGGGGCACCAAACACCACGTCGAATACCAAGACATCCGCGACCTCAACATCCCAGTCATCAACATCGGACCATACGGGATCGACGCCCACAAAAAACTCGAACGCGCCGAAGCCCAATACTCATTCCAAATCGTACCAAACTTAACCAGGTTAGTAATTTGGAATATTTTAGGGTAATGGTGACAGGCACCGAAAATGAAACAGCACTTTAGCATTTTTAAGCAAATGTATTTTTTAAAACACTAAAGCACTTTAGTGCTTTAGTGCTTTAAAAAACTTGGGGACAGTCCCCACATGCTTTAAAGCGCTAAAGTGCCATTTTTGTTTTAGACGAACCGATTTCGCCCAGCTAGCATCCCAAAGATCAAGGTGATGAAGGAGACGCCGATTAGAGCCATCAGTGGGGTAGTCCATGAATGGGTCTTGTCGAAAAGATAGCCGATGAATAACGGTCCTATGGCCGCCAGGATGTACCCCGATGATTGGGTCATGCCGGATAAGGCGGCAGCTTGTGCTCCATTTTGGGCACGCAGGCCAATATAGCTTAAGGCTAATGGAAAAGCTCCTCCCAGTGCGATACCGATTAAGCTAATGCTAATGATTAAAACAGGATAGGAAGAACCAAGCCACAATCCGCTAAAGCCAATAATGGAAAATACCCCCATAGCGAAAGCTAACCAAATTTGTGATTTGAATCGCACAGCAAGCATGGGAATGATAAAGCTAGCAGGTAACCCCTCTAATTGCGTAAACGAAAGAAGCCAGCCGGCCTTCTCTAGGCTCAAACCACGACTGTGTAAAATTTCTGGCAACCAAGAGACTGTGACGTAAAATAAAAGAGATTGAAATCCCATGAAAATGGCGATTTGCCAAGCAAGTGGGCTACCCCAAATACTTTTTGATCCCACTTGAAATTTCTTCAGTTCCTTCTGTTCACCTGTTTGGAATTTAAGGAGGAATAGCCAAACGACAATGGCGACAATCGCCAGGATCCCCCAGGCGATTTGTGCTCCTTGCCAGCCAAGATGTAAGTTAACTGCCAACGGAACGCTGACCCCGGAAGCCAGAGAGGCCATTAACCCCATCGAGGTAGAATAAACACTCGTCATCAAACCGAATTTACGCGGAAATTTTTCCTTAACAACCGCGGGTAAAAGCACATTTCCAATCGCGATGCCGAATCCGACAAGAATAGTTCCCGCAAATAGGAAAAAAGTAGTTGGGATCGTCCGAATGACAATTCCAATTAACAGTGCCGTTAAGCCTAACAGTAAGGTCCGCTCATTTGCCAACTTCGATGCAAGTTTTGGGACAAGCGGGGACATGATGGCGAAAATAATTAACGGCAGACTCATCAGTAAACCAGCACTCCAGTGGGTCAGGCCGACATCCTCCTGAATCATACCCACCAACGGCCCCAATGAAGTTAACGCTGGCCGTAAATTAAATGCCACTAATAAAATTCCAGCAATAAATAAATAGATATAAGTTGATTGAAACGTTGATTTTGTCTTTGGATTCATAAAAGAACCTCACCTCTAGATGTAAACTTTCTAAAGTATAACATAATTAATAAACAAGTCACCCCAGATACTTTACTAACCACCAATCTGAATATGTGTGGTTGGAAAATTGTAGGAGATTGGTGACAGGCACCAAACCAAGTATCTAAAATATCATCCAAAAGTCGTAGTAATACTTCATTCAAGATAATGATTTTTTCATTTTACCCATGCTTTATGATGGATGTATAGATAAGGAAAGGGGTTCGTTCAAAATGAAGAACATGAATTTATTCGAAGCACATTTAACCACTGGCAATCTGGAAGAGGCCATCCACTTTTATGAAAAGCTGGGCCTAACAATGGTTCATAAAATTGAGGAGAGAAGAGTCGCGTTTTTTCGGTTTGGACAAGAGCCAAAGATGGAACAAATGCTGGGGATTTGGGAAACGAAAGGTGCTGTCACACGTAAACATATCGCCTTTGGGATCACTAATGAGGAAATGCAAAATGCCATCAGCTGGTTAAAAGATAGAGACATTGAAGCGCTAGAGGACTTTGGTTTGGCTCCTACTGAGCCAATCGTACACACCTGGATGCCGGCAGCATCTGTCTATTTCAATGATCCAGATGGAAATTCACTCGAATTTATTACCATGTTAAATCAGGAAGCCCGGCCTGAATTGGGCGTCATTTATTTGAGCGAGTGGCTGAAAATAAATAAATAACCATCAAAAAAGGAAGCACGGGATTTCCCAGTGCTTCCTTTTTTGCTAGGATGAAGAAAAGATTCTTTGTTTGGTGAAAAATAGGAGATTAGTGCCTGGCACCAATCTCTGAGGCACCAATCTCTGTCACAATCCTTATTTCAGATTCACTTCGATAAATGTGGATTCGCGACTCCAATTTTCTTCGATTTGCGTGATTAGTTGGAGCGGGGTTCCTGGTGTGACTGCTGTGAATTCTTTGGCGAATTCCATTGAACTGCCAGTTCCGCCGATTCTTACTGGGCTAGGGCCAAGTGGCTCCAGTCTGCTGTTTTCGGATTCAAGGGTCATCCATTGCGTTTGCAAGATTGGTTCGCCTTCCACGACAAATTTCAATAGAGTTTTATCTTTCTTGTATTCGACACCCGTCACAATAATGGCATTGTCCCCACCAACTGGAAGCGTAATCGGGAAATGGTCATTTGAAAGCGCGATGTTATAACCTTTTGATTCAACTGTTTTACCGGTCAAGTCTCTTAGCTTAAACATTTCGATATATAGTTTCTCAGGAACATCCTCCATTTTTGGCAAGGTAATCGTGCGTTTCATTGTGGCCTGGCCATTGTCTAATTCCTCAATCACCCCACCGAATCCACTCATGCCACCGATTAACGTTTTCGCCTCATCATAAATCATGAAATCAACATCGTTAATCACCTCTTTTGGTGCGGTAATGGTAATCGTCACATCACTTGAAGCCGGGGTGAAATTGATCTCATCAACAACCGCCTGAATGTCTTCCAAACTTGCCGTGGTCCCTGGAGTGAACTTTGTTGTGCTTGCAACTACCTTTTGATTTTCAATCGGAATCTGGAACACCCAGTTCCCTTCATGTCCATGGACTTCATTGATAACAAGGTTTAACGTCAACGGACCAGTCAATTTCGATTCTGCAAAAACATCCATCGAAATCATCCCAGCATATTCCCCGTTACCGCCATCGACCGGCTTTTCCTCAGCCCCCGCCATAAAGCTAATATCTTCATTATTCATTTTCGCTTTTAATGTGAATGGGAAACCTTTGTCTTTTTCAATTGCCCCATGCTTCGGTAGGTCTTCAGCCATATCCAAATGGTATGCTAGTGCCAATTTTGTACCATCATAGAAAATGTCGGTAAACGTCAACGTTATTCCTTTGTCAGTTGCCGATTTTTCGACGGCGCTGACAAGTCCTTTATCTTTCACTTCAACTAAAATGGGATCGGCTGACTTTTCAAAGAATGAGCCAATCAAAGGAACCTCACTTAGAACCGATGCCATCGTCGGCGAAACAAAGCCTGACCCAATGACAAGGGAGGAGGCGGCAGCGATGGAACCAACTGACATAAGGATTCGTTTTTTATAGGAAGACTTTCGGTCCACATTTGCAGGTAAATTTTTCAATAAATCATCAATGCCATTACGGAACATTTCTGGCACTTCTTCTTCTTGTTTCCCTGTGCCCCACTGTTTTAATTGTTGTGTTAATTTTTCACTCATACTCGAACTCTCCCTTCGTTTTGCTCCACTTGTAATAGTGAACTTAATTTCGCACGGGCGCGATTGAGCCGGGACTTGACGGTGCCCTCCGGTATCTCAAGTATGGCCGCCATTTCCGCGACGGACAGATCATTTATGTAATGAAGGTGAATCACTACTCGATGATCTTCTTCTAAAAATTTCAACGCATTTTCCAGGTCGACAAACTCAGCCATTGGCTGTTCCGCCGCCTGCTCTATTAACTCATCAATCATGACCAGTTTCGAATTTTTCCGAATGATGGCATGACACTCGTTGATTAGGATTCTCGTAATCCACGTTTTAAAGTATTTTGGCTCCTTCAAGGTCGGGAGCGACTGATAAGCTTTTAAAATGGCCTCCTGGGCCGCATCTAAACAATCGGCGTCGGTCCGCAGCATCGATCTTGCAACATGAAACAACGACTTCTCAACAGACTTAATGATTCGGGTGAACGCTTTTTTATCACCCCGTTGAGCAAGTAAAACATCATTTTCCATTGGTTTAGCACCCCTTTCTATCACTTAGATGGTTGGGTTGGGGATTAGGTTCCATTGTTTGGAAACTTTTTTAGTTCATTATAGCTGAATAGTAGGAAAATATGGTCAATAATGGGAATTGAACAGCTTTTCGAAGTGAAAGTCTTATATATTAAAAAAATAGTAAAATTGTCTCATATGTCCAAATGTGGAAAATACCACATTTTTTTGATAAACTGAATGTTGGAAAGATTCTTTTTTACCAGATTGGGGGTTTTCAATGTAGCTTTGGTCACAATTTCAAGCAAATGAGTTGATCACACTTTAAGTAGAGAATAATCCCCACCCCAGACTTTTCACCCACCTAGTGATCTCACTTATTCCTTTTCTCGCTTCAACTGGGAAAGGAACTGTCCCTTGTGCTGATATATTATTCCTATATTTCATCAGTAATATAGCCAGGGTAAGGTATCCCATCCTATAAAAGTAAAATTCTATAACAATCAAGTTCTTTGAAAGTTTTATACAGAAAGGTGTGGAGAAAAACCTTGAGGGAGAAAAAAATATCCTATTGGTTTTCGCAGTTTTTAATATTATTGTTACTGATCAGTTCCCTAAGTCCCTTACCGGCCAAAGCAGCAGATGAGATTAAGAAAACGACGGTGCATACGTTTGGTTCCAATACCTGGGCCTATAGTTCATTGGCCAAAGGTCCTAATGATGAACTGTATTTAGCACATGTCATCAGCGGCAGTGAAATAGCGATCAAACGTTGGAATGGGGCGACATGGGATTCTATGTCAAGCGTGGCGACGACAGCAACTGGCGATTCAGGTATCGGCGGTCCATTACATTTGATTACTGATAAGAGTGGCAATTTGCACTTGGGTTTTCAATTTTTTAAAGGTAGTGGGGTCACGAGTTATCGAGGAATTAAGTATGGTTTTTTTAACAACCAAACCAAAAGCTGGTCTTTCCAGGAAATAGAAGCTTACAGTGACTCGAATGGTTGGAAGAATTTCGATGATCCCTCTGTTGCGGTAGATTCAACTGGCGCCGTACATATGGTATATATGTTCGATGATGCCAACAACCGCAACCACTATGTAAAATATGCAACGAACAAGTCTGGAACGTGGACAAAAGACACCATTGTGACCTCTAATGGCGCTATTGATGAGATGTTTGATCCTCAGATTGTCGTGGATGATAAAAATGATCAGGTCCATGCCACCTATATCAGGGAGGACCAGCAAAATACGTATTACGGAAATGTCTATTACACGACTAAAAAAGCGTCTGATGCTACCTTTCCTACAGCCACGAAATTGATCAATTCTACCGGAGATCAGAAAAACTATTGGAGTTACCCGCTTACACTTGATCGTAATGGTGCTGTTTATATTGCCTACTCAGATCCAAGTACTTCATATATCCTTTCCGATGCAACCGGGAGCTGGAAAAGGGAACAAATCTATGTGGATGGTAGTCGGACAACTGGACCATTTTCTGTCCAATTTGTTGGTTCAGATCTATACCTATTAATGGAGTCTTGGAAACCTGACTGGTCAGACGTTCACTATTTTGTGATGAGAAAAACAACAAGTGGATGGGAGAATGGAACGAAAACGATCGCCCCAGCTGAACCTGGTCCAACAAGTGAAATGACCTATTCAGTAGATTCACAAGGTAATTTTATGCTCGTTATGTTGGATGATAATTTAAGAATCATTAGTAGTTTAAGTGGAAGTAGCTCCGCATTTGGGCTAATTCCGGTAGGACCGCCTGAGCCAACCTATACGGTTAGTTATGATGGAAACGGTCACTCTGGCGGGAATGCCCCTTTTGACGGAAAACAATATAAACAAGGAGATACGGTAACAGTCTTAGGAAACACTGGCAATCTGCAAAAAACAGGCTACTCTTTTACCAATTGGAATAGTGTAGCGAATGGAACCGGAACCACCTACCCAGCAACTGGCAGTGGTACGCTTACGATGCCAGGCAGTAATATCACCTTGTATGCGCAGTGGAAACCGAATACTTATACCGTAACGTACAATCCGGATGGCGGTGTTGTTGGGAAAACCACACAGGTTAAGCTGTTTGATTCTACGTATGGAAAAGGAGCGGATGGAGTAACAGCTGATCCGATGCCGATACCGACGAAAACGGGAAGTACATTTGCCGGTTGGTACACCCAACTAAATGGGGCTGGTAGTCAAGTAATCGATTCTACGAAGGTGATGACGGCAGGAAATCATACTTTATATGCGAAATGGCTTTTGAGTCAGTACACGGTTAGTTTTCATGTCGATGGTGGAAGTGCTGTGCCAAACCAACTGGTTAATCATGGTGGGAATGCCGTAGAACCAACGCCGCCGACGAAACAAGGTCATACGTTTGCAGGGTGGTACACGGATAACACATTCAAGACTGTTTTTGATTTTAAAAATAATGCCATCACAAGCAACACAACGATTTATGCGAAGTGGAATATTAACCAGTACACAGTCAACTTTGACTCGAATGGTGGAAGCCCTGTCGCACCGATAACAGCTAATTACAACACGACAATCGCCCAACCACCCCAACCAACCAAAATTGGTTATACGTTTAACGGTTGGTTTAAAGAAACTGGATTCATAACAGAGTGGAATTTTGCGTCCGATAAAGTTACGGGGAACACGACTCTTTATGCGAAATGGACAATTAACAAACACACGGTTAGTTTCGATGTCGATGGCGGAAGTGCCGTGCCGCCTCAAACAGTCAATCATTTTGAGAAAGCGGTAGAGCCGACAGCACCAACGAAGACTGGCCATACATTTGCCGGTTGGTTTACGGATAAAACTTATACAACAGCATTTGATTTTAACAATATGACTATTACGGGTCCAACAACGATTTATGCGAAATGGACAATTAATCAGTACACAGTTACCTTTAACTCGAATGGCGGAAGTACTGTAGCACCGGTAATAACCAACTACAACACAACGATCGCTACTCCAACACCACCGACCAGAACAGGTTACACATTTAATGGCTGGTTTAAGGAAGCAGGGCTAAATACTGCGTGGGATTTTGCGTCCGACAAAGTCACGGATAACACTACCCTTTACGCAAAGTGGACGATTAACTCTTATACGGTTAGTTTCGATGTCGATGGCGGAAGTGCCGTGCCGCCTCAAACAGTCAATCATTTTGAGAAAGCGGTAGAGCCGACTGCACCAACGAAGACTGGCCATACATTTGCTGGTTGGTTTACGGATAAAACTTATACAACGGCATTTGATTTTAATAATATGACCATTACTGGTCCAACAACGATTTATGCGAAATGGACAATTAATCAGTATATTGTAAGTTTTATTACGGATGGCGGAAGTATTGTTTTACCAATTTCAGCAACCTATAACACAACCATCACGCCTCCTGCAGCACCGACAAAAACGGGCTATACGTTCGACGGTTGGTATAAGGATGCCGAATTGAAAACCTCTTGGAATTTTGCGACAGATAAAGTTACCGAAAATACTACCCTTTATGCGAAGTGGACGATTAATTCTTATACGGTCAGCTTCGATGTCGATGGTGGAAGTGTAGTTCCTCCTCAAACAGTCAATCATTTTGAGAAAGCGGTTGAACCGCCAGCGCCAACGAAGACGGGTCATACATTTGCTGGTTGGTTTACGGATAAAACTTATACAACGGCATTTGATTTTAATAATATGACCATTACTGGTCCAACAACGATTTATGCGAAATGGACAATTAATCAGTACACAGTGAGTTTCGACACGAATGGTGGAAGTGCTGTAGCTCCAGTGACAACCAACTACAACACAACGATCGCTACTCCAACACCACCGACCAGAACAGGTTACACATTTAATGGCTGGTTTAAGGAAGCAGGGCTAAATACTGCGTGGGATTTTGCGTCCGACAAAGTCACGGATAACACAACCCTTTACGCGAAGTGGACGATTAACTCTTATACGGTCAGCTTCGATGTCGATGGTGGAAGTGTAGTTCCTCCTCAAACAGTCAATCATTTTGAGAAAGCGATTGAACCGCCAGCACCAACGAAGACAGGTCATACATTTGCTGGCTGGTTTACGGATAAAACTTATACTACAGGCTTTGATTTTAACAATATGACCATTACTGGTCCAACGACGATTTATGCAAAATGGACAATTAATCAGTATATTGTAAGTTTTATTACGGATGGCGGAAGTATTGTTTTACCAATTTCAGCAACCTATAACACAACCATCACGCCTCCTGCAGCACCGACAAAAACGGGCTATACGTTCGACGGTTGGTATAAGGATGCCGAATTGAAAACGGCTTGGAATTTTGCGACTGATAAAGTTTCCGAAAATACTACGCTTTATGCGAAGTGGACGATTAATTCTTATACGGTCAGCTTTGATGTGGATGGCGGAAGTGTAGTGCCTGCGCAAACAATTAACCATTTTGATAAAGTAGTAGAGCCGCCAGTACCAACGAAGACTGGTCATACGTTTGCCGGTTGGTTTACGGATAAAACTTATACAACGGCATTTGATTTTAACAATATGACCATTACTGGTCCAACGACGATTTATGCAAAATGGACGATTAATCAGTACACAGTGAGTTTCGACACGAATGGTGGAAGTGCTGTAGCTCCAGTGACAACCAACTACAACACAACGATCGCTACTCCAACACCACCGACCAGAACAGGTTACACATTTAATGGCTGGTTTAAGGAAGCAGGGCTAAATACTGCGTGGGATTTTGCGTCCGACAAAGTCACGGATAACACTACCCTTTACGCAAAGTGGACGATTAACTCTTATACGGTTAGCTTCGATATCGATGGTGGAAGTGCCGTGCCTCCTCAAACAGTCAATCATTTTGAGAAAGCGGTGGAACCGACAGCACCAACGAAGACTGGTCATACGTTTGCCGGTTGGTTTACGGATAAAACTTATACAACGGCATTTGATTTTAACAATATGACCATTACTGGTCCAACGACGATTTATGCGAAATGGACAATTAATCAGTATATTGTAAGTTTTATTACGGATGGCGGAAGTATTGTTTTACCAATTTCAGCAACCTATAACACAACCATCACGCCTCCTGCAGCACCGACAAAAACGGGCTATACGTTCGACGGTTGGTATAAGGATGCCGAATTGAAAACCTCTTGGAATTTTGCGACAGATAAAGTTACCGAAAATACTACCCTTTATGCGAAGTGGACGATTAATTCTTATACGGTCAGCTTCGATGTCGATGGTGGAAGTGTAGTTCCTCCTCAAACAGTCAATCATTTTGAGAAAGCGATTGAACCGCCAGCACCAACGAAGACAGGTCATACATTTGCTGGCTGGTTTACGGATAAAACTTATACTACAGGCTTTGATTTTAACAATATGACCATTACTGGTCCAACGACGATTTATGCAAAATGGACGATTAATCAGTACACAGTTACCTTTGACTCGAATGGTGGAAGTGCAGTAGCACCGGTAACAACCAACTACAACACAACGATCACTGCTCCAGCAGCGCCAACAAGAATTGGTTACACGTTCGATGGTTGGTACAGTGATACCGGACTAAATACTGCGTGGGATTTTGCGTCCGACAAAGTCACGGATAACACAACCCTTTACGCGAAGTGGATAATTAACTCTTATACTATCAATTTTGATGTCGTTGGTGGAAGTGCCGTGGCAACGCAAACGATAAATCACTTCGATAAAGTAGTAGAACCGACACCACCGAGGAAGGCGGGGCATACGTTTGCTGGCTGGTATAAAGATCAGGACTATACAAAAGTGTGGGATTTCCAAACCGATCTAGTGACAGGCACCATGACACTCTATGCGAAGTGGGACGTTAGATACTATCAAGTTATTTTCCATACAAACAGTGACGCTACCATAAGCCCAATTTTGGCAGAATACAGCACGACGATTTCAGCACCAGTTATTCCTGATAAACCCGGGTACACATTTGCCGGATGGTTTAAGGATCAAGGGTTTCAGACGGCTTGGGATTTTTTAACGGATCGAGTGAATAGTTCGACCAATCTTTATGCAAAGTGGATTGTAAAAGATCAACCTGGTAATGACCCTATTATTGAAGATAGACTGGTAGATGTCGAGACAGGTAGTGTAGAAGATGGTAAGAAAATAACGCAGATAAAGATAAAGAGAACTACCCAACCAAGTGGAACGGTAAAAGATGAAATCACCCTTACCGAGGAAATGGTAAAAACGTTAATGGAGCAAGGTTTAAGTTCCGCCCGAATCATGCTACCAGATCGCGAAGAAAAGATAGATGAGGTGTTTATTCATCTGCCGAAATCGGTTGCGGAGCGTCTAGCAGTAAGTAAAATTCATGTAGAATTGTATTTAGAAGGTGTTCGACTTGCCATCCCAAGCACATCGATTCAGAATGTGAAGGAAGATTTATTTTTCCGTATTGTTCCGATTAGGGGTGAAAAAGACCGACTTGCCTTATTGAATCGAGTGAAGGCGGAAGAGGCTATTAAAAAAGCAGCAGGAAATCGAAGTGTTGAAGTGCTGGGAAGCCCAATGGAAATCCAGACGAATATGCAAGGTCGACCTGTTACGATTAGAATGCCTTTAGAATCAACGAAATTATCGCAAAAGATGCTCGATAATCTAGTAGTATTTATTGAGCATAGCGATGGAACGAAGGAATTGATTCAAGGGAAACTGATTACGCTAAAAGATGGCTCTCTTGAGGTTGAATTTAGTGTTAGCAAGTTTAGTACTTTTGTACTCATGTATGTGGATGGCTGGAAGGATTATATGAATGCTAAAACGCATACAGCCTACATTAACGGCTATTCCGATAACACATTTAGGCCGAACCAGAACGTCACAAGAGCGCAAATGGCCGCGATGTTGATGAGAAACTTAGGGGTGAAGGATGTTGCAGGCTTGGGCCATTACGATGATGTCCAAGAAACTCACTGGGCGTATAAGGAAATCATGTTAGCCAAACAGAGTGGAATCATGATGGGAACGGGAGATTCGTTCAATCCAAATGCCAGCATTACCCGTGCCCAAATGGCAACCATCATTTATCGCTGGCTGAAAAATGAATGTGCAAAAGATGCGAATGCCTTTGAACAATGTTCGACTCTTGGCCAAAAAGGTGGCCATTCCTATAGCGATGTAGGGAACGACCATTGGGCATACGAGGCCATCCTTGCTATTAAACAGTTTGGAATTATGGAAGGCTATGAAGATGGAACCTTTAAACCGAACGCGCTTTTGACGCGGGCACAGGCAGTAAAAGTCTTAAATCGCCTGTTTAAACGCGGTCCTTTAGAAGGGGACATTACCCCAACCTTTACAGATGTACCAAACGACCATTGGGCATTTAAGGAAATCGAAGAAGCCGTAAGAAATCACCGATATATCCAAGTGGATAATAGCGAAATTTTTGTTAGTGAATAAGATTTAGAGAGTGCCTGACATGTGTCAGGCACTCTCTTTAAATTATGGAAACAAATAGGAGATTGGTGACAGGCACCGTCCGTGGACAATTTCAATTGTTCCAATTTCATAAAATGGTTGGATTATAGGTTTATTTTGACGAAAACGAGGTTCTATAAACAAATAAGCAATTAAGCAGGAACTTACCTAGGGTATGTAGAATTTTGTAATTATCTGTAAATATGTATTTGTTTAGATAGGTTTTTTTATTGAGAGGGAGAGTGTTATGGAAGCTTTTAGTTGGTTAATAAATATTGCTATTGCGGTTTATCTTGCTATTGATGCGCCGAAGCAAGGGAAAAGCCCAGTTCTTTGGGCCATTTTTGGATTGGTGTTTGGAGCAATCACATTAGGGATCTATTTTATCAGGACACAAAGAAAGTTAATCGGTTGGATCGTACTTATCCTTTCTATCATTGGTTATATTGTGCTATTTATCATATCGTTCATTGCTGCGGTTTTAATGCTTGGATTTTAGACCAAGCAACATCAGCGCATTAAAATTTGGATAATATTTAAACACTTTATCACTTTAAAGCGTGTGGGGACTGTCCCCACACGCTTTAAAGTGATAAAGTGCTTTTTAATTAATCTACGATTTTTAGGGAGATTTTCATGCCCTCATGATCTTCGGTTCCGCCACAAATGGTTGAGCAGTTTAATTCATAATCGCCAACTGTGTCAGCGGTAAATTCGACTGGAGAACCTGCCTTTAGATCAATGCCTAGTTCTTCATTGGCGATGGTATGTAAACCTTCTTTATTGACTAGGTTTAGTTTTACAGTTGAGCCTTTTTTGATCACAAGTTCTTTATCGGAAGTGAACTCCCAGTTTGTTGCGGTAATGGTATATTCATTTTCACCTGATGAAGAAGCAGTGTTGGAAGATTCATTCGATGTTCCCTTTGAAGTGGAAGCTTTTTCGTTTCCTCCGCAAGCTGCTAAGCCCAATGTTAAAGCACCAGTTAATAATAAAAATCCAAATTTCTTCATAATCATTTCGTCCCCTTTAATCATTTTCTTATCAACAACCTTATTGTAAGTGGCAATAGTAATAACTTCCTTGACCTAAATCAAGAAAAATACTTTAGCACTTTAAAGCATGTGGGGACTGTCCCCACATGCTTTAAAGTGCTAAAGGGCTATTTTGTTTTAGGGGGTGCTTTTTTTGCGTAAATATTGATAAAATTAGGTAAATTACCTATATGTGGTTATATAAAGGGGGATGTTTTGAGGTTATGGAGAAGAAGTGGGTGGAGAAGCCACGCGATTTTGGTGAGATTCTCGATTTGACGTTTTTGGTTTTACGAAAGCAATTTTCAAAAATATTTTTAATTATGTTGATCTTGATTGGGCCGGTTCTGTTGGTACAGATGGTCGCCATGCTTTCCGGTGGGATTCCGTTCTTACCAGGAGGCGGAGGACGGGAAGGCCTATCAACATTGGACCGCCTCCTTAACGGCATTAGTTCTACGGGCTTTGAGAACATCCTTTTGAACTTAGGTGGAATCGAATTAGTGATCCTCATTATCACTCTTGCACTATTAGGGTTGGTGCTGTTGCCAACAGCATTGGCGGCAACCGCCATTCTAACAAAAAGGGTTAAGGACGAAGCACCGATTGACATCGGTTCGATTATCAAGGAGGCGTTTTCTCGTTACTGGGCACTCATCGGTGGCTCGATTGTGTACTTCCTGATTGTTCTTGGGCTCATTATCGTTCCTACGCTCGGAATCACCTTTCTCTTTGCATTCGGCCAACCTAATGTCGGTGCCGGGCTTATCGTTGGCACCGTCCTTTTCGGTCTTGCTTACATATGCGGGCTCATTTACCTATTTACCCGCTGGGGCTTTTATTTTGTCGCGATTGTTTTTGAAAACGTTTCGCCAGGATTGTCACGAAGCTGGCAGCTAACACGCGGTCATTTTTGGCGTTTAGTCGGTCTTTACATCATTCTCAACATTATCATATCCATCATTACCTATGCGCTTGAAATCGTGAGCAGTTTATTGTTGGCCAATAGTATTATCGGAACTCTTTTTTACACATTGGTAACAGGACTAACCTATATCATTATGAATATCGCTTATGCGGTCATTTATTTTGACCTTCGCGTCCGCAACGAAGGGACTGATTTGGAGGAAATGCTCGACAATTATTACAGTACAAACGACGGGTCTCAGACTCATAGGGATCATCATCCTACGGGTAAAATTGCCACCAATGAAGATGTGGTTTCCGCTGAGGAACTAGAAATGGTAAGCAAGGAATATCCGCCTGAACCACCACGAGAAACCAATCCAGAATCAAAAGAAACCGAAAAGTAGGGGTTCATGTTGAAAACAATTGACCCAAATCAAGCAAAAGATGAATTGGAAAAAATTTTAGCAGAAAAACAATATCAAATCTATTACAGGCAGGACCAACATACATTGGCCGACCTTTTGGAACGCTTGCAGGCATGGATTAATCGTCATTTAGCGAAACTTCTGCCCGAGCAAAATTTTCGCGACGATGTGTCCGAATGGATTTCGTACGGAATGGTCGGGGCGGGGATTTTCGTGGTGCTATTCCTTTTAATCCTCTTTTCCTCCCGTGTGGTAAGGGAGAAACGGTTTTACGCGAAGCCGGTCGGCACCGAGCAGGAACTGGAATTATCAACGAAATCTCATTTGAACGAGGCCGAGCAGCATTATGCGGCCGGCGATTCGCGAACGGCACTGCGACATCTTTTTCTTGCCTATCTCCTCTATTTAGATGAGAAACAATGGATAGTGGCACGCGCTTGGAAAACGAATGGCGAGTATATCGAGGAACTGGAGATATTGCAGCGGGACCGGGCGGCCGAATTTCGCAAGCTTGCGCATACATTTGAAGCTACCTGGTACGGCGGGCGTCAGGTAACGGCCGAATCCTATCTTGACTATCGGAACCAAGTACTGGAACTGGTAGCGGGCGAGGAGGGCAATAGCGATGATTAAGAAACTCAAACGCAATCAAACGTGGGTCAGCATCGTCCTCTTACTCGTAGTCTTTTTCGGACTCGGTAGTTTACTGATTCCGCAAGGGAAGACCGAATATCCGGAGTTTGTCACGAAATCACCATCACCAACGGGGACAAAGGCGTTTTACACGTTTTTAAAAGATGAGCAAGGGAGCGTTCAAGTATGGCAACGACCAGTTGACCTGCTACCGAACAATGCCGGCCAATTAATGATCCTGATTGAACCTGACTATATGTTTAACCAGGAGGAGCAGGACAAATGGATCAAGTGGCTGGAGCGAGGGAATCGCATTTTTCTGATTTCGCGAGCACCTGATGGTTTTTTTAACATTAAGACAGTAATAAAAGGACCAAGCGATAGCGAGAATTCCATTCAATCGGCAAGCGGTCAAACGTATCAGGCAAGCGTCGAAACGCAATTTCGTCTTCAGCTCGGCTTAGGGGACGAAGCTATTCTTCAGGATAAACAGGGAACAATTGCACTCAAACGCGTGATTGGCCAGGGTGAGCTAACCGTCCTCGTCACGCCGGAATGGCTGCAAAATGAAAATATATTAAATAATGACCATTTGAAACTAGTATTGCCTTTACTTGGCGGAGCAAACGCGGTTTGGTTTAACGAGTATATCCACGGCTCCGAGAGCAAGCTTACGCTCATTGAGGCCTACCCGCAGTGGTTCTTGCTCCTATTTGCTCAGCTGGCCTTGGTAATATTGCTATGGCTTTGGTCAAAAGGGATGCGTTTTGGACCGGTCGAGACACCACGTGAGTCGGTTGTTCGCTTCGGAGATGAACGAATCAAGGCACAGGCCGCATGGTACCAAAAGGGCGAATTTTACAAGGAAACGCTTCTCCACCAAATCGATTATGTAAAAATGATCATCCAGGAGCGCTGGGGCATCTCTGCCAACACGGTAGAAACGGATTATATCGAAT
Source organism: Pseudoneobacillus rhizolycopersici (assembly GCF_054786815.1). Lineage (NCBI taxonomy): Bacteria > Bacillati > Bacillota > Bacilli > Caryophanales > Bacillaceae > Pseudoneobacillus > Pseudoneobacillus rhizolycopersici. The sequence goes on along the minus strand of NZ_JBTOOE010000009.1, from coordinate 122,945 downwards.
TAACAAAACGACGTTTGCCAAAAAATAAACAAGGTCAATGGGAGCAGAATTGGGCAGAAATCGCTGCAATTACCAACACCGCCAAGGTCACTCATAAACAATTTCTAGCTTGGTCGAAGCTGATAGATGAAGTGCGGAAACAGGTTCAGGAGGGCTGACGCTCCCTTGAATCTCTACCTATGAGGCACGGGTAAGCTGAGGTGAGACGCCAATCAATTGGCAAAAAACACGCCCTCCTTAACCGATGAAACGAGAAAAGAGGTACATGGAATGAATCCAACGATAGAAAAATTGATCAACTCCTACGAGGCGCATATTTTCGGGCAACGACAAAACATTAAACTGCTTTTGACAGCCATTTTAGCAGGCGGAAATGTGCTGCTCGAGGGGGTGCCAGGCACCGGGAAAACGAAAATGGTTCGCACGCTCGCCAGTTTGATTGGTGGTGACTTTAAGCGAGTCCAGTTCACGCCCGACCTGCTCCCAAGTGACATCACCGGAAGTGCGATTTTCAACCTGAAAGAAGGGCAATTTGAAACGTTAAAAGGACCGATTTTTACCAATATCCTTCTAGCTGATGAAATTAACCGAACCCCGGCAAAAACGCAGGCAGCTTTGCTTGAGGCGATGGAAGAGAAGCAGGTCACGATTCATGGGGAAACTTACCCGTTACCGGATCCGTTTTTCGTAGCGGCGACGCAAAATCCAGTCGAGTTCGAAGGAACCTATCCGTTGCCAGAGGCGCAGCAGGATCGTTTCTTGTTTAAAATTTTGATTGATTATCCTAGTATGGAGGCGGAAAAGGACGTATTAAAGCAAGCGACGACCGATAGACGCAGTTCAGCAGCTGTTATGGAGGAAAATCAAACCACCCTTAAGCTACCGCAATTCCATGAGCTCCGCGCCGGAGTGGCTGCCGTCAAGGTTGACGATGGCATCATTGATTACATCGCACAAATCGTCCGGAAAACGCGTGAATCCGATATGGTTCGCCTCGGGGCCAGTCCGCGTGCCGGGATGGCGATTGTTGAAGCAAGCAAGGCGTGGGCGTTCCTGCATGACCGCGATTATGTGACACCGGACGATGTGAAAATCGTCGTACGGCCAGCCCTTCGTCACCGAATCATTCCGTCACCTCACATAGAATTGGAGGGAGGAACGAGTGACCAAATCATCCAAGACGTCGTTGCGCAGACGCCGGTTCCACGCTAGAGGGATACTACCAACGAAACGGCTAATGGGGCTGTTTCTACTGATGGTTGTCCCTGTTGGAATCGCCTCGATTTGGGGGCACGGATTTCGCGCCTTTTTCATTCTAAACAGCTTGCTGCTGTTGGTAAGCCTTGTCGATTGGTGGATCCTGCCGCGCCGTAGGCAACTGGTTGGCCGACGTGTCGTACCGGAAGAAGTTGAACGCGGTTTGCCATTTGCAGTCGAATTTTATTTGAAAAATTCAGCGACGGTGCCGATTCGGTTTCGCTTTGTTGATGAACTACCGGTTTCGTTTGAGCGGGAGGGGTTCCCGTTTTACGGCTCGGTTGGTGCCGGAGAGGCTAGAGGTATTTTTTATAAAACGTCAGCCAATGTGCGCGGTGATTATCAGTTGAATCGGATTTATTTCCGCTACCAATCACCCATTGGGCTCTGGGAAAAGCAGATGTCGTTTGAGACGGTCAGTCGGGTCAGCGTGATTCCAAATATGAGTGCCGTCCGCGGTACGCTTGTTTCCATGCAGCAGCTGCTGCTCCATGAGGGGACAAAGATCCGCAAGAGCCGGGTCGGCGGCGGTGAGTTTGCGCAAATCCGTAATTATGTTGTCGGGGATGACCCGCGTAAAATCAATTGGCGGCAAACCGGAAAAATGGCCGAATTGATGACGAATGTCTATGAACCGGAGCATGGCAAATATATTACGATTTTGATTGACTGTGGGCGGCCGATGGGGGTCGAACTGACAGAGGTCAATCGGCTGGAGCGGGCGATGGAGGCGGCACTAACCTTGGCGGCTGTTGCCTTACGCCAGGGGGACTATGTGTCGGTGCTTGCTTTTTCCAATCGGGTAAAAGCGTATGTGCCATCAGGAAAAGGGATGGCCCATCTGCAAACGATTATTCGCACGGTTTACGCGATACAGGCTGACCCGTTCGAGTCAAACTATTTGCAGGCGTTGGATTATATCGAACGCGTCCAAAAACGCCGCAGTTTCATGGTATTATTTAGCGACTTGGCACCGTTTTTATTTGAAGAGACTTCGTTGTTCTCGGTCCAGCGGGTTCGCCGCAAACATCTGTTCATGCTATTGGGAATCACCGATCCGAGTGTTGAACGTTGGAGTCGGGCGGAACCGAGCGACACCCGAACCATCATGATCAAAAGCGCCGCCCAACGTGAAGAAATCCGAAAACGGGCAGAAATCAAACGCTGGAACAAAAACGGCCTAGAAATCATCGAAGTACCCGAACACCAACTCGCCGCCAAAGCCATCTCACGCTACATCGAAATAATCAATCGCGGAGCGCTGTAGAGCGTTGCATCGCGCTGTAGTGCTATGCTGTAGTTAGTTTACAATAACGGTGCCAGGCACCAATAACCTAAAATATGTAAAATGAACAATCCATAAAAAAATCCCTCTCAACAGAGGGATTTTCAGCAAAATAGTTCTTTTACCCGCGCCCGGTGGCGATGGCTTTTCTTTTACCGATCAAAATATAGAAAATTAATGCAAAAACGGTGACTAATGCAAATGTATATTTCATTTCCAGTGAAATCGGTGCGGGTGTGATGTAGCCCTCGATGATGCCGGCAACAACAAACAACGGGACAGTACCGAGCAACAGCTGGACCGAACGCAAGGCTTGGTGTTTCAATTGAAACGCCCGTGAATACGGTCCTGGAACGATCATTTTGTAGCCCATTAACAGTCCGGCTCCACCAGCAATGAAAATCGCAGTCAGTTCAATCATCCCGTGGGGCACGATATAGGCCCAAAACTCGTAAAACTTGCCGTGCTGCCAAAAAACGGCGGCCAACGCACCTACGAGAATGCCATTAGTAATCAGCACGTAAACGGTAAACAAACCAAGCGTGATGCCCCCTGCAAACGCTAAAATGGCCACTTGAATATTATTGGTCATAATTGCAGTCGACATTAGGGGTGAATTAATACCAACACCATCATCATTATCATGCTTGCCGATTTGTTCGGGGTCAATTCCTGCCGCCATTTCCGGGCCAAGCAGTGTATAAACATGAAGAGGGTCACTGAGTACCGACAAATAGCCGCCAACGGCACCAATGGTAAACAGTAGCATGGCAATTAGAATAAATGCTCGCTGTTCCCAAAATAGTCTAATAAACGTTCCACCGAAAAAACGTCGCAACTGGTATAGGCTGGTCGCCTGGTCGCGATACAACAAGTTGTGGGCCTTCGAGACAAGACCGTTCAAATAATAGGTTACTTCATCACGTGGAAAATACGTTTGTGCGACGGACAGATGATGAGCGCTTTTTTGATAGAGATGTTGGAACTCGTCAACTTTCTCCGGAGAAAGCTGTTTTCTGCGGCGTTTCGAAACAACTTTGATGCTTTGTTCCAGTCGGTCCCAGTCATCACGGTGCTGTTTGATAAAAACTTTTAAATCCATTTGGCGGTCACCTGCCTTGTAATATAGTTTTTGGATCAGAAAATGAATTTATGATAGGAAGGAATTTTACAAAAATGAACCTTCAAGAAATCGATATTACTACCCCTGAACATGTTCAGTTGCGGTTTAAAATTGCCGGCATTGGTAGCCGGGCGACGGCCCAGGTCATCGATTGGTTTATCCTCGGTTTAATAAATTTTACCATATTTTTTATTGCAATAAAGCTACAAGATAGTTTTATTGGCGATATTACCTATTTTTCTGAGTATATGTGGGCCATTATTATCGTTGTCTTTTTTGTATTAACATGGGGCTATTTTGCGTTTCTCGAGTTTTTTAACGCAGGGCGGACGATTGGCAAGTGGTTGATGGGTATTCGGGTGATTCAGGATAATGGTCAGTCGATTACGTTCCTGTCAGCATTTTTGCGGAATGTCCTGCGGATTGTTGATTTTTTACCAGGGATGTATTTGCTTGGCATGATCATGATTTTCGTTCATCCAAAACATAAACGAATCGGCGACCTGGTGGGCGGCACGATTGTGATTTATGAACGTAAGCGCAAGAAATCGAAAATGAAAAAGGATTTAGAGAGCGTTGATGCGACACGGATTACCATTGATGACTGGGCAAGGACAAAAATCACCACGCGTGAGTGGGAGCTACTGAAAACGTACATTTCGCGGCGCCAGACATTAGGTGAACTCGACCGGGAACAAACAACGATGAAGGTCGCGGGCATTCTCTTTCCGATAATCGGTCATGACTATGGTGGGAAACCAGCCACAGAAGTTGAGCTAGATCTAATGGCCATGTACATGATCATAAGGAAAGACTGGGAATTTTAATAATTATATTAAAAACAGGGCAACCACATCTGGTCGCCCTGTTTCTATTATTTTAGTTTCGAAACAATAAGGAGATCGCCTTTTGCTCATGGAATCTAGCTTTTTCACCGAGCTTTTCACGTAGATCGCTGTGAAGGCAATCATTCCAGAGAATAGTATGGTAGCGAAAGTTAATAAAGTGCCAATAATACTTCATTTTTGTGGTAACTTTAGTCATATTTACCCCTCCAATTTAGACTTTTCATAAACCGTCGGGTCCGTATTCGGAAGCTGGCTGGCGTAGCAAAATGCAAATACCTTAGCCCCTTTAGCTTTGCGTCATCACTTTTCAATGATTTTGCCTTTCTCGTACGATTTATGTATATACACTGTGAATTATATGAAAACATTACCAATAATAAAATCGTACTTTCTACCCAAATTAAGGGAAAATTGACGAAAAATGACGAAATCCTTAACACGAAGAAAGCCCATCAACCCTTTAGCCCCTTAAAGCATGTATCCTTTAGCGCTTTAAAGAACTAGGGGACTGTCCCCACATGCTTTAAAGCGCTAAAGATTTTTTGTTTTGGGGGCTGGTTGTTTTTTGGGTCTTTTTGCATATATTTTTGTTGATGTTCATTTTCAAACGGGGGAAGGGGAGTAGCATGAGAAAGCTACGTATTTTTTTTGTGTTTTTGCTGATTTTTCAGTGTTTTAGCTTAGTGGGGACGGCAGCACCTGCGTCGGTTTCGTGGGGGGCAACGAAACAGGCCAGCTATGATGTTTCGGTGCCAGGCACCACGCTGATTTGGACGGATCCGCTCAGTCAAGGTGGGATGAATTTGACGACGGGGAAGATGACGCGTGGACGCGATGCGGATATTGTTTTTTCGTCGAATGGTAGTGACATCGGGGCACATGGAATTTATGACTTAGGGACGGTTGACTTTAATCGTGTAGAGGAAATCGAGGATAGCGGCTATGAACAGTTAATTAAAGCGGTCCCGGGCCATGTCTATGTGATAAAACGTGCCGACGGGTCGGTAGCCAAGCTAAAGATTATCCGTAATCTGAACTCAGTGATTACCATTCAATATGCACTGGGCGAAGCGGAGCAAGAGCTTCCAGATGGGGAACAGGTCACTTACAATATGGCGGTTCCCGGGGTAATCCTCATTAATAACGACCCGACAAGTCAAGGTGGCTTAAATTTTACAACCGGAAAGATGACGAAGACGAAGGCGGAAACGGATATCGCTGTTTACAAAGATGACATCGGTTCGCGTGGGATTATTGACCTCGGTGTCATTGATATGAATGAGGTTGATGCGTTGTCCATACCGGATTCCGGATTTGCCAAGTTTGCTAAGCTCAAGACTGGTCACGTCTATATCACGCTCACCCATGATGGTGGGTTTGTAAAGTTTTATGTGGCCGGTGTGTATGCCACCACGGTTGAATTGGTTTATCAGTTTATCGATGAGGATGTGCCGGGTGGTGGAAATGGTGATAATCCTGACCCAGACTTCGTTGTCCTTGAATCGATTGAATTACTTGGCCCCGAGTCAATCGGGATGAAACCTGTGACTTTAAAGGTCATTGGAATTTCCGAAGATGGAGAGGAATACGAAATTCCGAATGATGAGGTCAAGTGGAAAACAAGTGATAAAACGGTAGGCACCATTACGGCGAAAGGAGTCTTTCAAATCACTGGGAAGGCTGGAGAGGTTACGATCACAGCGACCTACGAAGGATTGAAAAGTGAGCTCACCTATGAAATTGTTGCATTAACTTCGATTAAATTTAAGCAAACGTTAAAATATAGCCCAACTCCCGTAACATTGACGGTTCAGTCCGTTTATAGTGACAAAAACACCGGAACGGTCAATGCAAGCAATGTGAGTTGGAAATCAAGCAACACAAAGGTCGCGACGGTCAGTTCGAAAGGTATCGTGACGTTTACCGGAAATTCCGGAAAGGTGACAATTACGGCCACCTACCAGGGTAAAACGGCAAGCGCCACGGTGACAGTTGGAAATGTAGTGAAATCTTTGACGACCACAACGAAGCTTGCCTATAGTAAAAAACCAGTCACAATCGCCCTGACGGCGATTTATTCCGATGGTAAAAAAGTAAAACTCACAAAAGGCGTCGTTTGGAAATCAAGCGATACAAAAGTGGCAAAGGTGAGTTCCACAGGAGTCGTTACTTTCACAGGGCAAAATGGGACTGTGACCATCACGGCAACGTATCAAGGAAAAACGCTTAACCTCAAAACAACTGTATCCTTGAAGGAAAATCAGCAAAAGGCGTATGAGGAGTTTTACGGTAAATGGAAACTGTGGATTCCGGGTTCTGTCAGTATGGTAGACGGAAAATTTGCTCCAGGGGCAAGTAATGGGACGTTAACCATTAACAAAGATGGAACCTATCAACTTAATAATAAAAAGGGGAAATGGCGTGCTGCCAAATCGACTGAGGTGTTTGACAATCCAGTTGCGATTATTCTGACTGGAGCCGGAGGCGACTACGACATTGCCGTTACCCCACACAGCAGCAAAAAAGGCTACATCAAACTCCTAACCGACAGCAAAGGGACCTACACAGACGGCTCAAAAATCTGGATCTTCTGGTCCGAAGGCAGCAAATAAAAAAGATGGTGGGTAGCTCTAACAGCACTAGCTGCAAAAGTACCCACCCTTTAGCGCTTTAAAGCATGTGGTGACTGTCCCCGCATGCTTTAAAGCACTAAAGCGTTCACTTGGTCTCCCATCCGTTCTTTAAGATAATACCATTTCGTAGTAAGGTTCTTCTTGCTGGGTGTCGTCAAACCATTTTAGGCCGCAGTTTAGGAAACCTATTTTTTCGAGAATTTTTAAGGATCCGGCGTTGTTAGGGTCAGCGGATGCGTAGATCATCTTTACGTCACTGTTCCCTTTGGCGAGCTGTACACAGGCAGCAGCTGCTTCAGTTGCATACCCTTTCCCCCATGAATCCTTGGCGAAATGATAGATAAGTTCGATAGAATCTAGTGAATCCCGCACATTAAATCCTGCAGCTCCAATCACAGTTCCTGTTTCCTTCTCCTCAACGGCATAGACAGACAAGCCTTTAACGTGATGGCAGCGGTTATAGGATTCTAACACTTTTGGCAGGAAATCCTCGGCCATCGCACCGTTGCAATGGGCCATAACCTCTTCGTTGCCCCAAAAACTCATGGCATCAGCCACATCATTAGCCTCAAATAACCTTAACACTAAGCGACTTGTTTCAGTAATACTCTTCATTTCATACACCCCAAATACTAATATGATAATAGAGTAATTCGCCTATTTACCAAAAAAATCCTCCAAACCCCATTTGAAAATGCATTAGTACTTTAACGCTTTAAAATAATGGGGGACTGTCCCCACATGCTTTAAAGTGTTAAAGTGTTTTACCATTATTTGTGTGTCGTGTTAGTATAGTGGTATTGATGATTTGAGAGGAAAGGGACGGTGGTATGGTGATTTTTCGCAAGGTTAGTAAGTTTGTGAATGAGACGGTTGGGGAGGCGGCAAAGGCTGGGGTTCATGCTGCTAGTAAGCTAGTGGCCACGAAAAATGAGAAACTAGGAGAGTATCTCGATGACGTGGGTACGACGGTTGTTGAAGCGTCAAAAGCCACGCTCGATACAGTAGGGCAGTTTACCGATGGAGCCGTTCGTGGTGGTATAGGGTTAATTAAGAAGGACCACTACCATTTGCAACGTGGTTGGCATGACATGAAAGACAGCACTGGCCGGACGGTAAAGGGAATGGGTTCAGGTATCCTTTATACCGCTAAGAGTGCGGGCATAACGGTTCGAGCACTACGGGACAATGACCGCGAGCAACTCATCCATGGGTTGAAGAATCTTGGTAAGGTCGCTGCTGTGACCACCTTTGCAATCGGAATTGTCGATATTATAGATGGCGCGGATATTGCAGAAGCGGAAGGGATTAAGACTCGGAATGATCATTTAGCCGGGTTTGAACATGCGGAAACGGGAGTTCCATTTGAGTCGAAACTTATCGAGCTACCGAATGGAGAAGTGGTTGAAGGCGCCTTCCCGGTGTTCCAATCAGAATTCAGCGTCGTACTTGCAGAGGAAGTCTATTTAGAGTCTGATAACACTCATTTTAAAATGGCCAACGAAACGCTCTATCAATCTATTGAACAGGATTCTAATCTCGCTAGGGAACTAGGGTTATCCCCGACTGACGTCGAGGCGCTTGCTCATAATCAAACTCCTGACGGCTACGTTTGGCATCACAGTGAGCAGCCGGGGGTTCTTCAGCTTGTAGAAGAGGAAGTTCATGAGAAAACTGGTCATACTGGCGGACGGGAGCTTTGGGGTGGTGGTGGTGAGAATCGCTAGGTACTTTTTTGGGGAACGGTCACGAATAAGATTTATTCGTGACCGAGTATAAGGTCCAACAACCCAAAAACATTCTTCTACTTCACCTTTTCTACCAATCCAGCTAATTGTTCCTTCACGTTCTGATTGCAAAGTCCCCCATGATAACAAATCACGTTATCGATATCGAGGTCCGTCAATTTTTCAAGAGACCTGGTTGCTAACTCCAAATCCAAGGTCGTTTGCGGAATTGGCCCCATTAAGGTCCCTTCCTTGGCAACCATTGCATCTCCAGCAATTAACGTTTTGCTTTCCCGTAAATAAAGACTGATATGCCCAGGAGTATGCCCAGGTGTAAAAATAACCTGTATCCCACCGCAAAATGGCAGCACTTCACCATCCTCCAGCGTGTAGTCCACCTTCGATTTCGGTGGATTTGAATATAAATATTGCATTTGTGGCGGTAGAGCATCCCAATGTTCCTTACTCATTTTTGCGGGATCTGTTTTAAGGAGATGGAACTCGCCTTCAATATACGGTTTATCCAACTTATGACCGTACAGGGTAATTCCGTTTTGAGAAAGATGAAGAATTTCAGGAAGTGAACCTATGTGGTCTATATCTTGATGTGTAAGAATCACTGCTTTTAATCGGTTAAAAGGGACACCGGCATCTTCCGTCGCCAAGTGAATTTTTTCCCCTTGGCCAGGCATCCCCGTATCGACCAAGATGGCCATTTCCTCATCCCAAATCAAAGTTGGATTCAAAACAAACCCTTGAATATTTAACTCTAGAATCGCCACACCATTACTGATAACCTTCATAAAATCCCCTCCTGTTATTAAATGGAAAACTAACAAAAAAAAGAGTAACACACGTTGGTTTTTGTGTAAACACCAAAATATTTTATTATAACACAAATAAAAATATTTGTCAATAACAATTCTGGAGGAATCTAAAAAAACGTGTACCCCCAAACACTTTAGCGCTTTAAAGGATGTGGGGACTGTCCCCACATCCTTTAAAGTGCTAAAGTGTTTGAGTGTTGTAAAAAATATTTATTCATTAATGGGGTAAGGTGACATATTTTTGACATATGTTTTTGGTAGTTTTAGGTTGTTGATGTTGGTAATTTTCAGTAGTGAGGGGGTGAATGAATGAGGAAGTTTTTTACGGTTTCCGTTTTGGTGGGGAGTTTGTTGTTTGGTGGTGTTTCGGCAGCTGGTGCACAGGAGCTCGGTAATGCTCAAACGAAACAGGTTCAACAAACTCATCAGAAATTAATGGGCATTAAGGCGGAAATCGCCAAAATCAAAGAGCGAGTTCAAGCGGTTGTGGCAGAGGTGAAGCCATTACAAGCGGCGAACAAAGATCTTCTTGCGCAATTAAAGGTGGCAAAAGAAAAGAAGGACAAAGCAGCTGCAACGGCTATAAAAGAAAAAATGGCCACGAACCAAACGGCCATTAAGACGAAAGTGGCGTCCATTCAACCTGACACCGAACGTCTTAAACAGTTGAAAGCAGAACTAAAAAGTCTGCATTCACAAATCAAGCCGATTCAAGAACAAATAAAGGCTTTGCAAACAAAGGCGAAGCAGCTCCAGCAGGAATTGCAAGCCAAAAAGCAGCAGGCAAAAACAAGCAAGCAACAAGGTGACCTAGCTGCCGCAAAGAAATACATGGAAGAAGCTAAAACAATCGCAGAGGAAATAACCAAGCTTAAGGCTGAAATTTCAGCACACAAGAATTTGATCAACCAACTACTATCTTAATGATATATTAGGCTACCAACCTAAAAAGCCGTAGACCATTCCCCAAATGGCTATGGTTTTTGTTTTTTGTGGGCGGAAATCCAAGTATAATAGAACCAAGATTAGCCTTTTCGAGGTGTACATAGATGACCAAAACCATTATGTTTGTTGACGATGATTATAATATTAGTAAAGTAACCGGTATCTATTTGAAGAAGGCCGGCTATCAGGTTCAGTTTGCCTATGATGGGGAGGAAGCGCTAGACGTATTCCAAACCCGACCGCCTGATGCCATCATCTTAGACCTAATGTTGCCGAAGCTCGATGGCATGGCAGTATGTGAAAAAATAAGAAGGACGTCACAAGTGCCGATTATTATGCTAACAGCTAAGGGACAAACAGCGGATAAAATTGAAGGGCTCAAAATCGGGGCGGATGACTATGTCGTCAAACCGTTCGATCCCAATGAACTGTTAGCCCGCTTGGAAGCAGTTTTACGACGGGTGATGCCAGCCCAGCATGCAACACAAGCCACGGCCATGTCCAAGGCAAATACCCATCACCAAACCAACCAACTCCTAACCGTAAATGAAATCATTTTAGGAAATCTAGCAATCAATGAAGATACCTATACCGTCGCCATCAATGGCCAACCGATTAAGTTTCCGAAAAAGGAGTTCGAGCTGTTGCTGTTTCTCGCCAAGCATCCAAACCGCGTGTTTGGCCGTGATGACCTAATCGAGCGGATTTGGGGCTGGGATTTTGAGGGTGAGGACCGTGTCATTGATTTATATATTAAAAGGATTCGCGCCAAGCTAAAAGATGCATCTGTGGTCATCAAAACGGTATGGGGTGTCGGGTACCAGCTGCTAGAGGAACACTCCTCATGATGAATTCGATTTTTAAAAAAATGCTCGCGCTGGCTATCACGATTAGTTTAGGCAGCCTCTTGTGCAGCTCGCTCATCATCGGCTTTCTTCTTGAAAAACAAATCTACCACCGCACCCAGGAGACACTAATGACAAAGGCAAGTGAACTGCATCAAGAGGTCGAGCGCTTTCTGGATGGTGAACTTGCTAAGGATGAGCTGAAGAGAATGATCATTTCTCTGCAGGAGCGGGACCATATACAGATTAGTATCGTGACTAAAGGTCGTGAGCCGCTATTTTTAACCGGAAATACCAAGATTCAGAAGTGGACAGAAAGGGTTCTCAACGAGAAAACGAAATTCAAGGGAATGACGTTCCACAAAAACGAGGAGCTACAAATGTTCATTGTTGCGGTGCCACTTTTACTAAAGAGTGAAAATAGAGGGGCGATATTCCTCTATACTTCAGTAAAGGAAGCAGAAGGATTGGTGGGCGATATTAATCGTAATATCGCGCTTTCCGTCGTGCTTCTGCTCGTACCAATCGTGATAATATCGTTTTATCTGTCTAAAAAATTTACCCGGCCGATTCTTTCGATGAACGAGACGGTTGCCAGTATTTCGCGTGGAAATTTCGAGGAGAAGGTCGTGCATAGCGGAAAGGATGAGCTCGGGGCGCTGGGGGCTGCTATCAATTCAATGGCCGATCGCCTGGCCGTGGTGGAGCAAAGTCGCCGTCGATTTATTGGCGAAATCTCTCATGAATTGCGGACGCCAATGACCACGATTCGCTCGACATTGCAAGGGGTCTCCGACCGGATTTTTGATGAGGAGCAGCAGGACGAGCTTATCGAAATATCCATTAAAGAGATTGGTAGAATCAGCCAATTGATTGATGATTTAACAGACCTTTCCGCACTTGAGGAAAAGGTGGTTATTTTACATAAACAGGAAACTTCAATTGATGATTTGTTGGAGGACTGCCTGCTTCAGCTTAGTCTACAGGCGAAAGCAAAAGGAATATTTTTTGTAAAAAATTTCTTGATGGCCACTTGGGCGGAGGTGGATCGCGACCGGATGAAACAGGTGCTGATTAATTTGCTGGATAATGCGATTAAATATGCTCCTGCTGATTCGGTGGTGAAGGTTGATATGGAGCAATTGCAAGGGTTTGCTGTGGTAAAGGTGGAAAACGAGGCGCCAAACTTTCCTTCTGAAAGTCTGAGCTATTTGTTTGACCGCTTCTATAAAACAGACGTAAGCCGTAGTCAAAAAGGGAATGGGCTGGGTCTGTCGATTGCAAAGGAAATCGTTGAGCTCCATGAGGGGGAGCTTAACGCTCAGCTTGATGAGGATGAAGGGAAAATTCGTTTTACCGTAAAACTTCCTGAGAAGGTGAGGTTCTAGAGAATGGCGAAGCTGTTTTGGAGTTTTACGCTGGCGATGGTACTGCTTGTCGGGTGTTTAGGGGAAAAAGAGGCGGTCAGGGTTGTTGGGGATCTGGTGCCAGAGGATAATACAATCTTCCATCCGGAAGGGGTGCCAGACATGAACGAGATGCCCGTCTTGCCAAATCTTTCTTTGGAAAGTGTAGATCCGCCTCCAGGAAAGAAGGAGGAAAAACATGAGGTGGTGACGGAGAGTTCGATGCCAACCGAAAGCAAAGCGCACCGTGAGGAAGAATTAAAAAAGACCGAAGAAGAAGTCAACAAACTGGAAAAGGAGATTGAAGTGGGAGGGAAGATGGAAGAGGACATCATCAGCCTCGAAGAACTAGAGGAAAGCGTCAGCGATACAGTTGACGAAATCGACCAAATCGAACAAAACCTCTTAGAACTCGACATCCTCATCGAAGAACTAAATGAACTAACCAAACTCGACCAGCAACTCCAACAGCTAGAAAACCTCCTAAACCAATCGAACACAACAAAATAAAACCAACCTACTTTAGCGCTTTAAAGGGTGTGGGGACTGTCCCCACACCCTTTAAAGTGCTAAAGTGTTTTTTTTGTCTCAACCACTACTCTTCAGAAATTATGTTAAACAACTGTTTAACATATTGACTTGTTAAATTATCGTGTGATAAATTTAGATTAATAAAATTGAGATGGTAAAGGTTGGATGAAAGTGACGTATTCTGTTGAGTTTGATGATTCCCCGGTGTATGAGCTTACGTTTAGTTTTTTGATGTTTAAGCGGCCGTTTGGGCTGAAGTTTTTGAAGGCGTTGGATATTGGGGTCAAATGGAATGAGGAAATGGATTCGTTAATGGGAGAAACGTTTTCCCAAAAGGTAAAAGCGGCGGGAGATCTCCCTTTCCTCAATCTGCTGGAACTCATGATTTATGAAAGTCCGCAAAAGAAGGATGTCACAGCATTTCTAAATTGGCTAGACCAGCTCTCAGTTGGGACAATTTACGAAATTTTGGCACCGTATCTAACGAATTCGACTAATCTGCCGATGCAATTGGATGAGGAAAGAAAGCAGTGTGTTGAATTCCTTCGTGAGTGGAATGAAAAATATTACTCGACTCTCCCTTTTCAGAGACAAATCAAGGAAGTCGCAACAACGCAAAACGATCAACTACTCCAAAACACCCTATACGACAGCGAGGCGATTTTGCGGAAACTGACAGAAGGCATCGTAATTGAACCGCAAGAAGGTCTGGAAAAAGTTGTATTAACACCAACAATCCACTATAGACCGCTGTCAGTCGTCTATGTCAATCGGAAGATTCATGTTGTTCGATATCCATTTTTCGATGGGCTAAACCAAGAACAGCTGGAGATTACGCGTATTACCAATATCGGCAGAGCACTATCAGATCAAAACCGCCTGGAAATGTTACGACTATTTTCCACGCAAAAGCTGAATTTGACAGAAATTGCGCAGCGGTTACAAACAACAAAAGCCAATGTTCATCATCATCTAGTATTTCTTCGAATGGCCGGACTGCTGAAAATTCATGTGGTGGGTGAGGGAAAGTCCCTCTACTACAGTTTAAACACCGATTTTTCCGAAGCATTAAAGAAAAAACTGGACACATTTATAAGGGGATGAACAAATCTAATGTCAATCACGCACTATGCATTTAGACGTATTCTGCATGCCATTCCGCTGTTATTCATTATTTTAACGTTAACCTTTGTGCTAATGAGCTTTGCACCAGGCGACCCGATTTGGGGAATCATCGACCCGTTTTCAAAAGCAGCGGGGGATACGGAAACGATTGATCGTCTCAAAAGCCGCCTCGGTACCGACCAGCCGATTTATGTGCAGTATGTCAAATTCATTAGTAATGTTCTTCAAGGAAATTTAGGAGATTCGTTTGTGTTTCAACGGCCAGTAATGGAAAAAATTCTCGAACGCTTCCCGAATACGTTGCTACTTGTTGGCGTGTCTCTAATTTTATCAACATTTTTAGCAATCGCTGTCGGTGTGATTTCGGCACTTCGGAAGAATACTTGGGTTGACACGTTGTTTACGTTCATTTCCTTCATTAGCATTTCTGTACCCGGATTTTTTATGGCCATTATTGTGGTGTTATTTTTCTCATTAAAATTGGGCTGGTTCCCGGTAGGCGGGATGCGGGCTGATTTAGAGCATTTCAATCTGGTTGACCGACTGCGCCATATGGTACTACCCGTCGGCGTCCTTGTGTTTCTCATGTTTTCCTCGAAATCACGTTTTATGCGTACCAGTATGCTTGAGCAGATGAAAAGTGATTATATTAAAACGGCTCGTTCGAAAGGGGTATCAGAGCGCAAGGTCATTTGGAAACATGCCCTCCGCAACGCTTTACTTCCGGTGGTGATCATTCTTACAATGCAGCTGCCAGGTCTTGTTGGAGGTGCAGCGTTTATCGAAATGGTTTTCGGTTGGCCAGGACTGGGGGGCTTAGGTTTAAAAGCGATTTTTGATCGGGATTATCCAATGATTATGGGGATTACGCTCGTTTTCGCGATCGCGATCATATTGAGTAATTTGTTGGCAGATATTATGCATGGAATACTCGATCCGCGAGTCCGAAGTGAAATTAAATAAATATTAAAATGATTGTCATCCTGGCAATCATTTTTTTTGATTTCTCTTAATCTTTAAGTATAACAAATGGTTCATTTGCACATACTTGTAAAAAAAGGTAGAGGAATGATACAGATGCAAGTTCTATTTTTATTACCGGTCATTGCCATTGTTGTCACCATTGAGGCTATTAAACAGCTAACTAATAAAGATTCTAGTCTATAAAAATATGACCAACTCCCCAAAAAGCATCCAAAACTAAACAAATGCTTTAACGCTTTAAAGGATGTGGGGACTGTCCCCACATCCTTTAAAGCGTTAAAGAGGCCAGGTCCGTTGCTGACCTGACCTCTTTTTTGTTAGTGGCTCATCACTGTGCTGCCATCATCAAGTCCATCTTTTGTCACTTTTAGAATACCAACGGCGCCTTTTGTTGCGTGGTTGAATTGATGGGTGACGATTGGGTAGCTGCCTTCTTTTGTGACAGTGAACTCAACTACTGCACCACCGCTCGCTGGTAGCATCACTGTTTGCATGCCTTTCATGTGGTTGTAAGGATTTCCGTCCATATAGACATCATCGAATAATGTTCCTACAACGTGGAAGCTACTAACTTCATTCGGTCCAACGTTCAACACATACAATCTTACCTTGTCGCCAACCTTAGCAAGTAGCGGGTGGTCAACTAGAGCGCCTACAATACCGTTTGTGTTATGGTCGCCTTCTTTAAGCGCCTTTGTTGAAAAAACAACTTGGTTTGGAGTGCCATCTGTGAAATCTTGCATATTATTGTAATCGTACCATTCGTTTTGAATCACGACATATTCACGGTCGATTTTGCCATCATTTGGGTAACCATCCTTCGGTTTCACGATAATCATCCCGTGCATCCCGTTTGCGATATGGGCTAGAACCGGTTTCGTACCGCAGTGATACATGAACACCCCTGGATTATTGGCCGGATATTTAAATGTTCCGGTTTCATCTGGCATGACGTCGATGAAATCCTTAGAAGGTGAAGCGTGTACCGCATGGAAGTCCATACTATGCGGAATCGCCGGGTCCATATTCTTTAAGGTAAAATTGATCATGTCGCCTTCATTTACTACAATCACCGGTCCAGGTGCCTCACCGTTAAAGGTCCAAGCTTTATAGGGGTTGCCTTTAGTAATTTCTATATCAGTAATCTGTGCTGTCATCTCAACGTTTACTTCATGTTCATTAATTCGTTCCATTTTGAGTGGAATGGGTGCTTGGTTCACGTTTTCATGAGGCCCGAATACTTGGGGTGCTGGTGCTACTTTGTTGGCTGAAGCTACTTTCACCTCAGATACATTAGCATTCCCACAAGCACTTAACACCATCGCAGAAGTCACCATTAGCACCGCTATCTTCGAAAACTTTCTCATTGAAAACCCCTCCAATTAATCTCATTTTGGAATTTTTTTGTATTAATCGATTACACCTTCATTTTACCTGTTTCCTAATTAGTTCTTGTGATTCAAGTCACTGAAATCGAACAGCCCAGTGAACAAATTGTGAAAACCTGAACAATAGGCACTTTAACACTTTAAAGCATGTGGGGACTGTCCCCACACCCTTTAAAGCGCTAAAGTGTAGCCTTAATAAGGTATGTCTGTGAATTGGTCTAAAGTTTTTTTCGGATGTTGTATAGGATTGGGTTTTTGTCAAAGGATAATTATGTAGGAATTTCTTAAAAAGGGTTGTGCTGGAATGTTTAAGAAGTCGAAGAAGGGTAGCAATGAAGAAGCCAAGCCAAATTTTGAGGTGAAGCAGAAATTACTTTCGCTTAACCTACAGGAAAATCTACAATCCATAAAGGATAGTTTTGTTCATACAGATGACCTAGGACAAAGGGAGATTGCAAAAGTTGGCATGTTAGTCTATCTCGATTCCTTAGTCGATAGAAAAAAAGTGGAAAAATATGTTGGTGATGTGATTGCCGAAACCGACCATTTTCTGTTTCAATCACAAAAGGTTGAAAATTTGGATGATGTGATTGTCAAAATGCTAAATGGATTTTCTGTTTTACTAAGAGATCGCTGTCAAGTAGCCTATTATTTTCCTACATCCGGATTTTCCAATCGGACGATTCAAGAGCCATCCAGTGAGCATGTCATTCGTGGATCGCATGAAGGGTTTATTGAAGATTTATCAACAAACATTCAATTAGTTCGAAGGCTTGATAAAAATGAAAAATTAGTCGTTAAATATATGGAATTTGGTGAGCGATCAAATACATCCGTTGCGATCTTGTACATAGATGATCTCATTGATAAGAAAGTTCTTGAGGAATTAGAATACCGTTTGTCCTACTCTAAGATAGGGTATGTTCAGTCGCCCGGCTACTTGCTTGAGTTTATTGAGGACGAGTCTTTTTCACCATTTCCACAAATGCTAAGTACGGAAAGGCCAGATCGAGTTGTCGCGAATTTGATGGAAGGAAGATTTGCTCTTATCGGTGACCGTAGCCCGATTGCCTTAGTGGCACCGATTAATTTCTTTGCTTTTTTTCAATCACCTGATGACTATAACATTCGATTTTATATCGGTTCCTTTCTATCCATGATCCGTCTTCTCAGCCTAAGTATAACGATGCTTTTGCCTGGCATCTATATTGCTGTGGTTACCTATCATTATGAAGTTGTCCCGTTTGAATTTATGCTGACGTTAAAAGGAACGCTCGAGTATGTGCCGTTTCCGCCCATCATTGAAGCGATATCAATGTCGGTCATATTGGAGTTATTATCCGAGGCAGCTACCCGACTCCCAAGTCCGATTGCTCAAACGATAGGGGTGGTTGGAGGACTAGTCATCGGTTCGGCGATTGTGGATGCTAGTCTCGTTTCGAACTCGATGATCATTGTCATAGCCCTAACCGCAATCGCTTCCTACACCATCCCAGTAAATGAAATGAGCACCACGGTTCGATTATTAGGTTTTCCGGTAAGTATCGCTGCCTCCCTATTTGGTTTTATTGGCATCGCATTTGTGGTGATGTTTCTCTTGATTCATTTATGCAAATTAGAGTCCTTTGGCCAACCGTATTTTTCGCCAATGGCCCCTTTGAAAAAGCAAGAAAACAAAGATACGTTTTTCCGTTTTCCAATTTGGTCAATGAAATTCCGCCCGACTACAACCCAGGTCAAAGATGTTCGAAAAATGGGTAACCCGCGAGGATGGAAGAAACATGAATGAAAAAACCATCACCTTATCTCAATTATTTTTTCTGATCATTCAGGCGCAAATTGGCATTGCCTTTTTGGCGCTTCCTTTTCAAGCAGAAAAATACGCTAAAGGGAATTCTTGGATATCTGTGATTGTGGCAAGCATCATGATTCAATTATTTATGATTATTATTTGGGGGTTAATGAAGCGCCACAAAGGAAAGACAATTTTGGACATTACTTCAGAATTATGTGGAAAAATTGTGGGCAACTTCATTAATTTTTTATATCTACTTTTTGGAATCGCGGTTATGTCGGATGTTACCATTCTTTTTTCCGATCTGATTCAACGTTGGATTTTAGAAATGACCCCGAAGTCAGTGACATCGCTGTTGATTCTTTCGGCTAGTCTTTATCTTGGGAAACAAAATTTAAGGGTGATCGCTCGTTTTTTTACCCTTGTTAACGTGATCATTTTATTATTATTCATTCTGTCCTTTTTCGCCTTTACCAATAAATTAAGCTTTACAAATCTTCTTCCGTTAAATCAATCTGGTCCCCGTGACATTTTTGTAGGAGCCTATCACTTAACGTTTGCCATGCTTGGTTTTGAAATATTACTATTTATTTTTCCTTTTGTTATAGGGAATGACAAGCAAGTGTTGAAAAAAATTATTTGGTCCAATCTGACGATTTTAGTCATTTATCTTTATTTTTCGATATTAGCATTAGCTACCTTTAGCCCGAAGGAAATTGAAATTGTTCCTGAACCGGTTTTGTACATGCTAAAAGGGTTAAGTTTTCGGATTGTGGAACGCATCGATATGATTTTTTTAACGTTTTGGATTTTTCCGATGATGACTACGCTAGTCACTTATTTTTATATTGCCAGTCTAACCGCGGCAAAGCTATTTCATAAAGGAAAAAGGAAGCATCCGGTTTGGTATTTGAGCGTCATCGCCTTTGGAATTTCTTTTTTTATTATTGATGAGAAGCAGATTCAAACATATAGCAAGTACGTTTCAATAATTGGCTATGTCTTTGTATTTGTCATTCCGCTCATCCTACTGATTCTGTCGATGATTGTTAAAAAGATAAAAAATAGGAGCCTGCCATCATGAAGAAGATCACGATTTTACCCATTCTGTGTATATTTTTAACAGGATGCTGGGATCAGATGATGCTAAAGGAAACTCGATTAGCAGTCGGAATCGGCTATGATCAGCATGGAGATGACGAATTATTGCAAACGGTAGATATTGAAGTTCCAAGAAGTGATTCAAGTGGAACCGGGCGTCCTGCATTTACTTCGATTATCTTGAAATCAACGGGGGCGACTCCGCGTCAGACAAGGACGGAGGTTGAACAGGAAGTAGCAGGGAATTATGCTCCCAATAAGGTGTTAGTCTTTTTGCTTGGAGAGGATCTTGCGAAAAAAGATATCTATCCACTATTTGATAAACTTTATCGGTACCCGCGAAGTTCCTTAGGGGCAAAAGTCGCACTTGTAAAAGGTCGTGCGGAGGATATTTTTGCGCTAAAGAAGGTTGAAGAGAAGTTGATTAGCCCAGCGTTGCTCCAGACAATTGAGAGTGCAGAGGTGGATACCTACATTCCGCAAACATCTATTCAATCCATTTGTCCAATCCTTTTAGATGATGGTCATGATTTTGGTTTGCCGATTATAAAGAAGTCTGATAATCATCAGTTAATGGCTGCAGGAATGGCTTTATTTCATGGGCAAAAATATACTGGTGTCGATTTGAATGAGGAAGAAACCAGTACGTTACTATTATTAAACAGAGATGAGAAGCAACTAACAAGGTTGAATTTTAAAGTGAATCCAGAAGAAAAACGTAAAATTTATCAGTATATCAGTGTTAATGTATTTTTGAAAAAGCATGATTTAAAAATAAAGATAAATAAGGCCAATCAAGTGACCGCTGATCTCAAATTGAATCTGCATTTGCATGTGATTGAATACCCGCTCGATAATTTGAATAGTAAGGAAGTCCAAAAAATGGAGAAAAAAATCAAGCAGGAATTTGCGGAAAAGGCTAAGCATGTCATCAGTGAACTTCAACGAGCGAACTGTGATTATTTCGGAATCGGCAAATGGATCAAAGCCTACTACCCAAAAGCGTGGGCCGCGATGGACTGGACCCAAGTCTATCCAACCATCGAAATCAACCCCCAAATCCAAATCGAAATCGTCGAAACCGGCATCATCAGATAAAGAGAACCAAAATATTTTACAAAACACTTTAATACATTAACGCTTTAAAACACCCGGGGACAGTCCCCGGGTGTTTTAAAGCGTTAATGCGTTGAAGTAGGAAAATTGTGTCGAAAAAATTAAGCGTTTTCATGACAAGCTTCGCCTATCTTTTCAGTTTTTGACTTATATAGTTAAAGAAATATAATGTCTGACTTTGAGGTGAGGTTGGTGTATTTTAACGCTTTATTGGATGCGGTGTTTGGACCATGTACGATCTTTCACGTTATTGAATGCTCTATTTGCGGATTTGATGAGATTTATTACCAAGATACAGAAACGAACAAAGTCATTGGTAAGGCATGCGCCGGCTGTAACTTTGTTCAGAAATTTGATTTTTAATAATAAACTACACCATTATTATTTCTTTGAACCATTTTATTCGAAGATCTATCCTAAAATAAAAAGAAGTAATTACCTTAGCTCGTACGCTATAGCTAGGTAATTACTTCTTTTTTTGCCTTTTCAGTTGTAAAAAATAACATTTTTCGAGAACAACCTATTAATGGCGGATTGAATAATCTGTTCATCTGTACCTCGTTTCGTTAGGTATTCTTGTTGTTTTGCTGTAAATTTTTAAACCGAATAAAATCACTTAACTCTTTAAATTCCTTCTTACTCAGACCTTCATTAATGGCCTCTTTCACTAAATGAGTCCAATCAGAATCTAGCTGTTCGTTATCAGAAACGTATTGGTGATCTATTCCTAATAAATTATCTACTGTTGTATCAAGTGAACTAGCTAGCTTGGCAAGTAGCTGTAAGGAAGGATTAGTCTGAAGATTTCTTTCAATCTGGCTTAGGTATGATTTAGAAATACCTGATCGTTTCGCCAGTTCTGAAAGGGAATAATTCTTCTGTTCTCTTAAGTTTCTAATCCGTAACCCAATCATAGAATTCTCCTTTTATCAGATTTGATAAGTTCATTATAAGGAACAATTCGTTCTAAATAAAATACGAAATATTGAGAAAATAAGAGGATTAACGAGATAACGAACGAATTATGTTCATTTTATAGAAAAAATGGTTAAATTTGGAGTTTTTCAAATATTCAAATGTATCATATACTCAATTTGTAAGTTCGCTACAGAGAACAAGAGCTACTAAAAAACAAACGGAAAGGGGGCAAGAGTTACTGGAGCTGATAACACCAAGTGTTGACAGTACATACAGAATGCAGCTTACAGCCTTGTTTTCAGTGAGAATCAAAACGGTCAAATCCTGTTTAAGAGATTGATCGGATGAAGTGAATAGGTAATAAATGTATATTATACTGTTCGACATATAGAACAATGTCTAATATACAACAACAAAATTATAAAATTCGAGGAGAGATTATCTAATGAAGAAAATGTCATTAAAAGGTAAAATCGCAACTGGTGTAATCGCAGCAAGCGTTATCGGAACTTCTACTTTTGCTTTCGCACAAACAAACGCTGGAACCCAATTTACTGCCTGGGGTCAAGCACAAATCAATGCAGCAAAATCAGCAGTTCAAAGTGACTTAGCTGGTAAACTAGCAACTAAACAAGGTGAAATCAGTTTAAAAGCAACTGGTGATAAGGCAGCTGCAGAAGGTAGAATTAACCAAGCGGGAACTGATGAAAAGGATGATACAAAATCTAAGATTCAAGCTCAATTAACTGCTCATGTAACTTCACTTGGCACTGCACTACAAGCA
The DNA here is from genome assembly GCF_054786815.1 of Pseudoneobacillus rhizolycopersici. Classification (NCBI taxonomy): domain Bacteria; kingdom Bacillati; phylum Bacillota; class Bacilli; order Caryophanales; family Bacillaceae; genus Pseudoneobacillus; species Pseudoneobacillus rhizolycopersici. The sequence continues at coordinate 100,307 of NZ_JBTOOE010000009.1, read as the reverse complement.
TTCTTAGATGCTATTGGCGGTGATTTTGACACTCTAGTATCAACATCTAATTCTAATACTACAAGCTCATTAAATCATCAATATAATCAATTATCTGCTGATATTACAACAGTATTAAATGCGGCACAAACTCGAAACGTTGAAGATGTTACAGAACAATCTTTACTAATAAAAGGTAAAGCTACATCTGATTTAATTCAAGAAATTAACCGTGTGAAAAGTGAATTAGCTGCTAAAGTAGCAAGCGAACAAGCTACAGCAACTCAAGAAGTAACTGACTACTTAAACCGTGAAGTAGCTCGTATCAACGGTCAATTAGATACTTTAATTTCTGGTCTAGAAACAGCTGCTAAAAACGCTATCGCTGATGCTGGTAAAGAAGTAGAAGACAGCGCTATTGAAAACTTTGAACGTGTAATTAGCCTTATTGATAGGGGCACAACAAATGATCCAAATCTTATTAAAGTTGACCCACAAAAACTGACTTGGAAAGCTGAAAATGCTAGAGATGGAAAAATTAAGTTTGAAGTAACCAATAACAATGCCTTTGACGTAGTGTTTGAATATCAATTTACAACGAATGGAAAGCCTGCTAACACAGGTGTATCTGAAACACCATATGCTAGTGTCTCACCAGGAAAAAATACGATGTACTTTGATGTAAACAAGTTACTTGGCATTGATCGTGGTGGTACTATGATCATTAGATACCTAGATGAAAACGGTAGCTTCAAATACGCTACAGAAATCAAATTAGCTGATTTATAAGATTTAGCAACAGAGGCAGAGGAACAGCTTTCCCTCTGCCTCTTCGAAATGGAGTTTCTTTTTAAGAACATAATTGTTCTTTCTGGATAATAGAATGAAAAGTAGTATGGAAAAGGAGGTAAACTATGAGGCTTTCAAGGGTAAAAAAGTATAAAACCAATAAAAGACGTAAAAATCTTCTTTTAGCCATCCAACAGGATCCGCAAAAGGTCCTAACAAAGGTGATTATTGCGTCGACGATTACTGGGACAGCCCTTTTTTCCACCACGATTGCATTTGCGGATAGTGGCTTTACCGGTTACCTGAAACGCTGGTATTCAGAACGGTTGGCTGAGGTGGAAGAGCATCTTACTACGTCCATTGAGGTGGAAACAACGAATCAAAAAGCGATTTTACTTAAAAAGGCTAGAGTGCAAACAGAACAATCGATTGCCGAAATTCAAGATTATGCTGCCTCTATCCAGACTTCCGTTAAAAAAAACATTGAAACAAGAGCAGAGGAAACGATAGAGGCGATACAGTCAAATCTTCAGTCTGACATGGAATCAACAAAAAAGTTGATTGACGAAAGTATCCCTAGTGCGACAGAAGATCAAAATGGTCCCGACGATGAAAAGGACCAAGAAATCCGAGAAAAGTCTGATACAGTCAAACCAGAGGACCAATCCAAACCAATTGAAGTCCGTCCAGTAGAAGATAAAAAGTAATTAACCAAACGAGGGTGGGAATATGGAAGAAACTATCTTAAAAAAAGAAGAACCCGAAATTAAACAAAAGGATAAAAAAAGCTCAATCATGGAATGGGTTCGATTTGCTGCTGGATTATTAGTCATTGTCATCCTTATTAGAAATAGTATTGGGATTACAACCATCAGTGGATTCTCTATGCTGCCAACTTTCCACGATGGAAATGTTGTTGTGGAGGAAAAAATAAGTAAATATTTTTTTGCACCAGAGCTTGGCGATGTCGTCATTGTGAACAAGCTTGAGCAACACTATAAAATTATCAAACGTGTCATCGGTATTGAGGGAGACACGGTCGAAATCAAGAATGGTATTATTTTTGTCAACAACGAACCTGTTCCTGAGATTATGACAGAAGGTGTATCAGAGGATATGGCTGCCGTAAAGGTGCCCGCTGATCATATTTTCGTGATGGGAGATAATCGAACTCCAGGTGAAAGCATCGATAGTAGAGATCCAAACGTGGGGCCAATACCTCTTTCAAGTGTGGATGGTTATGTGTTATTTTCATTGTTTCCCTTTGGAACGATTCCAAAGCCAATTAACTTGAAAAAGTAACAAGAAACTGAGGGATAGAAGGATGCCAAAAAATCTAATCAAAATAGTGTTAGTTGCGTTAGGACTTCTTTTTTGTGTTAGCTCAGCTTATGCTGCTTCTAATACATTTCAAAACCTTTCTGTTTGGGCAAATCAACAAAAAAGTCAAGCAGAAAACCATATTAAAGATCAACTGAATAACAATGTTGAAGTCCAAATGGCTCTATTGAATGCAAAAGCAAACCAATTATTATCGAACTCTAATAACGAAATTATAGCAATGGGTAATCAGACGAAGGAAAAAACAAGTACTACGATAAACAGTGCTCTACAAACCTATAAAGACAATTTACAACAGACAGCTAATGAAATCGAGGCAAATAGCCAAAATGATATGAGTCAAATTACCGAAAAGATTCATCAACAAACGAAAAAATGGAGTCAATCCATCGAAGAAGCGGAACTGGATAACTTAGCATTTCAAAGTTTAGACACGAAAGCTGTGAACGAACAAAAGGAACAATCCCAACAACAGTTGCAAGAAGAAATCGATTTAACAATCGCAACCATCGAGCAATTGGACCAACTGAAGGAATCGGAGTCCAATGCCCATGTAAAGGAATACATCCAAAGGAAAATAGACTTCTTGAATGATCTCATTGTTTTATTAAATGAATCTCATTCAAAAGATAACGAATAGATTTACTCCCCCTAGATGTCTCTACTATATCTAGGCTTTTGTCTATCATAATGGAGAAGAAAGCCAATCACAATACGTGATTGGCTACTTTAATTAGAGGGGGGATCTACTGGCTTTGCTGTAATGATATATCGTTGTGGTGCGTTTCCGATATATGAGAATGGATAACAAGTTGTTAAAATTAGGACCTCGAATTGCTTCTGTAGTGTAATAACGCTTAGGTCGTTTGCCTCAACAATTTTTGTGTCTTCAATTTGATAGGAAAAGGTTCCATTTGGAAGAGTAATGGTTAAAATGTCTCCTAAATTTAACTCACCTAATCGACGAAAAACTGTATCACGATGTCCTGATAGGACAATTTGCCCTTTTTCATTCGGAAAAGAGGATCCTTTATAATGACCAACTCCTTTTTCTAAATCGTCTTCATCCGTTCCTTCAATAATGGCAAGTTCCTCGTTAATACTTGGAAATTTTAAAATTCCAACCACATCACCATTTTGTATCTGTTTACCAAATGTTAACTTGCTTTTATTAGCTCGATTGATAACCTCATGAGCCTCATCCATGCTCTTTTTTTGTGCAACAAACGTTTGAGAAAACTCCGTGCCACCCAATGTAACCAAAACTAAACCTGCCAAAACAAGTAGAAACGAAATATATTTCATTGTTTACCTGCTTTCTTTAAAGATTCATCATGCTAATACGAAATATATGTACCTTTTACCAGTAAAGTATTCCATGCATTAGTTTTTTATAACGAATGACTCGAGTGAAAATTTAACTCTTATTATCGTATGTGTTCATTATAATGGACGAGTTATTCTGATTAAAATACAAAAAGGCAAGAGAATTGGAGATATATTGAGGAAATTGACAAAAAATGTTCTTTATATAGAATATTTGAACGAATATGGAGTTTTCCTAATTTTCCGATTTATTTTATACTAAGTGCGGATAGTTCTTTAAAAAGAACAAAATTCAGAAAGAATATTGCAAAGTTAGGATGTGATTAGAATCAGGTACACAAGGATAAGGAGATACAAGAAGCAGTATAAAAGGTTATTATTTCTTATTCATATCCTTACTATCTGGAGCCTTTTCTTATTAACTATATTGCAACTAAATTCATTTACGAATGCCTCTTTTAATGATGTTGAAGAATTATCAGCATCATTACATGTAAAATGGCCTTTTGATGAAGATAACCAAAATCCTTGGGATAAAAGTTCATTAGCCTTTTCTACATCTGGTCTAAAACGAGGAGCGACATGTAGCCCTCCCTATATATATGCTGAAATTTATAATAGTGGCGCAGATATGACATTCTCTATTTGGAGTTGGGAGTTATTTAAGGTAGGTAAAGGAAAAGCCTCCAAAACACCTCAGGGTCCCGCTTTAGATAGTGGGATTGTAGAAAAAATTAAATCTGACAATAAGGGAAGAATAGACTCTTCATCCACACAACTTACAGACGGAAATTATCGTTTTAAAGTGACTAAACCAGATAGACCAGGTCAGGATCATATTTGGAGTGAAGTGATTGAAATAAAAAATTGTTCAGGGAACCAGGTGAATAAAGACATGGAACAAACCGTTGAGAAGAAGGAATTAATGGAACCTGATAAACAAAATCAACAACCCAAGAAGAATCATGATGAAAGTATGGAAGAAGAATCAGAAGTGATAAATAGTGAAATAAATCAGGAGGAAGAGATAGAAAGTGAAATTATCCAAGAACAGCAAGAAGAGATAAGAAATGAAATTTTTAACGAACAACAAATAAAGGCAGATTAAGGAATTAAAGAAACTCAGATTTATAGAAACACAATTTCAAAAAAAGGAGATTGTAAAAATGAAAAAGGCTAAGAAATTTTTTAGTAATCTAGTTTATGGAATCGTTTTTATTGCACTTCTCGTCATGATTGTAATGGTTATTTCTTCTAGAGCGTCTGGTGGGGAACCTGAATTATTTGGTTACCAGTTTAAAACAGTATTATCAGGTTCAATGGAGCCTACCTTCAAAACAGGTTCACTCATTTTAGTAGAAAGAGTTGAAAATGTAAAAGAGTTAAAGGAAGGCGATGTCATTACTTTTAAACAAGATGAAAACAATGTAGTGACTCACAGAATTGTCGAAGTAATGGATCAAGGCGGGAGCGTTTTATATCGAACAAAAGGTGATAACAACGAAGAAGCAGACATGAATCCTGTGCTGGATCAAAATGTCGTAGCTAAATATTCTGGAATTACCTTCCCATTCATTGGTTACTTTTTGAAATATGCTAGTTCTCCGATTGGAACAGCATTGCTACTTATTTTACCCGGCTTATTACTACTAGGTTATGCTGCATTAACAATTCGTGCGGCCATTAAGGAAATTGAAGCGAAAACCACAGCTCCTCAAGTCATTGAGCCAAGTGAAAAAATTGTTTAATAGGTTGTAACTCTAAAAGAGTTCACATACACCCTAATGGGTGAGAAATAATCTAAGGAGGAATTTGAAATGAGTATCAAAAAGAAAATGAGTATTGGTATCCTTTCCGGAGCTTTAGGTTTATCGCTTATTGGTGGTGGAACATGGGCAGCGTTTAATGATGTGGAGACGACTAGCAATAGTTTTACTGCCGGTACATTGGATTTAGTTGTTGATGGAACTTCTACAATGAATTTTGATATAAAAAATCTTAAACCAGGCGATTACTTTACAAAAAAACTAGTTTTAAAGAACGGTGGATCTTTAGATATAAATCAAATTAAGGTACATGCAAAATCAAAAAATACATGGGTGGACAAAGATGTACTAGGGTTAGGGACTGGGGCAACTCCTAAAATTGCAGTTGACGCAGGTAAAAATACTGAAGCGGATTTCTTGAGCCAGTTTGAAGTAGTCTTCACCAAGACATCACCTGGAACACCGCCATTTACTTATACTACAAACCTAGGCTTATTAGCAGATCCTACTAATCCAGTTATTGGAGAGCTAACAGGAACAGATGAGGACACAGTAGGTTTAGCAGCTGGTGCTACTTCCTCCATAGAATATGATGTTAAGGTTACTTTTATTAGAAATGATACAACTTTCCCGAATAGTAGACTTCAAGTCCAAAATAAATACCAAGAAGAGAGTGCAAGTTTAGATTTTGTATTTGAAGCTACACAAATGAAAGGTGAAGTTAGAAATAATAACTAGGCTTTCCAATTAATAATACAAGATTGAATGTATAGGAGGAGAAAAGGATGAGTATTAAAAAGAAATTAACGATTGGAGCAATGTCTGCTGCGTTAGGCCTATCCTTAGTTGCCGGTGGAACGTGGGCAGCATTTAACGATATAGAACAAACATCTGCAAGCTTTGCTGCAGGTACACTAAACTTAACATTAGCTGAAGTTGCAAATGGTGGCCCTAAAGAGTTTAAAATTAGCAATCTGAAACCAGGCGATAAAATGACAAGATCAATTAGACTTGTAAATGATGGTACATTAGCGATTAAGGATGTACTATTATCCATCGATGGTATTAACTTTACGGACTATATACCAGTAGCTGGTCAACCAGGATTCGGTGATACAGATACTTGGGGATCAAACACTGGATTAGAATATTTAGACCAATTCAATGTTAAAGTAGTGAGCGTAGGTGACCAAGGTGGCGGTGGCTATCCAATCGATATCATTGTCCAAGATATTACACTAAAGGATTTATATTTAGCAACATCCTCTGAAACAACTCTAGTTCCTGCGGATGTGACTGCTGCAAGAGCAAAGTTAAACGATACGGCCTATGTGAAAGCTGGCTACTTTGATGATAACCGTTTAAAACTTACACCGAGAGCACAAGATTACACAACTCCAGGCCTAGGAGATCAATACGCTGGAATTCCTGTTGGGATTGCTCATAATGTGAAAATTGAAATTGAGTTTAACAATGATCTAACATTAACACCAGGAACTTTATCATATATTCAAAATAAGTTCCAAGGAGATAAGGTTGACTTTAACTTTACTCTAGAAGCACGTCAGTGGGATGGAATTGAAGTTCTTGACTCCGATGTTCAAAACGGCGTTGTAGAGAGCAACAAAAAGCATAATAACGGTAGGCCAATTCAACCATAATACTTAATTATAATAAAACAAAAGGTGGGTTAATCCACCTTTTGTTTAAGACCGAATGGGGACTAACGAATGAACACTTTTCGTTATGTTATTATTGCGAAATTATTAGTGGTATTATTAATCCTTTTACCTTCTAATCAAGCGCTTGCAGCAAACAATGAGATTGATATTAATCTAGATTTAAGTAAATTCTTCATTCAAGTAAGCAATTTAAAACCTGGGGATACGGTTTCACATAAAATAATTGTACAAAACAGGGGAAAAAGGGATTTTACGTATAATACGATATCCACGTTTAAAGGTGGTTCACAGAAATTATATAATCAGTTCCAATTAAAGGTTTGGGATGCCAATGGTAAACTGTTCGATGGACTATTAAAAGACTTTAATCGTTTACAGCCTAGATTTTTACAGTCCCTAAAACAAGAGGATTTAAAATTTCAAGTGTCGTTTCCCTATGAATTAGGAAATGAATATCAGGGACTAGGTTTTGAAGTGGAGTTTAAATTCATGGCTGAGGACCTAGATGTAGTGCCAAACCCAGACCCAGATCCAGATCCCAACCCAGACCCAGATCCCAACCCAGACCCAGATCCCAACCCAGATCCAGATCCCAACCCAGACCCAGATCCAGATCCAGACCCAGATCCAGATCCAGACCCAGACCCAGACCCAGACCCAAATCCAAATCCAGACCCAGACCCAGACCCAGACCCAGACCCGAACATAGATCCAAATCCCAACCCCAACACAGATCCACTTCCAGACCAAGAAGAACAAGACGAAGATCATTCAGTAAATCCGACAGATCCAGACATAACAGAAGCTAGTCCAGTACCATCGGATGGACACGACAATGAACTTAAACCACAACGACCAATTAGTAAAGATGAGCTAGCAACGAAACCTGGTGAAGGTAATATTTTACCTAAAACAGCCACGAATATATATAACTATTTTTTAGGCGGTATAGGTCTAATACTATTTGGTCTAATCCTAGGTTATTTTCATAAACGAAAAACTTTAAAGATTAATAAGGAAATTAAGACCTAGGTAGAGTCTTATTCTAGGTCTTAGATTACATAGTTAATACAAATTTAGAAGATAAAGAGGCTTGTCTATGAAAAAAACAATCCCAATTTTACTTACTGCCTTCATTTTATACCTTGGAATCACCTTTAAAGCCGAATTACTAAGTGCTGTCAGATCCGAAGCTTATATAGCCATACCGATTAGTATGCTATTTGTGGCTATACTCGTCTTCTTCCCTGTTATCCCCTATGTCGTCTTAGCAGGAATGATCGGTTCGGTTTTTGGAATCTGGTTGGGGACCGGTATTTCGTTCATAGGTATCGGGGTGGGAATAATGGTGATGTTCCTATTAGCTCGGTTCGGTTTTCAAGAATGGATGCAAGGTTATCTTCAAAAATATCCAAAACTGCAAGACTATGAAGGAATGTTTGAGAACAATGCTTTCCTTGGCATTCTCATTGCACGTGCTATTCCTGTTATTCCATCCCCAATTGTCAATATTGTTTCGGGAGTCAGTAAAGTAAAATGGCAGGTTTTTTTAGGGGCTTCCTTATTAGGAAAACTGCCTGCAATCTTCATCTTTACGATAGCAGGCAGCCTTATTGGGAATCAAAAATGGATATCTATCGTGATTTATGCGACTTACTTTTTGAGCATTGCTATTCTGATTGGCCGTAGGATGAAACAAAATCAACTAGCAGATCAACAAATTGTTCAGCCTTGAAAACGCTAATAGAAGGAAAGGATGCGAATTTGTGTTTTACTTATTTATGTATCTAGCATTTATTAATGTATTTGATGGATTCGTGACTTATGTAGGTCTTATCACTGGAAATATCGAAGAGTTGAACCCAATAATGAATTATTTATACGAAGTGGATCCATTATTATTTATCGGTGTAAAGTTATCATTGTCGTTTTTGTTGCTAATCATTTACTTCCTTATAAAAGAGCCAAAGTCTGTTGTCCTTAAAAGTTTACTACTAGTTTCTTCTATTATATATACGTTAGTTTGCCTTAAACATTCGTATTGGATTGCCCTAGTCATTAATATGTAAAACGGTGTTAAAACCCCATTTTAGAATCGAATAGTGGACATGCCCATTTTTTACCAAGAAATATCGACAAAATGATAGCGCTTTCGCTAAAATCACGACAGTTAAATTTTCCGAATTTTAATAAAATTGATTACTAGGTGGAAAATAGATAAATATATGGAAGAAAATGTCGGAAATATGATAAAACAAACTTTAGACCTATTACAATAAACGACATGCTAATCAAGAAGAACTAGATATAATTACCTTATCGCTAATACTTATGGCTTAAGTCAGAAAAGGGCAAACCTATTGAAAAGTAGGGACGCAAAGTCACAGATCTAAGGTACTGTCGAAACGACACTACGATGATGGCTGGATTACCTGAGGTACTTTTAACGTATTTTGGGGGAGATAAAGTGAAAAGTAGAACAAGTTGGGCACAAGAATTAGATAAGGAATGGTTAGAACTAATTATGGAAGCCAAAAGACTCGGGATCGAATTAGCTACTATTCGAGACTTTTTTCACCAAAATGAAGTAAAGGAGCTATTGTTAGAAAAATGAATAACAAATAATAAAGAGTATTTCTGAAGTGATGGAAATACTCTTTTTTAATTTATTCATTTTTGGACTGGGTTATTCTCCATTTATTAAATTCCAAGAATTCGCGGAACTGGTTCTTGGATATCCCCGATTCCATTGCCTCTTGGACAAGCTTTAGCCAATCAGAATCTAAATCTTCTCTCTCTATCGAATCGTTTATGAGGTAATCCACAGAAACCTCAAGAACGCTGGATACCTTCTCTAAAAACTGAATAGACGGATTAGATTGTAAGTTTCGTTCAATCGCACTTAAATACGATTTAGCGACCCCTGCTTTCTCGGCTAGCTCGGAAAGGGACATCTTCTTTTCGACTCGAAGTTGCTTAATACGTTCACCAATCATAGAGCTTCACTCACTTTAACATTTACTTTTTCCTATTATATCAGAAAACGAAATAATTTCATATTATCCATTTTCAAAACATTCACAAACTTTAGCGCTTTAAAGGATGTGGGGACAGTCCCCACATCCTTTAAAGCGCTAAAGTATTCTTCCATTGATTATCCATTTTGGGTATAATGATAGTTGGTAGGAGTTTAGGGTAGGAGTTGTTGGATGATGTCAATTTTGGTTACGGGTGGTGCCGGTTATATTGGTAGCCATACTTGTGTGGAATTGCTTAATGCGGGTTTTGATTTAGTTGTTTTGGATAACTTTTCAAATAGTAAGATAGAGTCATTAATAAGAGTGAAGGAAATTACCGGAAAGGATTTTGCGTTTTACCAAGCCGATCTGCTGAATCGCGAAGAGGTGGAGAAGGTTTTTCAAAATCACTCAATCGAAGCGGTTATTCACTTTGCTGGATTGAAGGCTGTGGGAGAGTCAGTATCCATTCCACTTCATTATTATCATAATAATATTACAGGAACGTTAGTTCTTTGCGATGTGATGAAGCAATATAATGTGAAGAACCTAGTGTTCAGTTCATCCGCGACAGTGTACGGAATGCCTGACACAGTGCCGATTTCTGAAGATTTCCCTCTAGGTGCAACGAATCCTTATGGGCGAACAAAGTTGATGATTGAAGAAATTTTACGAGATTTATATGTTGCGGATAGTAGTTGGAGCATAGCTCTATTACGCTATTTCAATCCAATTGGTGCACATGAATGTGGGCGAATTGGTGAAGACCCGAATGGTATTCCCAATAACCTTATGCCGTTTATTACTCAAGTAGCGGTGGGTAAGCTTCCTGAGTTGCGTGTGTTTGGTAACGATTATCCTACAGTAGACGGTTCAGGAGTACGGGATTACATCCATGTAGTGGATTTGGCGGATGGCCATTTAAAGGCACTTCAAAAAATCCTTGGGACAACAGGGGTCGAAGCCTATAACCTTGGAACCGGAACAGGCTATAGCGTTCTAGAAATTGTCGCCGCTTTTGAAAAAGCTTCTGGCGTGAAGATTCCTTATCAAATTGTTGATCGAAGACCTGGGGATATTGCCATTTGCTATGCAAATCCGAGTAAAGCCCGTGATCAGCTTGAATGGGCGGCCACAAGAGGAATTGAAGAAATGTGTCGCGACTCGTGGAAATGGCAGAAAGCAAATCCAGAAGGTTATTAACAAAAATAAGTACCCTTGAAAAATATAAATCTAACAGAGGAACCACGGCAGAAGCCGTGGTTTCTTTTTGCAGATTCTTAAACAAATAGAATAGAAAAAAATTTCAAAAAAATATATCAGACTATAGTATGACATCTTTACCATTTTGGCAATTTATAGTATAATCCTAACTATCAGAATATTAGGAATAGCACCTAGAGAATGAATTTTTGGAATATTATTAAAGGAGGAGAGTTTGCTAGTTTCTACATATTATTTTGATTCGGGGGGAAATGATTTGTTAAAGAAGAGCACATCAATATTATTTGCATCTCTACTAGCACTTTCAAATGGTGCAGCCTATGCTGCAGGTCCAGTTCCTGTTGCACCTACTAAAGAACAATCTGTTGATATCTCAGCTCCTAAGTTAGTCGATACCGAAAAAACTTATGCAGAAAATGAAAAGGTTCGCGTCGTAGTTGAATTATCAGCAAAACCTGCAATTGATTACGCTCAAAAACAAGGCGTAAAGTATAGTGATTTGAACAAAACTACTAAACTAAATCTTGAAGCGGATGCTTTAGCGGCACAAAAGAAAGTAATTTCTGCTTTAAATTCTTTAAAAATTAAAGCCAAAGTATTAAACCAATTTACCACTGTTGTAAATGGATTTAGTGCAGAAGTAGAATATGGAAAAATTCCAGCCATTGAAGCACAACCGGGTGTAGCAAATGTTTATATTGCTAATGAGTACGAGCGCCCTGTAGAGCAGCCTGAAATGCTATACAGTAAAGAACTTGTACAAGCTCAAAAGGCTTGGGACGCATACGGTTACAAAGGTGAAGGAATCGTTGTTGGTGTAATTGATACAGGAATTGATTACACACATAAAGATATGGTTCTATCTTCAAATACAAACGAAGACCTTACAAAGGCTAAAGTAGATCAAATTGTTACTGAGCAAGGGCTTCCTGGTAAGTACTATTCAAAGAAAGTCCCATATGCTTATAACTATATGGATAATAACAACACTGTTTTAGACCTTGGTTCTGCTGCATCCATGCACGGAATGCACGTTTCTGGAACGGTTGGGGCTAATGGTGACGAAAATAATGGCGGTATTAAAGGCGTGGCTCCTGAAGCGCAAATCTTAGGATTAAAAGTATTTGGAAATGATCCTGAAATGCGTTCAACTTGGGGTGATATTTATGTAAAAGCAATCGATGATGCGATTAAGCTTGGTGTTGATGTTATCAACATGAGTTTAGGTTCTACAGCTGGATTTGTATCCCCTGATGATCCTGAACAAAAAGCAGTATCACGTGCAGTTGATAATGGTGTAGTCATGTCCATTTCTGCAGGTAACTCTGCACACTTTGGTGCCGGACATACATCAAACCCATTCCCGGCTAATCCAGATATCGGACTTTCCGGATCACCTGGATTATCTTATGATTCAATCCAAGTTGCATCTTATGAAAATTCTTATTTAGATTTAGATGCGGTTTCCTTTACTGTTGATGGAGCGCTTAGCAAATATCCATTTAAATCAGCAAGCTCAGCCAACCCATTGAATCAACTAGGGAAATCATTTGAAATTGTTGACGGTGGCCTAGGTAAACCTGAACAGCTTACAAATGCAAAAGGAAAATATGCCCTAATCCAACGTGGAGAACTTGACTTCGTTACAAAAACAAAAAATGCTCAAGCCGCTGGTGCAGTTGGCGCAATCATTTATAACAACACTGACGGTTGGGTTAACATGGCAACTGAAGCAGCAATCACGATCCCGCAGTTATTTATGTTAAAATCGGACGGGGATGCCGTTATTGCAGCGTTAAAAGCAGGTAAAAAAGTAAATTTAGCGTTCAATGGCGACATGGCTAAATCGAAAAACCCTGATGCATCAAAAATGAGCTCATTTACATCATGGGGATTAACACCAGACTTAGATTTCAAACCAGAAATCACAGCTCCGGGTGGACAAATTCTTTCAACATTTAATAATAATAAATACGGTATGATGAGCGGTACGTCCATGGCAGCACCACATGTGTCCGGGGGATCTGCCCTTGTTCTTCAACGTGTGGACAAAGAATTTGCTTTAAATGGATTCGACCGAGTCCAAATGGCTAAGAACATTTTAATGAATACGGCTCAACCTGTTATGGATAAGGGAACTATTAATAATATGTTTGAATTTAATATCCCTTACTCACCACGTCGTGAGGGTGCTGGATTAATGCAGCTGCATGCAGCATTATCTACTCCTGTAATTGTAACGGATAGCACATTTGGAGAAGCAAAGGTTGCTTTAAAACAAATCAATGGCAATAAAGCAACATTCACTCTAAAGGCGAAAAACTACTCGGACAAGGCTGTAAGTTACGATGTGAGCGTTGGTGTTCAAACAGACTTAGCTTTATTTAATAAGCTTGGTTATACTGCCAACGAACTAGAAGCTCAGCCACTTGAAGATGTAGTCGTAAAAGTTAATGGAGCAGATACTGCAACTGTTGATTTAGCTGCTAAAGAAGAAAAAACGATTAATGTTGAACTGGATCTAACAAATGCTAAAGTATTAAATAGTAATGCTAGTGCCTATGTAGCAGCTTCAACAATCTTTAAAAATGGTTACTTTGTCGATGGCTTTGTTACATTCAAAGACAAGGCAGACACAAACCCAACATTATCAGTGCCATTCACTGGCTTTAAAGGCAAATGGGATCAAGCTCCAGTTGTCGATGCGCCAAGATATGACACAGCCAATACGTACTATGGATATACATCTTTATTGGATGAAAGCTTAAGCTTCCTAGGGTATGATCTTGCTACTGGAAAAATCAATCCAAATGCGGTAGCGATTTCTCCTAACGGTGATGGTTTACAAGATACAGCTCGTCCAGTTCTTTCTTTCTTAAGAAATGCAAAGAAAGTAGAATACAATATTCTAGATAAAAACGGTAACAAGCTGCGTACGATTCGTTCTGAAAATAATGTTAGAAAGCATTATTATAATAGTGGTTCAGGTGGAGCGCAAAAATACTCTATTAAATCTGCAGCTGCTTGGGATGGAAAAGTAAACTTAAAGACTGTAGCTGAAGGAGATTATCAATTCGAAATCCGTTCAGTGATTGACTTCCCTGGTGCTCAATGGCAATCTATTAAGCTTCCAGTTAAGGTTGATTTAACAGCTCCAACAGGTACTGTTGTTTATAACGCAACAGATAAGACTATCAAACTTTCAAGTGCATCCGATAATGCAAATGGAAGCGGTGTTTCTCATTACGATGTTGTTGTAAATGGTAAGTTAGTGCAGGCTGATATTCCAGCAGCAGCCACTTACAAGTTTACGACAGAAGTTATACCTTCTGCAGAAGTGAAAGTTGTTTTATATGACTTTGCTGGAAATTCAAAAACATTAACTGCAGATTCAGTAGCACCAGATATTCACGTGGTATCACCGGGTGCGTTGACAACTGCTAATTCAAAAACAGTTCCAGTTACTGGTTATGTAACTGACTCATCTGGATTGGCGAGCCTAACGGTTGCTGGTAAAGCAGTTGATGTCGTTTACAATGAAGCATCAAAACGCTATGAATTCACAACGACCGTTACATTTGATTCAGATGGCGTAAAAACTTTTGAGATTAAAGGTGTTGACCTAAGAGGTAACGAAATTAAATTCCAACGTTCTGTTTTCGTTGACTCTACTCCTGCCAAATTGAATGTAATCGGTGCACCGACTACCGTTCAAAGCCATGTGGACAAAGCAGTCGTGTCATTGGAAGTAGAAGATAACTATGATGAAATTCAAGTATTAGTAAATGGATCAGAAGTATATTACAATTCATTTGAGGGCGGCTATGAAATGAGAGCCTTCAAAAAGACAATTAACGATGTCGAACTTCCATTAGCTCCTGGGGTTAACACATTTGTTATTGACGTAATTGATTTTGCTGGTCATAAAACGACTAAGACGATTACGATTACGAGAGAAGCTGAAATCCAGTTAGCTGCTGGCCAAGGTTACTTAACACTTGATCACCAAGCTTTAGGTAACTTACAGTTTAGCTTACGGAATGCGGATGGTTCGCAATGGTACGATATGACGACTGATGCAAATGGTATCTTTACACATAACCTTCCAGATGGTAATTATGTAGTAGAAGGTATTTGGAAAGCACCAACTTGGTATCCGTTAAATATGAAGTTTACATTAACGAATGGTCTTGTAAACGGTTCAGCTCTTAAGATTGAAGCGTTAGACTATCAAGCAGATTTAACTGCAGGTAATGTAACTGGTACTTTAAGTAGTGGTACAAACGCGTTAACAAACCTTGAATTTAGTATCCATTCTGTAGATGGAAACGATTGGTACGCTGCAAGATCGGATTCTAAAGGTCAATTTGTCTTCAACTTACCAGACGGAACGTACCAAGTAGATGGAATTTGGGTAGCTGCTAAGAACAGATGGTATGAGCTAAACCAACAATTTACAGTCGTTGGTGGAAAGCTTCAAGGTTCTGACTCATTAGCAATTGATGTGAAAGCATCTAAACCAAATTACAATGTGACTGGAACTCTGTATAAGGGTTATCAAGAAATCCCAGACTTAGTCTTCAGCTTACGTACTGAATCTGGTGATGCATGGTATAGTGCACAAACAGATGAAGATGGTAAATTTGGATTCAACCTTCCAAATGGAACTTATATCATCGAGGGTATCTGGATCGGTTCAGAAGGTAAATGGTATGCACTAAACAAGAAAGTCATCGTTAATGGTGGCCAACAATTTGACATTCAACTTTAATTGTCAAAAATGATCATTGAAAAGGACAGTGGGGTAATAAACTCCCTGTCCTTTTTTATTGTTAATATTGAAAAAATAACTCCAATTGAATTGAACTAGCTCTAGCATACTAGCAAAAATACGCTAAAATAGAAATAGCAGAATACAATAAAGAGATAGCCTTTGTTAGGATTAAGGAGGATTTCGAGTTGAAATTAGTACTAAAGGTTATTGCATCCGGAATATCAGCTCTAATTGTTTGGCAATTAATCCTTATGAATACTGTAATAAACACAACAGGTTATGAAAATCATCCTATTTTAGGCAGGAGCTATAAGGAAGGCACTTATTTGCAAGGAATGGAAGGCTTCAGCCGCACTCATATCAATCATTTAGGGATGAGAAACGAGGAAATTCAGCAAAAGAAGGATAGAGAGATTCGTATTTTAGCGTTAGGTGATTCGTTCACAGAAGCCTTTCAGGTTAGTGATCGTATCATCTTTACCCAATTACTACAACGGCATCTTAAGCAAGAGACGGCTAACCCTATCAGCGTAATTAATGCTGGTAGAAGTGGGGGGAGCCCCGCCTATTATATCCATTTAGCAGATTTTTATAAAACAAATATTCAACAGGATTATACGATTATTCAATTAAATGATGCTGATTTCACAGAAGATTTGCTAGATTCAACCAGGAATTTTTATGTAAAGGAGCATTCAGGTTCCTATCAAACTGTTTTTAACAAAGATATTCAAAGTATTTTTCCGTTTCTACAAAAGTTTCCACAGGTGAAGGAATTGCTTGAGTATTCGGTATTCCATGTAGGTGCTGACAAAATCCAAAAGATACTAGCTCAGAAAAAATTTACTAGTGTTCAAGCAACAACATCCAATCATAACGGTCAGGATTTTGATTCTCTCATTTCTTGGACAGTTACAGAATTTAAGCAGCAATATCCCAATCTAGTTCTTCTTTATCTGCCGTCACTAGATTTTGAGCAAATTGACGCTCAGCCATCCGAGATCGAACATCTCGTTGAAGTGTATGCTCAGAAGAATAATGTTCCTATTATCAATATGAGGAAACCGTTTGTACAGCAGTATGTTACCAAAAAACAGCCAGTCTATGGTTTTAACAATACCATCCCAGGTGATGGACATTCGAATTCTTTGGGGCATCAATTAATCGCTGATGAATTAATAGACTTCTTTGAAGGTAGGTTAAAAGATTGATTTTCTCAAGCCTTGCATATCTCATCTTTTTTGTCGTCGTTATCTTGTTTATGTTGATTGTCAAATCAGCCAAGGTAAAAAAAATCTTTCTCTTACTTGCTAGCTACTATTTTTATGCTTATTGGGATTATCGTTTTGTTCTATTGATGTTCCTGATGTCCTTAATCAATTATTATATCGGTATTGGAATTGAAAATAGCCATCAGGATAAACAACGAAAAAGATGGCTAACCGGAAGTATTATTTTTAACTTAACGATATTAGGTTTCTTTAAATACTTTAATTTCTTTATTGATTCCGCAAATATTTTACTCGACAATCTCGGAGTAAGATTTCCATTTCTTGAAATAATTCTTCCCGTAGGGATTTCGTTTATAACCTTTGAGGTAATGAGTTACACAATCGATATTTATCGTAAATCGACCCGATCACCCAAAAGCTTTATGGATCTTGCCCTTCTTGTTGCCTTCTTTCCACATTTAATTGCTGGTCCAATATTAAAGCCAAAGCAATTTCTCCCTCAATTACAACGGGAGATTGTCATCAAATGGGCCAATGTAGAACAGGGTTTACAGATATTCCTATTTGGATTAGTCAAAAAAATCTTAATTGCTGACCGCTTAGCACTATTTGTCGATCCTGTATTTGACGCACCTGAAAAGTATAGTTCTGGAACGATTTGGCTGGCAGTTATTGCTTATGCTATTCAAATATATTGTGATTTTTCCGGTTATTCTGATATGGCCATTGGCTCTGCAAAGTGTTTAGGATTTGACATTCCGAAAAACTTCGATATGCCATATGTCTCAAAAAGCATCACGGAGTTTTGGAGAAGATGGCACATTTCGCTTTCTACTTGGCTAAGAGAATACTTGTATATCTCTTTAGGTGGGAATCGAAAAGGTAGGGTTAGACAATATATCAATTTAATGATTGTCATGCTTTTAGGTGGTTTGTGGCATGGGGCCAGCTGGAACTTTGTCGTGTGGGGTGGTCTTCATGGAATAGGGTTAGCGGTGCACAAAATATATATGGATTATTTTCGTATCTCAAATGTGAAGGAAAATAAAATTTATCAACTGGGCAGTTGGTTAGTCACCTTTGTATTTGTTTGCCTTGCATGGGTATTTTTCCGCTCAACCGATTTCGCTATTTCCATGCTAATGATTGAAAAAATGTTCTATCTATCGGATCCAATAGGTGTTCAATGGTATGCGACATCCGTATTCATTATCGTTCCAATCATCATCATCAGTCACCTGGTAGGAATAAAGCAAAACCGTTATCTTTATTTTCCGTTAAATCGTTTTCTAGGTTTGTTTATTTTATTTTTTGTCTTATTTGGCTTGTTATTTTTAACAGCTGTTCATTCCTCACCGTTTATTTATTTTCAATTCTAATATAAAACGGATGCCGCTAATTAATAGGGGCATCCGTTTTATGTTGCATGATTATCTTTAAATAAAAGAATTCCAACGGAGTGGTAAAAGGCAATCGTAATTCCATTTCCGATTAATCCAAACATCGATTCAGTCATACTGAACAGAGTAAAGGTTAATATGATGATAAAAGGTAAAATGGCAAGCTTTTGTTCATGCTGAAAGATATAAAAAAATGATAAGACCAGAAGAGTGAAAAGAAAGACAGCCAATAATACAGCTGAAATGATTCCGTAATAACCTAATATGGAAATGACACTATTATGGGCTCCTTCGAAAAAATGAGTGGAATAACTCTCACCATTGCCAAATAAAGTAGCTTCCCTAACCATCCCCAGCCATACCTCAGTTCGCCCATTTAAAAGATCCCTTTGGGCCGAGAGTTCTGAAAACTTTTGCACGACGCCAGATATAAGAATTCCCTTTAAAGGAGTAAACAAAGAAAGACAAGCAAAAAGACCAACACCAACCATGATCATCATATTTTTCCGTAGTAATAACGAATGTAAAAGGAAAATAACGGTCATCAGTACGACAATTAATAAGGAAGTTCGGCTTGCTGATAAAAAAATACTAAATAGAGCGAGTCCCATTGCTGCTATTGTAAGTAGTTTTAGCAACCATTTCTGCTTCGGTATCGAAATAAGTATTAATAAACCAGAGATAAAGGCAAGAGTTGACATATGTCCAAAACCATTTGGGTTACCTGCAATACCCGAATAGGGGATGAATTCAACTGGTTTAGTAAGATACGAAATCAAAATATAAAGCATATTAGCTGTAAATAATGAAAAATGAATGATTTGGCCACCTATTTTTGTCATAAATGGCATAACCGTAAAGTATATAAACGGGACCACCAGTAGAAAAAACATTCCCTGAATAGGGATTTTATACTGAAAAAGTTCGGATATTAAAATCGATAAACTAAATAAGAGCCATATGATAAAAACATAAACTGATAAATAGGAAGGGAAAGGAATAATTTTTATTCCATTCTTGTAAATATAAATAATGATAAGGATGATAAAGCAAACCGATATACTTACATACCTAGCAATCGTAAACTCTTTCGCGATTGGCCGATAGATCGTGTCCAAAAAGACAAGGGATGCGGAGAAATAAATTAATGTAAATAAAAAAAATGAGATATAGGACCAATTTTTTATTTTTCTCATTTTACTAACTTCCCAAATAAATATTTTCTAAGAATTTTGCGCTTGTCATTACATCATACCCATTCTGCTGTAAATTAAGGTATCGCTCACTCCAGCTTGGCCGTACTGCGGATTCCATCAAGGTTTCCAAGGAATTTGCCCATGATTCCGGACCATCTTGTAAATCTTTAAAGGTGACTAGCATTAAAGACAAATCAACGGCTTTTGGAACATTAGTAGATACTAAGCAGGGAACACCGGCAGCCTGTGCCTCAATGACAACATTTCCGAGACCTTCATAGAAAGAAGGAAATAGGAAAAAGTCAAAGGTACTTAATATCCTTGGAATGTCAGATTGAATACCTAGAAATTGAACCGCATCTGTCAACTCATATTCCGAAACTAACTGTTCGATCTGGTCTTTTTCCGGTCCTTCACCAACAAGGATTGCCGTTGCATTTGGATGTTTTTTTCGAAAATAATAAAAGGTTTTGACGAAAAAAGCATGATTTTTTACACGGTCAAAACGTCCGATATGACCGATAACAAGGTTTGAACTTTTGGTTTTGTGAGTTGAAATTTGGCCATACGCTTGAAGGTCAAAAGCATTTGGAAAGACATCTGCATTTAATTCTTTGCCAAACAATGATTCGTTAGCATCTTTCGAACAACCTAATCGATGTGTTGTATGTCGGGTTAATAAATATTTCATCATAGATAAGTAAATCGTTCTGGCGACTGTTTGTGTTTTTCCATCAGAAGTTGTGTGACTATGAGCAATTCTGACAGGTATGCCAACTGCATGGGCAGCTTCTAAAGTTAGGCCACTGAAGGAATGGACATGACTATGTACAGCGACGTATTGATTGTCTTTTAATAGCTGAATTAACTGAGACCTAAAAACGACTATTGTGGTTAATTTTGGATAAGGAATACGAAAGATTTTGCCACCAAGTGCAGTAATTTCGTTTTCAAAGTATCCAGGTTCCTCTAAATGGACCAAAAAATCAAATTGAATTTTATTTCTATCTATTGCACGATATATATTCATGACCATTGTTTCAGCACCGCCGACATTCATGGCCATAAATACATGAAGAACCCGTTTACTCATTCAACCAACCACCTCATACTTAGGAGCTAATCACATTGCAGTAAGGTTTGTTTTTTTGTCCTGTAGAGAAGCCAATAAACCGTTGCTGCTTGCGTAATAAATTGAATTGCAGTCACCAAAATGGCAACGTATGCAGCCCCCAATAATCCATATTTCGGAATCAAAAGATAGCTTAGAAATACCGTTGCTCCAACCCAGATGCTGGCAAGATATGGCTGTATAGCGAACTTTCTCATCGCAGTTAACGCATATCCCAAAAAAGAACCTGAATACATAATCATTCCGGAAACCATCAATAAAATAAAGATCTGATGATATTGGGTATATTCCTGTGTGTAAATGATTTCTAATACTTGTTTTCCGATAAGAATGGTTAATATGGTGGCAACCATTCCATAAAGACCACCTAAAAGGATAAACGTATTCAATAGTTTGGAAAACTTGGTATATTCATTATTCGTAAAATAAATGGCTAGCCGTGGGCTAATGGATTGTCCAACCGCATTAATAACCAAGTTCCCAGCTATAACAATATAAAATAAGGCAGAGTAATAGCCGACAGCATTTATCCCATTTAGATTCTCCAGAAAATATCTTGGTATATTCGTATATAATGAAATCATCATCATGACAATACCAAGTGGTAAACTAGTTAAGAACAATCGTTTAATAGGATGCCATTCGAAGGGCGTGTATTCTGACTTATAATGTCTAGCCTTAGGTCGGTCGATAAAAATAAACAGGCAAAGCCAGGAAAAACAATAGCAAAGAATAGCAATCAAAAGGTTTTTTGTTAGAAAAATAAGAATTGAAATTAACGCAACTGAAGCAATTCCCCGGAATATTAGTGATTTGGCAATCCAATCCATTTTTTCATGTCTTTGAAAGAGACCGTAATATAGTTCAAAAATAGATTCTAACAATTTTGCTACACCAATCAGATAGATCACTAGGGCCAATTGCCCATGGTAATCCTGGAATATAACAATCCCTGCTAATACACCTAAAACTAGAAAACTAGAAATTCCTCTTAATATCAAATATTGCCGAAATGAAAACTCATTTTTGGTATCTGTTGCGATAACGGAGCGTAATTGGAGGTCGAATATCAAAATGACCGGTGCAGTAATGGCTAAGCCTAACGAAAATTCCCCTACCATTCTAGCGGAACCCAGTTTCGCCAGAGCCATAATGATGCCCCATTGCGATAAGGCATAGACAAGATTGCCTATCAGCATATAGGATATATTTCTCCTTAATGAAAATGGAATAATAGATTTCAAGTTCACGCGGTACACTCCACACTTTTTTTCTATTATAGCATCTACTGACTTAGTAATGGGAATAAATATCTTAGGATATTTTTCCAAACTTTCTTTATCTAAAAAACTATGGTATTAAATAATTTTATCCAATATACTATATGTAATTGGAGGAAATTTTATATAATTATACCAATAGAAAAAGCCCCTATGGAGAATTTTTTCCATCGCTTTCTAGTATTCCGTAACTAGTAATATTGACCTGGTGGAGTGTGGATATATGAATCAAATAGTGATCCAGCAACAACTAACCAAATCTAAAAAAACCTATTTTTATTGTAAACAGGGTTTTGACATCCTTTTTAGTTTATTTGTTTTACTATGTCTTCTACCTTTACTACTTTTCATTATGGTTTTGATTAAAATGGATTCACCTGGCCCGGTTTTTTTCCTTCAAGAACGAATTGGCAGAGACGGAAAGCCTTTCAAAATTTATAAATTTCGAACCATGTACATAGATGCAGAAAAAAATGGACCTCAGTGGGCTAAAAAAAATGATAACCGAATTACAACAGTAGGACATTATTTGCGGAAGTATAGGCTAGATGAGATCCCGCAATTGCTAAATGTCATTCGGAATGAAATGGCCATCATTGGTCCTAGACCTGAACGTCTGTACTTCATCAAGAAATTTGAAAAAACGATACCCGATTTTCAAAAAAGACTCTGTGTGAAACCTGGAATTACTGGCTTGGCCCAAATAAATGGCGGCTATGAATTGTCGCCAAAAGAAAAGTTTGAACAAGACCTCATTTATATCGAAACGTGTTCGTTTTTAGTAGATTTGAAGATTGTTCTAAAATCCATACCGGTCATTCTCTTCGCTAAAGGCTGGAGGTAGGCCAATGAAGGTGCTATTTTATGAAAGCCGCCCAGAGTGGGGTGGGGCCCAAAAGTGTGAGCTTGAATTACTTGAAGGACTAAAGCAATTCGGGATTGAGACGAATTTTGTCACCTCAACGCACGGTCCGATGCTTGAACGAATTGGACATAAAGGTTTAGAAGTGAATATTGTCCCTATAGATAAAAGGATAGATGGAATTCGCAATGAAGGGATTAAGGGTGGGATCGGCTTGAAATGTCGATTGAGTTTTTCCACTATTCCGCATTTTTTGAAAATGGCGCGTTATATTCTTCTTTCTAAGCCGGAGGTTATTTATACAAGTCAGTTTCGCTCCCAATTATTCATTGGCTGGTTAGCGAAGTTGTTTGGAAAGAAAGTCGTGTGGCATATTCACGGAGAGGAAAAGCTTAATAATCTTCTTGGTAAATTGGCTTTAGCGACAGCGGACAAGGTTATTGTGGTTTCTAGACAATTATGTGAGATGTATCAAGCGAACTTTACTGCTCATCGAGAAAAATTTATATTTGTGGCCAATGGTCTAGATGTAAACGGGAAAAAGCCAATGGACACTAAACAGGAAACGGTGCATTTAATGATGGTTGGTGCATTAATTGAGGGGAAACGCCAGGACCTTGTGATTAGTGCCTGTAAAGAACTTGTTGAAAAAGGATTAGCTATTCACCTACATATAATAGGTGAGAAGCCGCATTGGCATTCTGATCAATATAAAAATATGCTATTGACTATGGTAGCAAATAGTCAACTACAAGCAAACGTCACGTTTCACGGATGGGTTGAGAATCCAACTGACCTTTTGGCTAATGGCGATCTATTTATATTACCTTCTGATACTGAAGGACAACCACTTTCCATTATTGAAGCAATGGGTGTAGGTCTTCCGTGTGTCGCTACTAACGTTGGTGGGATTAGTGAACTAGTCGAAGATGGGAAAACGGGGTTGTTGATTGGGAAGGATTCCTTAGCAGAGCTTGTTGAAAAAACCGAGTACCTTGTCAAGAATCGGGAGCTGCGACTGAAGATGGGAGAGGCAGCTCGAACAGCCTATGAAAGCAAGTTCACGAAACGAGCATTTTTGGAAGGGGTGTCCGGTGTATTACGCACGATAACAAAATGAAGATTTTATATGTCATAACAGGTGCTGATATTGGCGGTGCCCAGAAACATGTGATGGATTTAGTCTCTTGGTTTCAAAAAAACGGTGCCAAACTTGAGGTTGTTACTGGAGAAGAGGGGCCGCTAGTTGACTGGTTAATTTTGCGCGGTATTCCTGTAAAGATCATTCCGATACCAAGATCAATCCAGCCAATGAAAGACTGGAAGGCTTTTTGGCAGTTGAGGCAGCATCTTCGCCGCAATCCATTTAATATTGTTCATTGCCATAGCTCCAAGGCCGGTATTATCGGCAGGTTGGCTGCTTTTGTTTGCCGGGTTCCGAAAATTATATTTACAGCCCATGGATTTGTGTTTACCGACCCAACGTTATCGAAAAAAAAGAAAGCTTTTTATATTTTTCTTGAGCGACTGTTTGGCCGTTTTTCATCCGATATCATTACAGTATCTCAGTATGATTATCTAGCTGGACTAGGGATTGGACTTAGGAAACAAAACCTCCATATGATCCATAATGGGCTGCCAACCGAGCAAGTACAATCAGTCCCAAATTGGGAATCGAAACAGGCACAACTTAGGACCAGTGACAAAAAGATTATTGGGTTTGTGGGGCGCCTTGTCCCAGAAAAAAATATTGAGATGATCATCCGGATTGCCGAGCAGTTTCACCGACAAGCATTACCGTATGGGGTAGAATTTTGGCTACTGGGAGAAGGCAGGCTTGCTGAACATTACTACCAAACTGTTAAGGAAAAAGGGTTGACGGAGATTGTTAAATTTTGGGGAAACCAGACAAATGTAATAGATTTTATGGACAAAATGCATGTAATGCTGATTACTTCTCATAAAGAAGGATTGCCTTATGTGCTTTTGGAAGCGATGGGTCGTGGCTTGCCAGTCATTAGTACGGACGTTGGTGGAATCAAGGAGGTGTTGGACCCATCAGGTTCTTTGGAATTGCTTGTCCCACTTAACGATGATAATCAGATGAATCAAAAGCTTGAAAAACTGCTTTATCATGATCGTGAGCGTGAGAGGATTGGCCGCATATTGTTACAGCAAGCGTCCTACTATACAGCGGACATCATGTGTAAAAAAATAAAAGATATCTACTAATACTTTGGAGAGGGATTTACTACTATGAAAAAAATCTTATTTATTTTAATGGCTATGATAACGGCTTCTCTTGTTGCCTGTTCAAATGATCAAGCCGACTCGAAGGAAAAAGAGGCGCCAATTAATAGCACAGCGACAGGTGACAAGACAGAAGAATCTGATTCAGATTCTACTGATACCACAACCACACCTAGTCAAGCCGATTTAGCCAGTAAATTAGTTTTAGAAAATACTAGACTTACGGAAGTATTTAGTATTAACCAACGTATTCATGATGATTACAAAGACCTAGGTCCCTTTTGGGTGGTAAGGGGCATTGATGCCAAAGGTCGGACCACAGAGGTATGGGTCAATAATGGGAAAATATATGACATTCAATAAAAAACACCACTAGTTGGTGTTTTTTTTCTGTTATCGTTCCCTTGTCAAAAATGGTAGAAATACTAAGTATTTTGCAAAAATAACCTAGTATGGTGCATGTTTACAATACTAATTTCCTATGTTAAAGTAAAAATAATCACTAATTTGTGATTATTCAGAATTAACACATAAACTGGGGGGAGGAATACATAGTTAATCAAATGTTTAAACAACTAAAATATAAGGGTAGAGAGGAGAAAAATGTTTGAAAACTAAGAATTTGCGTAAGTTATTTAGTAGTTTATTAGTTTTGATGCTCGCATTAAGCATGTACAATCCTGTATTTGCTGCTTCGAGCAAAGACCAGTTAAGTGAAGAATCTGTCAAGCAAATGAGTCAAATTATTTCTCAGCAACAAAAGGCTGCCAAAAAGGGAGCAGTGTTGCATAAAGATTTACAAAACTTAACAGGTGATGAAGAAGTAGCCGTCATCGTCCAATTGAGTGAACCACCAGTGGCGATGGTCGAAGGTATAAGTAAACTATCTGGTAAGAAATTTACCGCTACGATGGAAAAAGAAGCAAAACAAAAGGTAACAGCTCAACAACAAATTTTTGAAAAGCAAATGATCACGAAAGGCTTAAATGCAAAGGTAGGCTTTAAGTATAATTATGCATTCAACGGTATGTCGTTAAAGCTAAAAGCAAGCCAAGTAGCAGAATTAATGAATCTTAAAGGGGTCCAGCTAGTTGAGCCAGATGAAGAAGTCCATGCTTTAGGTAAAGTGGCTCCGTCTGATACATTTACCCCTGCTATGAATACCAGTGCTCCGCATTTAGGTGTTCCTGCACTTTGGGCAGAAGGAATTGAAGGGCAAAATGTGAAGGTTGCTGTTCTTGATACAGGAATTGACTACCTACATCCTGAATTTGAAGGAGTATATAAAGGTGGATACAACTTCGTTACTCACGATGCAAAATATGCACGCGGACGTGATGCAGACGATCCATATGAAACTACACCACTAGATCGAGCGGCAGGTCAACCAGAAGTGAATGCAAACGGCAATGAATTCTGGACTAGCCACGGTACTCACGTTGCTGGTACGATTGCTGCACAAGGTAAAAATACATTTGGTATTAAAGGTCTTGCTCCGAAAGTGGAATTATATGCTTACCGTGTATTAGGGGCATATGGAAGTGGAGCAACATCTGGAATTATTGCAGGTATTGATAAAGCAGCGGCTGAACATATGGATGTTATGAACTTATCTTTAGGTGGAAGCAGTACGAGTTCAACGGCTTCTGACTCGATTGCCATTAACAACGCAGCGTTGGCTGGAACGATTGCGGTTATTGCAACAGGTAACAGCGGTCCGAACAGAGGAACAATCGGAAACCCTTCGACAGCGGCATTCTCGATTGCAGTTGCGAACTCAACGGTTCCTGCGGATGTTCATTCAAGTGATATCCAAGTTACACTTGATGGCGCATCCCCAACTACTTATTCAAAAGTAGAGTTGATGGGTACCAAATTTGGCGTGAACCCTGGTGATACCTTAACGGGTGAATATGATCTTGTGGCCGTTCCAAAAGTTGGGGCAACCGCTGATTACAACGGATTAGATGTAAATGGTAAAATTGCGCTAGTGGCACGTGGCGATATTGCTTTCGTTGAAAAAATTGCCGCAGCAAAAGCTGCAGGTGCAGTTGGAGTTATTATTCATAACTCTTCTACAGGTTCCGGTACTCCTGGACCATACAACGGTAATTTAGGTGACTCATTTGCGTTTATTCCAACGTATAATATGAGTTATACAGATGGTAATGCACTTCGTACAACTTTAGCAACGAAATCAGCGAAAGTATCTTTCTCTAATTTTAGCAAGCGAGTTCAACCGGGAGATGACATTAACACTTCAAGTTCAAGAGGACCGTCTACTCCGAACTTTGACATTAAACCAGACGTTTCCGCACCGGGAACAAACATTATGTCTTCGGTAGCTTCGTATGGAAAAGATTATCCAGGAATCGATTATTCAGAATCTTATGATCGTTACACTGGAACAAGTATGGCTACTCCGCATGTAGCAGGTGTTGTAGCGCTATTAAAATCAGCGCATCCGAACTACACAGCGTTTGATTTAAAAGTAGCTGTTACGAATACTGCGAAACAATTGGATACAGCCAAGTACGATGTATTCTCGCAAGGTGCTGGACTTGTCCAACCTTATAAGGCTGTTCATACAGATGCGTTAGCTTATTCATTGGATAAGGTAACTTTCTCCAATAACACATATGATAACGTAAAAGGAACGATCACGTATGGAAACGTTCCAACTGGTTCAGCTAACTCTATTACAAAAGATGTTAAGGTGAAAAACCTAACAGGTAGTCCAAGCGACTATAACGTTTCCGTTCAAGTAACAAAAGCGGCAACAGGTGCATTTGCCAATGCAAAGGTAACCGTTGACAAAACTAGCTTTACATTAAATGATGAGCAATTATTAAAAGTTACTTTAAGCTATCCTGCAGGTGCTGGTGCTACGGGAATTGAACTTTTAGGATATGTTCATATTACAAATGGTACAACAAAAATGAGCTTACCATTTGCAGCTAACTTTGCCCCTCCGACAGGGTTAAAGAGCTACTCTATAGATAGCATGCATATCTCACCAAATGGTGATGGAAAGCTTGACAGTACAACAATTAAGTATGAATTCTATAATAGACAGGGCACAACGTATCTTGAACTTTGGGATGCTATAAATCAAGATGCTGGATACTATGAAGATGGTTATTTAGGATATCTAGTAAATAGCACGTCTACTACAACAGGACCAAAATCCGTTGTATTTAATGGACAATATACTCCTTGGGGTTCTGCTGCAGGGACAAAACAATTAGCACCTGATGGTGTCTATACACTTGACTTATCAACTGCTCAAGCAGCAGAATACTTAGGGCCAATTTATATCAAATCCACCCCTTCAACTATTAATGCAGAAAACACTGCAGTCCAAGGTGCTACGGCTACTTATACTGGTTCAGTAACAGACTCTTATGTTGACTGGAAAGATGTAGTGGA
Organism: Pseudoneobacillus rhizolycopersici; assembly: GCF_054786815.1. Lineage (NCBI taxonomy): Bacteria > Bacillati > Bacillota > Bacilli > Caryophanales > Bacillaceae > Pseudoneobacillus > Pseudoneobacillus rhizolycopersici. The sequence continues at coordinate 71,628 of NZ_JBTOOE010000009.1, read as the reverse complement.
GGAAGTCTTTGGTGAAGACTATGATGTCAATGACAATCTTCATGTGAAGTACGAACTTTATAATGCTGAAGGAGATTTGGTTGATAGCCAACCAATCACATTAGCTGCAGATGGTACGTTTAACATGAATCTTGTTGGCTTAACAGAAGGTGAAAATAAACTTAAGTTAATCGCTGACGATGAAGCACAGAATCATGCAGAAAAAGTCGTTACCATTACGAGTTCAACACCTGGCCCGGATCCAGATCCACTACCAACAGTTGAACCAGGTCAAGGCTTACTATTAAAAGGTGGCAAGCCACTTGCAAACCTACAGTTCAGCTTACACTCAACTGGTACAGAACCAGTATGGTATGACATGGTAACGGATGCAAACGGAATTTTCACGCATAACTTACCAGATGGCGAGTATAATGTAGTTGGAATTTGGGATGCTCCAAACTGGTACCTACTGAACAAGACGTTTACATTGAAAGACGGATTAGTGAATGGCGCACCAGTAATTATTGAAGCGTTTGATACTCAACTTCCACCAGCTGATCAATGGAATGTAAAAGGTTCAGTGAAGAATGGAACTAAACCATTTAGTAACTTAACCTTCAGTGTTCGCACAGCTGATAGCAGTGAATGGTATGCCACAACTACAGACTTACGCGGCGATTTCGTCTTCAACTTACCGAATGGAGACTATGTTGTTGAAGGAATCTGGGTCGATGCTCATAGCAAGTGGTATGAAATGAATCAAGCATTCTCTGTTAAGGAAGGTAAGTTAGACGGAGCTACGGAATTAGCAATCGATGTGAAGAACGCTGTTAATACAGCGAATGTGACTGGAAAGCTAACGAAGGGTACAAAAGCGCTAGCTAACCTTGTATTCAGCTTACGTACTTCTACTGGTGAGCCTCAGTGGTACGCTGTCCAAACCGATAGTAACGGTCGTTACGAAGTGAAACTTCCAGATGGCACGTACACAATCGAAGGAATTTGGGTTGGATCTGAAGGTAAATGGTATGTATTAAACAAAGAATTTACAGTTGCAGGCACGTTAGCAATGGATATTGACGTTCTTCAAGGTCCGCCTGAAGCAGCGCCAAACGTAACAGGCTTATTAACAAAAGCAGGTGCTCCATTAGCTAATCTGAACTTCAGTATTGAAGATACTACTGGTAACTGGTTTACAACAACAACCGAAACAGACGGAAGCTTCAACTTCAAGCTGGCAGATGGCACTTACAAAATCCATGGTATTTGGAATGGTTCTGAAAGTAAGTGGTACGAACTTAACCAACTATTTACTGTTAAAGATGGTAAATTAGAAGGAGCAAATTCGTTAACAATCGAACTACCATAATAACCAGCATTTAAGAAAACCTACTACTCTATCATTTAGGGTAGTAGGTTTTTTATATATTTTTTTTGCATATTTATTCATACAAAAGTAAAATTATTCATTCCTAACTATTTTTGATATTTACACTACTATTTACCTATGATAAATTTGAATTATGGAAATTTTTCTAAAATAATAATTTTCAAAATGAAAGGAGAAACATGTTGAATACACCTAGAATAGCACGTAAATGGATTCATAGTTTATTAGTTTTCCTACTCGTTTTGACAATGTGGTCGCCATTTAGTGGTCATGCTGCTACAAAAAAGGAGCAAATGAGTTCGGAATCGCTGAATCAAATGAAAAAATGGATTAACGAACAAAGGAAGGCACTTAGCAAAGGACCAATATTACATAAAGAATTAAACGGTCTAACGGGGAATGACGACGTTTCCGTTATCGTGCAGCTTAGTGAACACCCTGTCGCATTCGTAAAGGGGATGAATAAAGTTTCAGGTAAGCCCTTTTCCTCAACGCTTGAAAAAAAGGTAAAGGATAATGTTAATGCCCAGCACAAATTATTTGAGAAACAATTAAACGCAAAAGGTATTAAAGCAATATATGGATTTAAATACAATTATGCCTTTAACGGTATGTCTATAAAAGTGAAAGCAAATCAGTTGAAAAAATTATTGAAGGTTGAAGGAGTTACCTTCATTGAACCGGATACGGAAGTCCATGCCTTAGGGAAAGCCGAGGCAGAAGATACATTCCAACCAGCCATGAATTCAAGTTCCCCGTTTCTTGATGTTCCAACACTCTGGAGTATGGGGTATGAGGGACAAAATGTAAAGGTAGCTGTACTGGATACCGGAATTGACTACCATCATCCCGAATTTGAAGGGGTTTATAAAGGCGGCTATAATTTCATAAAACAAACGTCAACTGCTGGTTATGCTCGTACAAGAATCGATACCGATCCATATGAAACCTCACCGTTAGACCGTGCCGCAAACATGCCTGAGTTTGATGTAAATGGCAATTCTTTTTACACTGATCATGGAACACATGTTGCCGGTACGATTGCGGCTCAAGGTAACAACCCATATGGAATGAAGGGAATTGCACCCAAAATTGAATTATATGCTTATCGGGTTTTAGGGGCCTATGGCAGCGGCTCGACCTCTGGAATTATCGCTGGAATTGAAAAAGCAGTGGCTGAAAAAATGGACATTATTAATCTATCGTTAGGGAGTAGTAATAATAGCCAAACCTCTGCGGACTCCATTGCCATCAACAATGCTGTTTTAGCCGGAACAACGGCCGTTATCGCTAACGGAAATGATGGCCCTGGCAGAGGAACGGTTGGAAGTCCTGCAACCAGTGCATTTGCTATTTCAGTAGGAAACTCAACAGTTCCGGAAACGACGATGAAAGCTGACGTTTCGATTAGAGTCCAAGGCTCTGCCGTAAAAACATACCCGTTAACTGTAATGGCTTGGAAATTTGACAGTCAGCCTAGCCAGCTATTAAACGGTGAATATGACCTAATTGCTGTACCGAATTATGGTGTTGAGAATGATTACACTAGATTAATTGTTACGGGTAAGGTTGTCCTCATTTCTCGTGGCGGAGGCATTCCTTTTGTTGATAAAATAGCTGCTGCTAAAAAAGCTGGTGCGGTGGCTGCCATTATTTATAATAACGAGACAGGACCTTCAGGAGTATTTTTAGGAGATACGTTCCATTATATTACGACTTTTGATATGTCGAATAAGGATGGATCAGCATTGAGAACCGCACTAGCTACGAAACTGGCAACTGTCACATTTAATAACTTTACAACAGCAAAAACCGCTGGTGATGATATCAATGATTCTAGTTCAAGAGGCCCATCAAACCCGGTGTTTGATATAAAACCAGACGTATCAGCACCAGGAACGAACATTATGTCTTCCGTTCCTGCCTACAAAAAGGATTTCCCGAACGCCGATTATTCAGAGGCCTATGACCGTTTTACCGGAACAAGTATGGCGGCACCACATATTGCCGGGATTGCTGCTTTACTAAAATCGAAACATCCAGAATGGACACCATTTGATATGAAAGTAGCCATTTCAAATACTGCGAAACTATTAGATACAGCGAAATATGATGTATTTGCTCAAGGAGCTGGACGTGTACAGCCATTAAAGGCGGCGACAGCAGAAGCCTTAGCTTATTCGTATGATGTAACTAGTTTTGATGATAATGATTATGAAAATAGGAAAGGAACCATTACCTTTGGAAATGTAACCCCGAGTAGTTCGGAGGTGACGACGATGACCAAGGATATTGTTGTTAAAAATATGGTGGATACACCGTCTGATTATACGGTTACAGTTCAAACAACAAAAGCCGCAACAGATGGTTTAGCTGCTGCTAACGTGAGTGTGGATCAATCCCGTTTTACCCTAACAGGTGAAAAAACATTAAAGGTTACCTTAACCGTTCCGGCCGGAGAGGGAACCGTTGGCAATGAAATTTTAGGTTATGTAAAATTAACAAATGGCACAACAAACTTGAATTTACCGTTTGCTGCTAACTTTGGTCCGCCGACAGGTTTGAAGGATTTCGCAGCTGAAAGCATGCATATTTCTCCGAATGGTGATGGAATAAAGGATAGTACAACGATTCGTTATGAATTTTATAACCCGCAATTCACGACTTGGTTAGAACTTTGGGATGCTCAAAATCAAACAGGTGGGGAATATGAAGATGGCTATCTTGGGTATATCGTTAATGAGGAAGAGACTTCTGTTGGACCAAAAACGGTTACGTTTGATGGCAGCTATATCTCTTGGTCGGATGAAGCAACCGAAGAAACAGCCCCAGATGGGGTTTATTCTCTCGACTTATCAACCGTTAAGGAAGACTGGTCAGGTTATGAAACACAAAATTGGATTGGTCCAGTTTTCGTTAAAACAACAAGTCCTGTCATTTCTGCAATGGATTTAACCGTTGATAGCACAAAAATTCCTTTCACAGGTTCTCTACAAGATTCCTATATTGATTGGAAGGAAGTAATTGAAGTAGTCTTTGGTGAAGAGTATGATGTAAATCATTATTTACACGGTCGTTATGAATTAAGAAATAACTCTGGAGCGCTTGTAGATACTCAAGTAATTAAGCTTCAAGAGGATGGTACGTTTGCGTTTGACCTATTTGGGTTAACTAGTGGTGTCAATCGTCTAAAGCTCATTTTCGAGGATGCCGCGGGGAATAATGCTGAAAAAGATGTAACGATTACAAAGTCTATGGATGTGGACCCTGAGCCAATACCAAACCTACTACCTGGGCAAGGACTTTTAGTAAAAGGTAAAGAGCCAATGGCTAACCTTCAATTCAGTCTTCATTCCACAGGGGCGGATCCAGTTTGGTATGACATGGTTACAGATGAAAACGGAATTTTTACCCATAACCTACCAAATGGTGAATATCATGTAGTGGGTATTTGGGAGGCGCCTAATTGGTACCTACTCAATAAAACCTTCACGCTTCAATATGGTTTGGTCAATGGAAAAGCGCCGGTTACGATTAATGCTCTAGAAACACAGTTACCCCCAGCCCATCAATGGAATATAAAGGGTACACTCCAAAATGGAAACAAAGTATTATCCAATATTCCATTTAGTCTTCGTTCGGCAGATGGATTAAACTGGTATTCATCAAGCTCAAACGCTTCAGGGGAATTCGTCTTTAACTTACCGGATGGCGAATATGTTGTGGAAGGTATCTGGATGGATGCTCAAGCTAGATGGTATGAGTTAAATCAAACATTTACGGTGGAGGCAGGTAAGTTAGTAGGTTCTACAGAATTAACGATTGATATTAAAAATATAACCATTCAAGCTAATGTAGCCGGCACCCTAACGAAAGGAACACAAGCCCTAGCCAATCTAATCTTTAGCTTACGTACATCTGATGGTGAGCCACAATGGTATGCTGTTCAAACGGATGAAAAGGGTCAATTTGAGGTGAAACTTCCTGATGGCTCCTATACGATAGAAGGAATTTGGGTTGGAAAAGAAAATAAATGGTATGTGTTAAATAAAGAATTTACGGTTGCCGGTACGTTAGCACTTGATATTGATGTTCTTCAAGGACCACCAGAAGCGGCACTGAATATTACCGGGTTGCTAACAAAATCCGGTCTGCCGTTAACCTACTTGAACTTTAGTATAGAAGATCAATCAGGAAATTGGTTTACGACCAATACCGACCCTGATGGAAACTTTGGCTTTACGTTACCTGATGGAGCGTACAAAATTCATGGAATTTGGGTAGACTCTGAAATGAAGTGGTATGAACTAAACCGCTTGTTCACCGTAACAGACAGGAAAATAGTTGGTACAGATTCTTTACTTATTCAATTGCCTTAATAGGACTAAAACCTACTCTTCGGAGTAGGTTTATTTGTTATGGAAAACGGTACTTATTTTTCTACTTCTATAGTAAAATAGACTTATTCTGGAAAAGAAAGCGACGATTGCCATGAAAAAAATAAAGTATTGGATTGCCATTTTGTTTTTAGTACAGAATCTATTAGGGCTTACCAACATCACCACGGTCTCAGCCGCAACACCAACGGCATCTATTAAAATGGTAGAGCCAAAGGTTACGATTTACGTAGGGGCAACAAAGGTTCTGAAGTTGAAGTTGACAAAGGTTGATGCCAAAAAAATCAAATGGCAGAGCAGCCAGCCGACGGTCGTATCCGTCGATAGTAAGGGCCAAATAAAAGGCCTTAAAAGTGGTACTTCGAACATTACTGCCTATGTTCCGAACACGAAACTGAAAGCAACGGCTACTATTACAGTTAACAAAAAAGCGCTGAATGCTAGTGGGATTTTTCAAAAAGTCAATCCTTCCGTTGTTTATATCGAGTCCTATAACAAATATAAACAAAAAATTGGAACGGGCAGTGGGGTTATTCTATCAAAGGATGGACTGGTCGTAACGAACCATCATGTCGTAGTCGATGTCAGTGAAGTCTCCTATGTTAAAATTAAACTGGCAAATGGCCAAGTCTATCAAACTAACAAAGTTGTCGGATATGATGCCGACCGCGATCTCACTATCTTAAAAATCAACAGCCCGAAAAATCTCGTGCCCATTGAACTTGGTGATTCCGATAAAGTGAAGACCGGAGAAAAAACATTTGCGCTCGGAAGTCCGCTTGGAATTCAAAATTCCGTAACAGAAGGAATTATCAGCAACAAGGCCATTATCGATTACGATCAAACGTTTATTCAGCATACAGCTCCTATCAGTCCCGGGAACAGCGGCGGTGCCCTTGTCAATATCTATGGTGAACTGATTGGAATAAACGTCGCCTATTATGCGCAAGGTCAAAATATGAATCTAGCCATTCCAGTCAAAGCTGTGAAAAACCTAGATAAAACCATGGTAAATCGGACCCTTTTAGATATGAATCAGGATTATTTTGTTCCAGTCATGGGGCAAGGTGTCACGGAGGAAATAGAGGAGAATGACGACCTTGATACAGCCAATGAAATCATCCATGCAGAAGGAGATATCGTTGGTCAGCTAAAAAATGCAGACGATATGGACGTTTTCTACTTCCTTGTCACCGATTATAGTGCCCTATCCCTAGTTGGTACAACAGTCGACCCAGCCCTAGGAGAGGATTTTGGCATAAGCCTATACGACATCGACGGAAAGCTAGTCCAAAACGGCGAGATTTATTTCGATGAAAACTTGAACCGCTATTTGTGTGATCTCTATACCGAACTGAACCCAGGCTATTATCATATTGCCGTCTATGCACTCGACAACACCAAACTTCCGTACAACAACACCGATTACCTAGTTAGATACACCATTGAGAATGTGAGCAAACAATAGCATAAATACAAACCAAGCGCTTTAGCGCTTTAAAGCATGTGGGGACTGTCCCCACATGCTTTAAAGTGTTAAAGTGTTTTTGTTTTTCCTAGGACTAGGTTGCTTAGGTGTATGTTTTTTTCTAGGAGAGTTTTTGAGATGAATAATGGCAATAGTGTACCGATAACGATTATGAGTACGCTATTAGAATAAAACGTTTCGATAATGATTTTGATTGGGACATGGGTGTACATGATGATCAGTGATGATTTTCCAGCGTAGTTTAACAGACTGGATAGCCGTCCCCATTTTGTAAATAAAGCGCTTACAATAAACAACGCAATAGTCAGTGTAATGGGAACTAATAAGTCTAAGAAAAAATGATAATAGGTCACAGAACGCATATCAAATATATAGGCAATTGGGCGTTTAAAGGTAATAATAAAAATAGCTGCTGCAAATAAGGTGAATCCAACAAATTTTGTAAGGTCTAGCTTATTTTTAAATAAAACCAGAGCGCGATGAACATGATAACCAACCACAAAGTAAGGTAGGGCCAATAGCGAGACATCCAAATTTAGCGGCACAAACACGGAATGATTGAAAGAAAACCATGTTTCAAAGTGTGCTAATGAATAAAATAGTAAAATGATGCCAAAACGAAATAGCTTATTTTTCACAAAATAAAAGATTAAGGCACAGAGCACTTGAGTGAGAAAGAGACACGGAATAAACCACATAACGACATAAAAGTCACTAGGGAAAAACCGCCCGCCAATGAGAACGTTCCTAACATCCTCCACCAACCATTCCCATGATAGACCCGATTGATAGAAAATCACCAAATAACGTAAAGCAGTAATAACAACTAAAAAGAACAAATAAGGAATAAATAATTGCTTGGCACGCTTTACGAGCCATGCCTTAATAGCGTTCATGCTGTCCATAGGCTTAAAGAAAAAACCACTCATCATAAAAAAAGCCGGCATATGAAACCAATATATAGGTGTTACATCAAATGTGGCAGCATGTCCAACTACCACAAGAATAATGGCAATCCCCTTTGCCACATCAATCCATTCATTTCGTCTTCGATCAACAACCATTCTTTCACCCCTTTTGAAAAATTATAGGGAATTTCACCTAATCTAAATAGGGACTTTTGACCTATAAAATAAAACGAATCATTAACGAATTTCTAACCAAACATTAAACCTAACACTTCACTTTACAAAGCGATAAAGTGTTTATTGGACTAAAGTGCTATTGTTTACTGTTGTCCTAGGTAATTTTGTGTTATAATTGACTAAATTTTCATAAAACTACAGGGGGAGTTTTGGTTGAAGAAATTTCTTGTTTTGGTTGGCATCTTATTTCTAGCGCTTCTACCTTTGGAAAATGCAGCTGTCCAAGCTGTTTCATATGGTCCTCTTAAATGCGGGGAAAAATATAACCATGCCTTAAAAACATATATTTGCGAAAAGGAGCCGAACAATCGCTCTGATCAAGCAAATCCTCTTATATTGAATGAATCTTATCTAGCTTCTCTTGGCAAGGATGATGCTGATTTTTATAAGGCGACGGTAAAAGAGAAAGGTCATCTGGAGATTTACTATTCCTACCCAAAAGAATTGAAAATTGGATTAAAGCTATTCGATGGAAAAAATAATCTTGTTGAACCGATTGATTATATCGAGCCAGAAGAAGACGGAAACACTGCAGCGATGATTTATGATGTCGACCCGGGAATTTACTATCTCCGCTTCGTTGATGAGCAAAATACTGGTCAGAATTACATTTACATTTTCACTCCGTTTATGGAGAGCGAGAAGAAAGATAACGCGGAGCCAGAGATGGACGATATCGCTCCCAATAAACCGAAGGTCCAAACGGTCGACGATAACGATACAGTCATAAAAGGAACGGCTGAACCTAACACCTTGCTAATGGCAGAGGTAGATGGTGTCTATATCGCCGAGGATGTCGTCGTGAGTGAAAATGGCACGTTTTCGTTTAAAATTAAACCGCTCCCAGCTGGAACAAAGGTAAAGGTCTGGATTCAGGATGCTTACGGCAACCCAAGTGACGTAACAACCGTAACTGTTATTGACAAGACACCACCAAAAACCTTAGTCGTCAACACGATTACGACTAAAAGTAAAACTGTTACCGGCAAAACGGAACCGGGTGCTACTGTTGAAGTGAAGCTTGGTGCAAAGCTACTTGGCAAGACAACAGCCGACTCAAAAGGTAGCTTTAAGGTGACAATCAAAGCGCAGAAAAAAGGGGCAAAACTAACTATCAACGCCATCGATAAAGCGAAAAATAAAAAGACTGTAACCGTCGTCGTAAAATAAATGATTTGCCCCTCTTACTGGTTAAGAGGGGGCCTTTTATAGAAAAAAGTTTGTCAATTTGTCATATTTTCTGATAGGAAAGCGGTCAGTCAACTCGAATTTATAGGTAAATCCAATAAAGAGGTGATTGGTTTGTTTCTAAATGAAAGACAATGTCCCATAAAAATTCAGCAAATAAAGGCGATTTTACGAAGAATCCCCAAAAACCACAGAAAACGACTATTGTTAGAGAATGAGTTGAATCGTTTAAACGCAGGGCTATGGGGGGAGCGGGAAGTCGATAAAAAGCTGCAAAGAATGGATCAGGATAAATATCTAATTATTTGCGGGCTCCGTCTTCCAAATGGTGACGGTACTTTTTTTCAAATCGATACGATTGTCATTTCTACTCGATTTATCCTCGTCATTGAATCTAAAAATATTGCTGGTATCCTCTACTTTGATCTCATCAATCATCAATTTTATCGAATGACCGATGATGGAAAGCGAGAAGTATTTTCTGATCCGGTTTCCCAAGCTAGAATGCATGTTCAACAACTAAGGCGATGGTTTTTACGCCACAAATTCCCACCAACTGTTCTTGACTTTTTAGTTGTTTCCACAAATCCCTACTCCCACTATCAAGTATCACATCCCGAAAATCCCTGTGCTAAAAAAATCTGTTCCGTTGCTGGTCTAACTTGGAAAATAGACGATTATGAAGAGCTCCATACAAAGGAATTTTTGACAGAAAAGGAAATACGTCAAATGGGTAAAGCCCTCATAAAAGCTCATACCCCACTCCAACCTTCAGATATTTTACCACAGTATGGATTATCCGATGCAGATGTGCCAACAGGTGTACAGTGTCCCGACTGTGAATTTATTCCATTAATCTACCAAAACGGTAAATGGTATTGTCAGATTTGCAATATACCCTATAAAGACGCACATATTTACTCCCTTCATGATCGATTTCTGCTATTAGGTGTAAAAATCACAAATTCCGAATTTCGCCAGTTTGTTCATTTAAGAGATTCGGATACTGCGACAAAATTGCTCAGAAAGATGAATTTGAATGTAACAGGAACGACAAGGAATAGAGTTTATGAAAAAGTGTTTTTTGAATGAATATTCGATTTTTGCGGTTGACCTGCCTAGGATGGGGTCAACTTTTTATTTTAATTACCTTTTTTGGGTCTTGTTGTGGTGCCGAAGAGGATGGTGTATTGGGACTTGTGACGAAAATGTGAAAAAGTCGGAATGCTCGCTGATATAGTCGGAATGCTCGCTGATATAGTCGGAATGCTCGCTGATATAGTCGGAATGTCCGCAGAAAAAGTCGGAATACTCGCTGATATAGTCGGAATGTCCGCAGAAAAAGTCGGAATACCCCTAGATTTCGATTCTTGGAACACAGAAATTTTCGAAAAGACGATTTCCGAGCACCAAAAACCCCTCCAACAAGCAAAACCCCTGCCCCATAACACCAAAACTACCGCCAAATCACCAAAAAGGTTATCAGAAGCACCCGTCTCAGCAACAACCCAGTATCGCTTCAAGTATTTTCGACAAATATTCACAAAATTCCAGTAACAGTTTGTCGAATTGGGATATAATGGAGGTAGAATCAACAAGAATGTGGCAGCTTGTCTCCCATAGTAGGTAGGTGGAAGCCGTGTACCAAGTTATTCAATCTAGTTTGTCTAATATAGCGATTATTTTTTTTATGCAATTATGTATTATCATTTTGTTAAATAGACGGGAACGTTTTCCAGACTATTATTTTCCGATTTCACTGATTATGCTTGTTTCGACGACGGTAATCATTATCTTTTATTTGCCAATCGAATTTGAAGGTTTTAAATTTGATCTCCGCCTCGTTCCTTTAGTTTTCCTGGCGATTCGTTGGGGTTTTCCGATGGCATTTCCAGCTTTACTCGTGACGGGTGCTTGGAGATTGGCGATGGGGGGAGTTGGTGCAATACCAGGCGTGATTTTTGGTATGGTATTGCCGGTATTATTTACCTTACTTATACAAAGGTGGAAGTCGCTAAAGGTTAGCCCCTTGTCGCTGCTCTATCTGTTTACGGCTAGCTGGCTGATTTCCGATTTACCGGCCATTTTTTGGATTTCGGACGGATGGTCAGTTTTTAAAGAAATGGCGATAATCCGGTTCAGTTCAATCACGTTAACTGGCTTGTCCTTGTTTTTATTTCTGTTCCACTCTGAAAAGGAGCTCAAGTTAAAAAAGAAACTGCAATTCCATGCCAATCATGATCCGTTAACCGGTTTGTTTAATATGAGTTATTTTTATAATAGAATGAAAACCTACGACCCAGCTGATAAAAAGATGTATATTGCGATGATTGATATTGATTATTTCAAAACGATTAATGATACATACGGACATTTAAATGGTGACCATATTCTTCGCAAGGTGGCAGCGACCATCAAGATGTCACTTTCCCACCTGAATAAGAATGATTACGTTCTCGGGCGGTATGGCGGGGAGGAGTTTATTCTCTTTCTTGCGGTCGATTCGCTCGGTGAAATGAAACAAACCGTTTCCGCGATTCTCCAAAAAGTAGAAAGGACTCTTTTTCACACAAAGGATGGAGACCAAGAAATCCACTTAACCGTATCGATTGGGGTGGCAGAGCTTAATCATTACGCGATGTTAAACGAAATAATTGAGCAAGCTGATAATGGTCTTTATTCCTCGAAGGAAAGCGGGCGGAATCGTATCTTTTACGCTCATTAGCAAAAGGCAGGCATTTACATGCTTGTCTTTTTTTATTTCTCTTAATCTAGCATAATCGTCTTCCCATTTTAATAGATATGTAAAAAGTGTACTTCGAAAAGGGAGATTGAGACGGATGAAGAGAGTTTTCGTATGGGCAATTCTATTTCTACTATTTTGTTTAATGGACAAGCATGAGGTGGAAGCGGCAGCAGCGACTGGAACGGTTCCGATTGCGGTCAATGACCAATTCATCAACTTTTCCGAAGCGCTGCCACTGGTGGAAAATTCGAAAACGTATGTGCCGGTACGAGAATTTAGTAGGGCGGTAAAGGTAGACTTGACCGTCGAAAAACCTGGTCAAATCATGCTTCAAGCTAATGGCAAATCTGTCATTTTATATACTGCGAAGAACGAGATTCATTTTTCTAATGGAGAGAAGCAGAGAGCAAGGCTATTTGTCGAAAACGGACGGACGTATGTGCCGTTGCGAACCTTAGGCGAATATTTTGGCTATCATGTTCACTATATGAATGAAGGACCGATTGTGAGGCTAGTGAATTTAAAGAGTGTACTGGATAGACCTACTTTTTTAAAAAATAATCTAAAGAACATTACTACCTTTTTCGAAACCGCACGTGCTGACCAGCGCCCAAAGGTGTATTTAACCTTTGACGATGGGCCAAATCCAGGCATCGATGCCATTTTAACGATATTAAAAAAGAAACAGGCAAAAGCCAGTTTTTTTATGATTGAGCCACAAATGCGAAGCTATCCGCAATATGTGCGGCGGCTAATTGCTGAAGGGCATTTTCCTGCACTACATAGTGTGACTCATAATCGCCATCTATTATATGAAGGAAAACCTTCCGCGGTTGTCAATGAAATGCTGAAAACACAAAAGACTTTAGAGGAATTGGCAGGCTTTCAGTCGATGTTAACGAGGGCACCTTATGGAAGTAAACCCTACATGGTGCAGAGTTATCGTGATGAGCTTGTCCATCATCATTTTAAAATGTGGGATTGGGATATTGATTCACTTGATTGGAAGTATCGGAGTAATCCTCAGCAGATCATCGCGAACGTCAAGGCAGGCTTTATGCGAGAGAAAAAAGAAAACAAGCCAATCGTCATTTTGTTTCATATTAATAATGGAACGATCAAGGCGTTGCCGGATATTATCGATTTTCTGTATGCACAAGGGTACCAGTGTGTCGCTTACAACCCCGAAGAGCACATCATCGTCAATTTTTGGGGCGATAAGCGGCTATAACACAGATTCCTTTAACGCTTTAAAGCATGTGGGGACAGTCCCCGAGTTTTTTAAAGCATTAAAGCGCTAAAGTGCTTTAATGTTTTAAAATATAAACATGCTTTAAAAAGTGTTAAAGGATTTTTTTTTAACAATTTGGTACAAGATGTAATTTTTGGTGTAAAATCGCTTTTAGTGGGGAAAATATACTAAGTTAGTTGCAGGCTAGGGGGAATTTGTCTTTGGGTAATGAATTTTGGATTGGGCTTTTTCAAATTATTTTAGTTAATATTGTATTAAGTGGCGATAATGCTGTCGTCGTAGCGCTTGCGTGCAGAAATTTGGATGTAAAGTATCGTAAGAAGGCCGTGTTCCTAGGAAGTTTCGGGGCGATTGCATTAAGGATCATTTTAACTTTTGTTGCCGTGTACTTGCTGAAAATTCCTTATTTGAATTTTATCGGTGGGCTATTATTATTACTGATTGCGGTGAAATTAATTAAGGGTGAGGATGAAGGCGATATAAAAGCCAGTTCGAACCTAAGTGCAGCGATAAAGACTATTATTTTTGCTGACCTTATCATGAGTTTAGATAATGTGGTAGCTGTTGCTGGAGTAGCTGGGGGAAATGTCGTGCTCATCTTAATCGGTTTAGCGATTAGTATCCCGTTAATTATTTGGGGAAGCCAATTATTAATGGCTATCATGGATAAATTCCCGTTTATCGTTATCCTTGGTGCTGGACTATTAGGTTATACCGCTGGAGAAATGATGATGAAGGATCGGGCGTTGGGACGTATTTTCGAACATATTAGCCATACCAACCACATCCTTTTCCCAATCTGCCTAGCACTTTTAGTCATCATCCTAGGTTACATTCTAAGTAAATCAAACAAAACCACAACCGTATAACTATCAATGACTAAAGCAAGTGGCAACACTTGCTTTAGCACTTTAAAGCAGATGTATTTCAAATTACTTTAGTGCTTTAATGCTTTAACGAATGTGGGGACTGTCCCCACATGCTTTAACGCGCTAAAGTTTCTCTGTAGAGGGGGATGATGTTTTGGAGTTGCGTTTTTTGAGGGATCAGTACCGGGTGGAATATTTTTGGTTTTTTGAAGGTGGGTTTGACCCACCAGCGAAGGACGAGCGTGTTTATCTGAAAGAGTTTTTGCAGGAGAAAGTAAGCTCGATTTTTTGGGAAGTAAATCTTTCCTATTCTCCACTGAAGGAACCGCGCGAGGTACGGCTTAAAGCAGTCTATTATCACCCTGACGGATCCGTTTTTGGTATAGACGAGTTGGATGAAGTGATTGAGCCCGCATCGGATTCTTATTGGTTTTCAAGCGGTTTCGGATATGAGGAAACGGGGTACTGGTATCCGGGTGAATATCGAGTCGAATTTTACATAAATGATCAGTTCATGATAGAGGAAACCTTCCATATCAAAGCTGATGAAGAGTTTTTGAATCGAGTAAGTGCTGAACCGTTACGGTTTTTTAGTGGAGAATATGACCATGAGCCGGATCCAGAGGAACGCTCTTATCTGACGGAATTTTCTCACCATCAAACTTCCTATATTTATTGGGAAGTCGAACTGGCCTACCCAAAGCTTGAAAAAAGTCGCTGGGTAAAGTTTCAGTATATGTTTTATGGGCCAGATGGGAATGCGATTGACAGCAATTATTACCCCATTAAATTGGAAGAGGGATCTGATTTCTCTATTCATTCAATGGGACTGGGGTTTGATAGCCCTGGAGATTGGCAACTGGGCAAGCATCGCATTGAAATTTATCTTAACGGTTCGCTAGTCGGAGATGGGAAGTTTGAAATATTAAAGGATAATCTATTTATTTTCCCTTCCATGCAGGCGGTTGCCTTTGGTTTTTTTGAAGGTGGGTTAAAATCCCCGCCACCTGAGGAACGGGTCTACGAGACGGTTTTTCAAAAAGAAACGGCAAGATTCATCAATTGGGAAATAGAATTGTCGTTTCCGACCCTACAAAAGCGGAAGCAAATCAACCTTGTACAGGAATATTTTCTTGAGGATGGCAGTGTCCTAGTCGATGGCGAGGATATTTTGACCCTTGAAAAAGGCTGGAATTCAGCCAGCATCAACATGGGTAAGGGGGATGAAGAACCGGGGCTTTGGGAGCCAGGGCGGTATCGCGTGAAAATCACGATCGATGGGAAACAGATGGTGGAGGATTGGTTTGAGGTAGTCTAGCCGCTAGGAACTTCCTATTAATATAATGGAAAAAAATCAAACGGGGGAAAGAACTACAATGTTAAGATGGTTTTTATTGATGATAATGTTATTTATGCTAACAGCCTGCGGGCAAAAAGAGCCGGTTATCGGTGTACAGACGTTGAATGATGGAGTGGGAGAAAAGTCGGAAGTAAGGTTTCATTATTTTGACTCAAAGGACTCAGCACTAGATTATTATCATGACAAAGGTCTCATCGACTTCGTGTTGATGGTTCACGAAACTAAAGATGAAAAGCAGGTTTTTGATAAAATTGAAGCCGACTCAGAAGATGGCACTAAGATGGTAACCTTTACCTCTGACAACCCGGCCGAACATGCCGACGATCTAGCCTTCGCCTACCTTTACGAAAACCTGGGCCTAACCATTGACTGCGCCTTCAACGGCAAAGAATGCAAATAAACCGGAATAAAGACAACTAGATAAAAGACAAACACTTTAGCGCTTTAAAGGGTGTGGGGACTGTCCCCACACCCTTTAAAGCGCTAAAGTGTTTTTTTTGTTTTCATATTTTTTACATTTTCCTAACCGATGTTTTACATTGTTTACATAAAATGGTGAACAGGCTTTACAATTAGGACTTATGATTTACTTGTACATCCAATCTAGGAGGGAAATCATGAAAAAGACGTTGTCGGTTATGATGATTACGGGTATGTTGGCTAGTGCCACGCCGGTGATTATGCCAGTTAATGAGGTAAGTGCTGCTTCCGCGGTGAATCAAAATGTGAAAGCTACTACTCTAGATTTGCTAGTGGACGGTTTGGCCGTGAAAATTCCAGCAATTAAAGTCGATAGTGTTATTCTATTTTCTCTAAGGGATCTATCAAAATCCTTAAAGATGCCATTTACATATGACGCGAAAACAAAAACTTATACTGTAACAGGCAATGGGAAGCAGGTCATTTTTAAAAGAGATGCAGATAGCATAAATGAAATGGATTTAGCCGCACCGATTACGGTGTATAACAATAGAACGTATCTTGATTTAGAACCACTTGTTGCCGCATTAGGCGGAGACGTTATCCAAAATGAGGCGGCAAAAACAACATTTGTAGCCACAAAGGGATTAACGGAGGGAACTTTCACCAACGCAAAGTGGCTTAACAACAACCAAATTCTTGCCACCAACGAAGAAGGAAATGTAATCATTTTAGACGCAAATACCCGTAAGGTAACCAAAAACTTTGGTACTGCTGAACTAGTATCGTCTCCTAATGGTAAGCAAGGAATTTATGCAGATGATAATGGCTTTGTATTTTTACTAGATTACGAGACTGGTAAGACGACACAAGTAAGCCAGGATGAGTCATTTAAAGCGGAATTTAAATGGTCTACAGATAGTTCAAAGGTGTATTTTTTCCAAGGTGACAAAAACGAAATTATTTCAGTTATCACATTGGCTGACGGTAAAATCACCAAACTTCTCGACGATAAAGTCGAATATAAAACAGACCTAGTCGTTTCAACCGATGGTAGCAAGGTTCTTTATTCAGCTGCGAAGCAAGCTGTAACGAAGTTCACTGATGATAAAAATACCGATGTCGATTCTATCATTACCGAGGGAACTGAACCGCAAATCTTTTCCTTCGATTTAACAGCAAAAGACGCAAAGCCAGTTGCGATGACGGTTTCAAAGGAAAATAAGTTCTTTACAACTCTTCTATCAAATGGAAATGTTCTTTATCTAGCAGAAAACGTTGACAATGAGGATGCCTTACCAACGCTAAACCTCATCGCGGCAGATGGTAAAACATCGACCATCGTTCAGGCGAAACAAATCGAGGCGATTAAAGCGACGGCAAACAGCGCTGTTTACCTCCTTGTTACTGAGGAAAATGGATCAACCACTGTCTACAAGCTGGACGTCACAACCGGCAAACTTGAAACAAAACTTAACACCGAAGAAGAAATTGCTGACTTCGATGTAACGAACGACGAAAAGCAAATCGTGGTGACAGGCACTGACGGAACGATTCACATCGTGAAAAATGGTCATTTAGAAGCTTTAACAAAAAATTAATGGGGAGAGATTAATATGAAAAAATGGTTATTAGTCATCGTTTCTTTTGCTTTTGTTTTCGGTATTACTTTTGGTGCTGGGGAATCAACTGCAAGCGCTAAATCACTTTCAGGTAAAATTGTTGTCGCAGGTTCAACGGCTTTACTTCCTTTAACCCAACAGGCGGCAAAGGAATTTAAAAAAGAAAACCGCAAGGTGACGATTTCTGTATCTGGATCATCTTCCATTGCTGGTCCACAATCTGTCTTAAAGGGTTCTGCGACAATTGGAGCAGCTGACTGGGATGCGACTAAACCAGTTCCAGGATTTAAAGCGTTTGAAGGGCTAGTTTCTTATAAAATTGCTGTTATTCCGTTCGCAACCATTGTTCATAAGGATAACAAAGTGAAAAACTTAACGACAAAACAATTGCAAGATATTTTTACCGGAAAAATTAAGAACTGGAAGGAAGTTGGCGGAGACGACGCTGAAATCGTAGTTGTCACTCGTTCAGTTGGTTCTGGAACACGCGTTAATTATATTGAAAAAGCTTTAGATGGTGTTGACATTAACGATAAGGCATCAAACGTTGTAAAAGCTGGTAAAAGCGGTGAAATGGTCACAAAAGTACAAGAAAACAAAAACGCGATTGGATATGTAGATCTTCCATACGTTAAGGGTAACATTAAAGCAGTTGATTTTAATGGCGTTGCTGCAACTGTTGAGAACATCAAAAACGGTAAGTACGGTGTTTGGGGCTATGGCTACCTGTTAACGAAGGGTGAAGCAAAGGGTGCTGATAAAGCGTTCATCGAGTACATCCAATCGGCTAAATTCCAAAAGAACGTAGCCGCGAAGCTAAAGTTTATTCCTCTTAGTGAAATGAAGTAAATTAAATTAGTGAAATGAAGTAAATTAAAGCATTGGACCCGGCCAGTCCCTTACCTTTTGGGGCTGGTCTTTAGGAGGTTTTTATGGGAAAAATAATCGGCCAAATCGAGGCGGGTCTCCATCAGGAACGACATGTGAAACCAAGCAATGGGCAATCCGTGCGCTTCGGAAATCAATTATTTCGCTTTTATAGCTTATTAAGCGTGCTATTATTAGGATTTATTTTATTGATGATTTTATTTTTTATCGGAAAGACCGGTGTGTTGGTTTTTAAAGAGGTGTCTGTGGCAGATTTCTTTTTCTCATTAGAATGGGAGCCATATGAAGACAAGTTTGGCGCGGGTGTGTTTATCCTCGGGACGTTTGCGTTAACGGGGTTAGCCCTGTTGTTTGCCGTGCCAATCTCACTGTTGGTGGCGATTTTTTCAGCAGAAATTGCCCCGGTTTGGTTGAAAAATATAATGAAGCCAACATTGGATCTGTTGGTGGGGATTCCTTCAATCGTGTACGGATATTTAGGAATTACGATTTTAGTGCCATTTATCCGGGATGTGACCGGGGCACCGATTGGTGATGGGCTGTTAGCGGCAGCATTGGTGTTGACAATCATGGTGTTGCCGACAATCACAAGGATTAGTGATGATGCGTTGGCGGCCATTCCAAAAGATTTTCGTGAAGCGAGCTATGCGCTTGGCAGTACGCGCTTTCAAATGATTTTCCGCGTATTGTTACCTGCAGCGAAACAGGGAATTATCACAGCGGTGATTTTAGGAATGGCACGGGCGATCGGTGAAACGATGGCGGTGGTAATGGTCATCGGAAATACAGCGATTTTGCCAGCTAATTTAGTGTCACCAACGTCCGTTTTAACAAGTAATATCGTCTTGGAAATTTTGAATGTTCAGTACGATTCCACTTGGAATTACGCGCTTTACATGATGGCGTTTTTACTTTTACTAGTTTCATTACTGTTAATCTTTATTATCCGCAAGCTGCGGGCTAAGGGAGTTTAGGACATGGGAGATTCACTGTTTCATCAACACCGACGGGAAAGTAAGCTCGGTTTTATCGTCGATAAGCTTTGGACCGGTTTGTTTTGGGTCGGCTCGTTGTTGGTCATGTTTTTGATCTGTTGCTTATTGTATTTGCTTTTGTCGAAGGGCTTAAAGCTGATGTCATGGGACTTTTTAGTGGGTGTCCCCGATGAAGTTGAAGCAGGAGGAGGGATTGGACCGTTCCTGTTCAATTCGTTTTATGTGTTGCTGCTTTCGCTTTTCATTTCAATACCAATCGGTGTTGGAGCGGGTATTTACCTAGCTGAATATGCTCCTGTGAACCGGTTCACCGAGCTTGTCCGAACATGTGTTGAAGGGTTGGCTTCGGTTCCATCTATTGTCATTGGCTTATTCGGTTATGTGATGTTTGTTGATTATTTTGAAATAGGTTTAACAATCATCGGGGCAGCCGTGACGCTAGCGATTCTGAATTTACCCATTTTAACACGGGTAACCGAGGAAGCGATCTCGATGGTTCCTGGGGAATTGCGGGAAGCTTCATTAGCTTTAGGGGCGACGAAGGCGCAAACGATTATTCGAGTGGTTTTACCGACCGCAATGGACGGTATCTTGACGGGAATTAGCTTAACCGCCTGCCGAGCATTTGGGGAATCGGCTGTTATTCTGTTGGCAGGAGGAACGAGTACATCAGGCATCATGTGGGATTTCGGGTTGCTCTCTCAAGGTGGTACCTTACCTGTCCACCTCTGGTACATCCAATCCGAAGCCTTAGTACCAGATGCCAAACAAATCGCCGACAAATCCGCCGCCCTCATGGTTCTAATCATCCTACTCATCAGCCTAACCATCCGACTACCAATCTGGCTACGCGGAAAAAAAATATAACGCTTTAACGCTTTAAAGGATGTGGGGACTGTCCCCGAGTTTTTTAAAACACTAAAGCGCTAAAGCGTTTTAGTGTTTTAAAAAATATACATCCTTTAAAGCGCTAAAGCGTTTTTAAATATTTGGAATTAAATGTTAAGAATTTCTTAAGATTTGTGCTGGGTGTTTCTTCATTTTTGTTGAGTAGGATTGAGTTATACAATCCGAAGTGGGAAGAGTGGAGGAACAAGGGATGGATTTAGGAAGTGTTATCGAGTTTATTCAGGGGCATGGTTATATTGCGCTGTTTTTTTCGTTTTATGTTTGTTTACTAGGGCTACCAGTTCCAAATGAGGTGCTCGTGATGACGGGTGGGCTGCTTTCAACGACTGACTATTTTCATCCGGTTTTGACCTTTCTTGTTGTTTATTTGACGGTTATTCTTAACGCGACCATTTTATACGTTATTGGTCGGACAGTAGGAAACCGACTGGTCAGTAAAATGGCAAAATACGAAAGAGTAAACCGAAATCTTACAAAGGCAACCGCCATCATTCATCGTTACGGCGCCTTCGCTGCATCGATTTGTTACTTGCTCCCGGTCGTTCGCCATTTCATTCCGTTCCTGATGGGAGCCAATCGTTACCCCTACCACATCTTTGCCCGCTACTCTTATTCTTTCGGATGCATCTGGACGATAGCCCTATTTACTGTAGGCAGACTTTTTTGTACAAAAATTAATGATATTGGGGAAAATCTATCTACGATAGGTGTGATTCTACTTTTTCTAATCATGGCTGGACTGCTTGTTCTCATCATTAAAAAGCATCTCGTGAAACATAACGTAAGGCAAAAGACGGTCAATCAAACGTTTGAATGAAACCCTCTCATGGCTCCTGCCTACACAAACTGGTTTGGGAAACGGACAGAAGGCGATTTTTCTTGCTATACTCTAATGGAAAAACAATTCCATTACATTGAGAGAAGGGGTTCCTATGAACGAAATTGGACAGAAAATTAGCGATTTAGATACTCCTACCTTGTTACTAAATCTTGATAAACTTAAGCAAAACCTAGCTGAGATGGCCGAGTTTGCCAAAGCCCACAATGTCCAGCTCCGCCCCCATATAAAAACCCACAAGTCTGCCAAAATTGCGCAAATGCAGCTAGACAGTGGGGCAATCGGAATTACTACCGCAAAAATTGGCGAAGCAGAAGTAATGGCAGCAGCGGGGATTAATGATATTCTAATTGCCTACCCGATTTCAAGTCCGCAAAAGATTGAAAGGCTCTTACAGCTGTTAAAAAAGGGCGTGCAACTCAAAGTGGCGGTCGATAGTTTGGAGCAAATGAAGTTTTTGCAACGAGGATTAGAAAGCAGTCCGTACCAATTAGAGGTTTGGATTAAGGTAAACTCAGGACTGAACCGTTGTGGAGTCGAGCCTGGAATGGCTGCAGCAGACCTTGCTCAAGCGACATTGTTTTTATCAAAACTAAAATTGGGCGGCATCTTTACCCATGCCGGCCAGTCGTATGCGGCAACATCGCTAAGAGAGGTTCACGAGATGGCCGAAAGAGAAGCGGAGGCAGTCATCGAAAGTGCCAGGGAATGCGAACGGCGCGGGATTCCAATACCGGTAAGGAGTGTCGGGTCAACGCCGACCTATAAAATCTCCGGTGCGGTGAAGGGAATAACCGAGGTTCGGCCAGGAAATGCCGCCTTTTTTGACGCGATTCAGGTCGGTTTGGGCACGACGGTACATGATCGTTGTGCGCTGACTTTGTTGGCGTCAGTTGTTGGCAAGTACCCTGACCGAATTGTTTTTGACACTGGCAGCAAGTCGTTGAATCTGGACAAAGGTGCCCATGGAAACAACACAGTTCAAGGATTTGGCCATGTTATCGGCCATCCTGAAATCGCGATCCAACGCTTGTCGGAGGAGCATGGTGTCGCCACTTTTAACGGAGAGACGGGAATCGCCTTAACGGATAAGGTGCAAATCATTCCGAATCATGCTTGTACCGTTGCGAATTTATTTGATCAATATGTGTTTCATCAGGACGGTGTAGTCGTAGATATATGGCCGGTCGATGCGCGTGGAAGATTACGGTGAAACTTTTTCGGGTAAAATGGTGCCCAAACTGTGAAAAAGTTTGATATAAGGTCGGAATCGTTTGATATCTGTTCGAAATGGTTTGATATCTTATTAAAATCGTTTGATATCGGTCCAATAAAGTTTGATAAAAGTTTGATACCTATCCCGACCTATCCAAACAAGAAAACGAACCCCGACCTAGAGGGTTCGTTTTCTCTTTTTATACATCCCTTTTTTATTTTTCAGAGCAAAAGCCATGGCATTGCGTACTTTTTGATATATTGGGTGTATATTTTAGTGTCTGATATTGTTGTTATTTGGCATTTGCATTTGCGGATTTTGGTTCATTGTCATTGGTGGTGTGCCTTGGGCTGGTCCAAATGAGTTTAGAATCTGAGTCATATCCTCTTGAGCCAATTGTGGCACTTGGTAATAATGATGCTTGTTTTGATAAATAGAGAGCTCATACGCCATTTCTATGCAGTTTGGCACAGAATCAGCAAGCACGCGACGGACAACAGGATTGGTTGTTTCCAAGGCTGCCATGGTTTTGTGGGAAGCACTTGCTTTACAAGCGTTTAGCATAGAACTAGAAATAAATTCATCCGAAATTTCCATTGGGGATGTCCAAGGCTTTTTCGGCTGAGTCGGTGTAAGACCATAAACAAAGTCATTTCCTTGTGTCATATTATAGGAAGAAGTTGGATGAGATGGGTCTTTACCTGTTTGGAAACATTCTAAAGTAATGTTGTATTCATCTTGAATGAATTGATATTGACGGTCCATAATCGCACTAAGCTCCGGATCCTTCACATGTTGGCGCAATAAGGTATATTGGTTCATTGTTCCAACTGCAGCAGAAAGAACCTCATGAACATCAAACATTTCATGTCCACCGTGATTCATTTGTGGTGGGACATTTCCTGTGTGCATATTTTGGTGAATTTGCCCTTGTTGGTTTTGCATCATAATTGGTTTCCTCCTAATGATCATTTTCAAACCCTTGTTATTTTGTTTCAAAGGGGAAGTGTTATTCATACCAACAATATCCAGATTTGGATGGACAAGCATCATTTCGGATTACATAATAAAACCATAACCATTTTGAAAGCGGGATGATCTAGTATGAAGAAATATCAGATCAATACATATGAAGAAGCGATCGAAGTCATTCAGGAATTAGGCATTCTCCCCCTCGCCAATTTAACGCCACATTATCCTTCGCTCGAAAGTATGACAGCCAAGGAAAACTGGCATAGTGGTACATTAATGGACCCTTGGTTATGGCGGGCAAAGTTTCCCGTAGATGGAGTTGCGGCTTACGGGAAATTTTTGAAAAAGAAGTCCATCCTTATCTCAAGGAAATGGCTCCCATTCGTTTTTACCGTTATAGGAAATAATGACTCCATAGAAGAACGTTATTCTAATGGGCTAGTTTCGCGTGAAGCTTTAGAACTTTATAAAATCATCCATGAAGAAGAAGGCATTGATACAAGAGTTCTTAGGGTGAAAGCAGGGATGAAGGATAAAGATAAAAAGAAACCCTTTGACCAAGCCTTGGTTGAACTCCAGGCCAATATGGACATCGTCGTTTCCGGTACAAAAGCAAAAACAAATGAGTTTGGAGAAGTAAACGGCTGGAGCTCGACTGCATTCGAAACAATCGAAAATTGGGCTGGGCGAAACAAGGTGTCACTGGGAAACATTCGAGTTGAAATGGCAAAGAACGAGCTGAAAGCCCATTTCGAAAAAAATAGCCATCCTGAGGCAATGAAATTTTTCACGAAGCTCTTTAAGCTCTAGTGTAAAAATTTAGGCAAGAAAGGAGAGGTGAAGATTTATGGTAAAAAAAGTTGTCTCTTTCAACCATTGTCATTTATATGCTGACCAAGGTGTTTATTGGCTTGAAGTAACATCCCCGAACGGAAAAATCGAGACGACTGATAAGGTGCATTCTTGGAACGGGGCACTTGCTCTCCTTGAAGCAAACCAGTGGAGTCAATACCAATTGGACCATGTTGAACCTGTCTATTTTGACCTTATTTTCCAAGCAAGGTCCAAAACGACTGGGCCTAGAAAAAACTTTAACGCCCAGCAACGCCTATTAGAAGTGTACAAACGCCTTGAACGCGGAGAAACGGTAGTCGTCAAACAGGCAACTGAGGAGTTTGATATCGGCAGAGTTCAAATTCAACGAGATGTAAAAGCCATCAATGAATACTTGGAGTACAGTAATAAATTAGTGGAATACAATCGTGGTGAAAAAGGCTATCGCCTCAATACAAAAGGTGACTTCTTCACCATCGACGATGCACTATTCGTTCTGCTGCTACTTTATGGATCACGCACTTTAAATAAAGACGAATTGAAAAAATTCTCCGGCAAAATGATTAGTCTTTTTTCCATTGAAGAGCAAATTAAAATTCGTGAGTTTTTCCAAAGCTATCTGTTTCATTATGAAGCGGTACAAGAGCAAAACCTGTTTGAATTATTCTACACATGCTTCCAATCCATCACAGAAAAACGGTTATTGCGGTTCACCTACACCAACAACAGAGGCGAAACGAAAACCCGCGAAGTTCAGCCTTACACCATCACCTACCATGACCGGAAATTTTACTTGCTTGCTAGTAAAAAGGATTCTGAGAATAGTAAACCATTTACATGGCAACTAGACCGGATGGAGGCTTCCGAGGTTTTAAAACAAAAATTCTCCGCGTCTATAAATGTCGGTGAATACATTCATAAAGCGGTGGAAATGCATGGAGGTGAACCACAGAAGGTCCGGATGAAGGTGCGCGATACGAATATCGAGTATTTGAAACGGAACTTTCCAAAGGCACAGGTACAGCCATCAGCAAAAGGAGGCTGGGTTGATGTGCAGGTCGAAGTGCTCGGATACATGGGAATTAAATTATGGATTCTTAAACAGGGGCCGCATGTTGAAGTCGTTGAACCGGCCCAGCTGCGGGAAGAAGTGAAACAGGAAATTTGGGCAATGTATCAAATTTATGCTGAACCAGCATCTAACGAAACTTCTCTAAGCTGATAGGATAATATTAAAATAAAGGCGGTAAAAAATGGCTTATCGGTTGAGTTAATCATTCCTACAGGCACATATGAAGTACTTGTAGAATGATAAGATAAAATGGAAATCGATAAGGGAGTGGTATGGATGCTGGACAAAATGAAGGGCGGTTTAATCGGGCTGGCTTTAGGGGATGCGATGGGAGTGGCAACCGAGTTCATGACTCCTGAACAAATCCAGAAGGAGTACGGGAGAGTGACGAAAATCCTTGGCGGCGGTGTGTTTGGTTTTCAACGAGGCGAAACCTCAGATGATACCGCCATGACGGTCGCTGTCGCAAAAGGGATTATCACTAATTCGGCCGATCCGATAGAGGAGATTGGCAAGCAATTTTTAAAGTGGCGAGCGACGAACCCACCCGATATAGGGATTACGATTTCAAACACATTCTGGAATTACCAAGGGGACTGGTTTCAAGCGGCAAAAGAAACCCATGAGCAGTTAGGTCAAAGTGGTGGCAACGGAACACTGATGCGATGTTTGCCGATTGCTTTCGCCTATTCCAATCTTGAAAAAATCGAAGCCATTACTAGACTTCAGTCGAAAATGACCCACCTAGAGGATTCCGCTGCCGATGCATGTGTCATATATAATCGCATTGCGTTTCGTCTTTTAAATGGAGAGGCTTTAAAATCCTCAATCGAAACGGAAATTAATGGGACCATGTATGACCTCGATTACAGCGAAGAGCCAGACTGTCCGCCTAGCGGATATGTGGTCCACACGCTGAAATGGGTGTTTTATTGGCTGCTAAAATGTAAGACGTTCGAGGAGGTCATTATCGAGGCGACGAATAGAGGGAACGACAGCGACACGATTGCGGCGATTGCTGGAGGATTAAAAGGTCTAGAAGTTGGATTTAGGGAACTTCCATATAAACATGTGTACAGATTGCTAGACGAAAGAATGTTGCAGGATTTGGCTGTCATTCTATACCTGATTAGAGATAAAGACACTACTACTTTACTGGAGCATGCCGATTATTTAGAGGAAATAGACAGAATGACAAGGGAAATGTGGGAGTTGGCTGAGCGGGGGGAGAGACTTGTTCAGTTGGAGAATTTAGCGGAGACCATTTATTCTTATAAGGCTACGTTGCATGATGAGGTGACTGATTTTGATAAAAAAAATCAAAAATGGCAGAATGTTAAGGTTCGTTTTCGACGCTTAGAGCGGTTAGTAGACTTAGGGGCACCGACTGTGATTGTAGCAAATGAGCTCCGTTGGCTTCGAATCGAGGTCGAGCATTTGGTACAAATACATGACGGATTAGAGCCTACCTACACGGCTGAGGAACAAGAGGAGCTTGACTCACTGGCGGAAACGGAAGAAATCATGGAGGAAGAAACGAAACGTCAGGTGGAGGAAATGGAATAGAATTAGTTAGGAGCTTGGGGGAACCCGGCTCCTTTTTGCTGGATTTGGGATTGTGACAAAAACTTTATCGCCGTTACTTAGGAATTTTTAATTAATTTTTAACATTTAAAGGAAAAATAACCATATGAATAGAATAGTAATAATGATAGGGGGGATACCATGAAAATCTTTATTATTGTGCTAGGAATCATTTTAGCAATCGATTTCATTAGAGTGATAATAGGCTTACTGTTTTTCGACCGGTCAGAAAAAGTTTCCTGTAATACCTGTTTACAAAGGGTTGAATCATCACTCATCAAATGCAACTCCTGTGGAACTTTTCTTGAGAAAAAGCAGGTGCGGCAATGGTGGGTTGTTACTTATTTAGAAAATCGGCACTATCGCAGGATGACTAACTATGTGAAAAAAAACAATTTTTGGCGCGGGTAAAGCAAAAAGGAATCAACACGATCTGATTCCTTTTTTTATACCCTTTAATTTGCTCAAGGTGTTGCGTCGCTATTTTCTTCCCATTCCTCTAACTGCCTAAACGCTTGCTCATGGGTAAACTGATTACCCACTAAAACACCTGCCAAAATATACTTTTGGAAGAGCTCTGTTAGGTCTCTTCCTTCTTCGGCGTCTTGGACCGCCTTTTGAACAAGTGGCTGGATATATTGACGCCACTGTTCTGCTAGCGACATTTCTGCGGATTCCTGCCGCAGATTTTTTGTTTCTAACGTTTGTGTATTTTGGATCGTTTCGCGTTGTTCGCCCTCGGCCAGAATGGTTTGATTTTGTTCACTCATTTTTCTGTTCGCCCCTTTTGTTGTCATTTCATCGTTTTCGTCGATAGTAGGTTGCTCATCAGTCTTTCGTATGGTGGATGCTGTCCAATTTAACGTGAATAGATAGTTATATTTGGAAGCGTGCTTGATTTCATCCGTAATAATTTCAAAAAGGATATCGCGCTCTTGCCGTTTAGGTAAGCCACTTCGAATCGTGCGGTATTTTTCGACAGCCTTTAATTCCCCGAATAATGCTTGCTTAATTCCCTCAAGATAGGATGCAGGTGGTGTGAAATTTTCAGTAACATCGCTGGGGAGCTCCTTTTTAGTGAGTTCCTTATAAAGTTGCCTAAACATCCGATTATGTTTGGCCTCGTCATCACGGATGGTGGTGATCATTTCCTTTTCTTCTTGCGTCGGTGCTTCTTGAATCAGAAACTCATAAAAAAGCTGATCCTCTTTTTCACCCTTCACAGCTTCGACAATCAGTTTGATGGATTGCTGCAGCTGCTGATTACTCACATTCGCCATATGTGTGTCTGGTCTATAATGTCTCCAGCCGGCAGTGGTCATAACAAATTCCTCCTCCAAGATTATCCAAATCCATCATATGACAAATACCCCAAAACGTTACTTTAGCGCTTTAAAGCGTGTATATTTTTAAAACACAAAAGCACTTTAGTGCTTTAGTGTTTTAAAAAACTAGGGGACTGTCCCCACATGCTTTAACGTGCTAAAGCATCCCAGTTGACTTTTGGTAGTTTTAGGTTAAATATTAGTTATGAAAAGGAGATGAATGGAAAAATGCCAAAAAGTTTACAGGATACCACAGTATTACATAACGGAGTCAAAATGCCTTGGTTTGGTTTAGGCGTATTTAAAGTGCAGGAAGGCCAAGAGGTGATTGATTCTGTAAAGGCAGCCATCAAAAATGGATACCGTAGCATTGATACGGCTGCCGTCTACAAAAATGAAGAAGGCGTTGGACAGGCGATTCGGGAGTCAGGTGTTCCGCGTGAAGAACTATTTATTACGACAAAGGTCTGGAACTCCGATCAAGGTTATGATTCGACTCTACAAGCTTTTGAAACAAGCTTAGCGAAGTTAGGCTTAGATTATGTAGATTTATATTTAATCCACTGGCCAGGGAAAACCAAATATAAAGAAACGTGGAAAGCACTTGAAAAGCTCTACAAGGATGGACGAGTGCGTGCAATTGGGGTAAGTAACTTTAAAATTCACCATCTGGAGGATTTATTAAAAGAGGCTGAAATTAAACCAATGGTGAACCAAGTTGAATACCATCCGCACTTAACTCAAAAAGATCTACTGGCTTTCTGCCAAAGAGAAGGAATTCAATTAGAGGCTTGGTCACCGCTAAAGCGCGGCGAACTGTTAAATGATTCGACCATTACCTCTATCGCTGAAAAATATCAAAAAACTCCTGCCCAAGTCATTTTACGTTGGGATGTACAAACAGGGGTTGTTACTATTCCGAAATCGATTAATGAACATCGAATCACCGAAAATGCGGACATCTTTGATTTTGAACTGACTGCTGAAGACATCGCTCAAATTGATGCACTCAACAAAGACGAACGAATCGGTCCAGACCCGGACAACATGAGCAACGGATTCACCGAGTAGTGCGCTTAAGCACTCTATTACTTTACCGCTTTAAAGCATGTATATTTTTTAAAACACAAAAGCACTTTAGTGCTTTAGTGTTTTAAAAAACTAGGGGACTGTCCCCACATGCTTTAAAGCGCTAAAGTTATAGGTCTATTTTACTAGAAATATGTCATATTATTGGATTGTTTGTCGAAACTATTTTCAATTTGTAAGTAATTGGTCATAATGGTATTATTCGTAAGTTGACATTTCCGATTGCCGAAGTAAATGAGGTTATGAGAAGATGATTAATCCAACTAATAATGAACTATTAAATCAAATAAATATACTTCGAATGAGAATGATTCAAATTGGTCTCGATAAAGGGCTTACCAACATGGAAACCGTCAATGTTAGTAAGCAACTGGACTATTTAATTTATATCTACCAAGAGCAGAAATTAGTAAATCAAGAGCAGAACCTAGTAAATAAATAAAGCTACCTGACAAACGCTTTAGCACTTTAAAGTACATGGGGACAGTCCCCACATCCTTTAAAGTGTTAAAGTGTTTTACTTTTCAGTTTGGTCGTTTTTATGAGAGAATGGATACACTAACAATTTGGCGCTTGGGGTGTTCGCTTTGTTTATTGTGAATGTAGAGGCTGCGATTTTTAAAGAAGACAAATGGCTAGTTATTTTACGAAGTATGAAAGAAGAACATGCCGGGGGGACACTTTCGCTGGTTGGCGGGAAGGTCGATCGGGATGGAAATCAACTACATATATTAGAGAAAACGGTGAAACGGGAGATTTTTGAAGAGGTTGGCATAGAAGTCAAGGACGAGCTACATTATGTGTACAGCACCTCGTTCGTCAGCGATGATGACTGCCACGTCGTCGATATCGTTTTCCTTTGTGAGCACCAAAGCGGTGAAGCTTTTGCGAAAAGCCCTGATGAGGTGGATGACGTCCTTTGGCTGACCACCGATGAAGCCCTCTTGCACCCGAAAACACCACCTTGGTTAAAAGAAAGCCTCACACGGGCTGCAAAATTACGAGAATCCTTAAATAAGTAGGAAGAAAAATGACCAAAGAGAAACTTCTTGAAACCGATCTTTATCCTCCCATCCGCAACTATTTTAGTAGAAAAGGTTACGATGTTTACGGTGAAGTCGAGCATTGTGATATTGTCGCGGTGAGGGAGGCAGAATTGATTATCATCGAACTTAAGCTTAGCCTGACTGTTGACCTCCTCGTCCAAGCGACGAACAGGCAACGCTTAACCGATCAGGTATATATTGCCATTCCGAAGCCAAAGACGAAGCTCAATTCGAAAAAATGGCATGACCTTTTACACTTAGTTCGTAGGCTGGAGCTTGGCTTGATTGTCGTAAGTTTTTTAAAAAGTGGTGCCAGAACCGATGTTGTGTTTGAGCCAACACCATTTGATCGCGCGAAAAGTAAGCAACGCAACAAAAAGAAAAGGGAACGACTACTTAAGGAAATACATGGGCGGAATGGAGACCATAATATCGGCGGCAGCTCTAAAACGAAGCTGATGACTGCTTATAAGGAGAATTGTATTCAAATCTCTTATTTGCTTGAGCAGCATGGCCCGATGTCCCCAAAAGCGCTCCGTGCCCTAGGGACAGGCGATAAAACCCTATCTATATTGACAAAAAATTATTATGGTTGGTTTGAAAAAGTGGCCAGGGGTGTCTATCGTATCAGCGAAAAAGGCAGACTGGAGCTCGGCAACTTCCCGGAAATTGTTCAATATTACGCAACATCCAGCTTAGCTGAGGATAGCTGAGCTGGATGTTTCTGTTTCGTTGATAAAGTAAAAGTCCACTATTCTAAAAAATGGAACTCCCTCAGAATTCTTTAATTATATTAAAATAATTTTTTCAGGATAGATTGGTCAAAATGTCACTTAACTCCTCACCTTCATAGTCAGCAAAAACGGTTTCAGTTCGTTCTGTTTGCATTCTATTAATCCAAATTGATTTTATCCCAATCGTCTTTGCCCCAAGAATATCGGTCATTAAATTATCACCAATCATGATCGCTTCTTCTTTTTTAACAGATAATAGCTTTAGGCAATGTTCAAATATGGTCACGTCTGGTTTACCAACACCATAGTCACCAGAAATGACAATTTCATCAAAATAGTCAGCCAATCCCGGAAATCCAGCGATTTTTTCTTTTTGGAGATCCGGTGCACCATTGGTTAGTAGCAACAGCCTATACTTTCCTTTTAACGCATCTAGCACTGTTAAAGTATCGTGATATAATATTGGCCGACTCCGCCGTTCGGCTTGAAACATTTCACCCAGTCGCTCACCAAACGGTGGATCATCCACACCCAGTTCCCGCAATCCGGCTGTCCAGGCACCCATCCGATAGCTTGGCGCGATTTTTTCTAAATAACGGAAATAATGATGATTCCCCTCGTTAAAAGTCGCCCATAGTGCTTCGATGGGGTTGATGCCTATTCGTTTAGTGAATTCAAAGGAATCATATGAAGAATATCGCTTCAGCGCTTCGCGGCGAACAGCAATTTCAAGTGCTTCTGGATCAACCCCATATCGACTTTTCGCCAGTAAACAAGTAGCTTCAAAAGCCTCTTGGACACTTTTTTTATCCCAAATAACGGTATCATCTAAATCAAATAGAATCGCTTTTACCAAAATCTCAACTCCCTTTGGCCTAAATGTATCATAAGAGCCACAATCGAAAAAGGATGGTGCCCTGCTGAGCGTCATCCTATCGGGGCGGTTTCATATAGGCTTGTGCGAATATCCCTTCGCCTTCCTGCCATTCTGCTAAAAAAACATCCTTATATTCGTTTAAATTTTGCGATTCTAGTTGAGCTTTTAACCAGTCTTCATCTTTGCCAATTTCGGCTAATTCCTTTTTTAAAAGCTTGCCATCACGGATAAGTGTGACAGGAACATGGATGGTTGGTTTTTCAATTTTTAAATCACCAAGTGTTGGTTCTTTGTATTCGGGCTTTTTTAAAATACTGATGGCACCACTGGGCTCGAGATAGCAATAAGCAACCTGACGAATGGAAAAGGTTTCGCTTTGCCGGAGCATGCTTTGTAGTTGCGTAAGATTCATTCGGCATTTCTTCATCATTTCACGGTCGATGACGCCATTATTAATTAAACAGGCCGGTTTTCCTTGAAAAATACGAAGGAAAAATAATGACTTCCTGCCGATCCATTCGACAACAAACAATAATATTCCCCAAAGGACCATCGCATAGATGATATGAAGAGCGTTAACCTTATTGTCGTAAAGGGCATTTCCTAATAGTTCGCTTAGGACAACCGAGGAAATAAAAGTAAAGGGAGTAATCTGACTGATAATTTTTCGGCCAACAAAATTAATAATGATAAATAATGTGAAAAAACCAACGAGGATTTCTATCGTCAAATTACCAACATTTATCATTTGTTCATCACCTGCCTAATGAAAGATACTTCTACTATCATGCATAGTCGATGGAAGTTTTATGCAGAAATATCGGTTATTTTCAGTCAATAATTCCCTTCTTTATTGTGGCATGATTCATTGCTATAAAAAAATTTATCTACTATACTAGCTAATAATGCGTCAACTATTTTACGACAAAAATAGACATAGGCATAACCGAAGAGGGGATGTTAGGATGAATAAACAAAACCAAAAGGCCTTGGAAGAAGTTTTAGCCGGCAGTAATGAAACAGTAGCGGCGGCTGCGATGACAATGGGTAGTAGGGGGAGAAGCCACCTTACCTGGTTTCCGTTACTCGGTCGATTTTTCAAGTTAAAAATAACATTAATCGTA
The DNA here is from genome assembly GCF_054786815.1 of Pseudoneobacillus rhizolycopersici. Taxonomy (NCBI): domain Bacteria; kingdom Bacillati; phylum Bacillota; class Bacilli; order Caryophanales; family Bacillaceae; genus Pseudoneobacillus; species Pseudoneobacillus rhizolycopersici. Next base: position 38,265 of record NZ_JBTOOE010000009.1, on the reverse strand, counting down.
TTTACTAGTTTGCTAATTTTAGTTGCTGGTACGTTTTTATATATAAAAGTTTTTACAGGTAACTCTTCGTTAAGCGAGACAATGAACATTGTCGAAAATGTTCAGGAATTGGCGACGCTCACAACGGCTGAGGCGATGGTGACGACCATTATTAAGGAAGAGGATAATAAACTGTTTAATCACGAAATTAGCTTTGATTTGCCTGGGACGAAGCGGACCTTGCTGCTGATTGTACCAGCCACTGTCTTAGCAGGAGTCGATTTGCAGCAGGTTACAGAGAATGACATCAAAGTCGACGAGGAAAACAAGCTCATCAAGATGACCCTTCCACATGCAACGATGATTGGTGGACCTGCCATCCAAATGGACAAGGTGCAAACCTATTCAGAGGAAGGGCTGTTTCGCAGTGAAGTAAAATGGGACGAAGGCTTCGACCTGGCAGCAAAAGCAAACAGCGCCATTGAAAACGAAGCAACCCAAATGGGCTTATTAGAAAAAGCCGAGGAAAGCGCCACGAAAATCCTAACCAACTTCTTCAACCAACTCGGCTACCAAATCCAAATCCAATTCAACTAACCAAACTAAACTAAACACTTTAGCGCTTTAAAGCATGTATATTTTTTAAAACATTAACGCACTTTAGTGCGTTAATGTTTTAAAAAACTCGGGGACAGTCCCCGCACGCTTTAAAGCGCTAAAGTGTTTTCTGTTTATTATTTATTTTTCTTTTTTTGTTTTTGGGTGAAATTTTTTTTTGGTTGGGCTCGTTATATTAGGTGAGTACATAAACGAGGACGTGCGCACGATCGTTTACTTAAGGAGGTATTCGCGAGTGGAAGAAGAAAGACAGTGGATTCATGAGGTGTTGGCTGGAAATAAGCAGGCTTATGCCCATATTATCAATAAATATAAAAATCAGTTATATGCGACAATTCTCCGGATGACAAAGAACCCACAGGATGCTCAGGATCTTGTTCAAGAGAGTTTTATTAAGGTGTATCACCAGCTTGGTAAATATGATGGTAAAGGGTCTTTTGCGGGCTGGCTCTACCGGGTGGCCATCAACCATTGTATGGATGAGTTCCGCAAGAAGCGCCACCAGAACAACCAAGTAGCAGTTGACGATATCATCCTTGAAAACCCAAATCATCCGGAGATCATTTTTCTAAAGAAAGAAAAAAACCGCCAGCTAGAGCGATTAATCGCAGGGCTCCCAGAGGATGAGCGGATGATCATTCTTCTCAAATACGCTAATGAGCTAAGCTATGAGGAAATTAGTGAACTGATGGTAGTACCGCTTTCAACGGTCCGCAACAAATTACATCGGGCTAAGAAAAAATTGCGTGAAACCGTAAAACGCGAAGGAGGCTATTTTCATGACGTGTCAACAGGCAGATAAGCTTGCCCTTTATACGGATGGACTTTTAACAGAACAAGAGAATATACAAATCACCCAGCATCTCGAAAGCTGTGAAACCTGTCAGCAGGAAGTCGCTGGCCTGAAAGATGAGGAACAATTTTTAAGAGACACCCTACAAACACCAGTATTACCAGATCATTTTGCCGATACTGTACTCAATCAGTTAGAACCATATCCAACGCAAGTTCAAATAGGCAGCATCAAAAAGAGAAATCGCCCATTAAACCGCATTCTTGTCACAGCAGCCGGAGTTATTCTGGCCGTCGGCTTAAGTGCCACCGTTAATCCTGCGTTTGCGAAGTGGATTGGCGGCCTGTTTACAACTGACCAGGTTGATGAAGGGTTACGAATGGCTTCGGAGGCGGGCTTTTCGAAACGAATCAACCAAGAGGTAAGTGATAACGGGGTTACCTTTAAAGTAGAAGATATAGTGGCGGATTCATCACGGATTGCCATTTCTTATCAGCTCTTAAACGAACAGCAAAAATTGCTGCCAGCCAATATTGAATTTTTCAATCAGGATAATCGCGTTACCATCCTTGATTCAAATGGAAAGGAACTTGACTATTCGAACATGGGCTGGTCGAGTCGTGAGGATTACGGAATGGTTGAATTCTCAATACGTGACAAAAAGGTCCCAGAAAAGGTATCCGTTCATTTTGAACTAAAAAATATCAAGGGCAAAAAGGGAAATTGGCAACTCACCGTTCCAGTCGATTTAACCGAAAGTCTAAAAGCAACAACAACAGTGCCACTGGACTTTGCGAAGGCCAATCATTTTGATATCCTCATTGGAATGAAAGAAGCACGATTTGCACCATCTTCCACCGAAATCGACTATGAAACTTCTTATTCCAAAGAAGAACTGCCCAAGGTGAAGCAACAAATCGAAGAGCAGAAGAAGCAATTCGGGATAGCGGCAGATGAAGATATCGCAAATTTTGGCAGTGACTTACAGTTCCATGTTGAAAATGAGCAAGGGAAAACCATCATGTATCACAACCGTTTCGTAAAAGACAAAGGACATCCGACTAGCTTTGGATTTATTCAAGGATCAACCGGCGGCGATTACGGCAAAATTGGGCATACATTCAATAATTTCTCGTTCGTTCCGGAAAAAAATCCCGGCAAGTTAACCTTCGTGGTTGATGGTATTTTTAAAACCGAGCCAGCGCAACTAGCCCTCAAGTTTAAGCCGGAAGACCTAAGAAAAGAGCCTGTTTCCTTTGAATTCGAGGGCAATTTTATCACCATAAAAGAAGCGAAAAAGAAAACTAAATTGGGTCTGAAAAAATCATTGATGCCAATTGAAACAGAATCGGTTTTCACGATTGAAATGGAAGGTGGACGAGAAAGTGGTCAGGCAAGCCTTCCTGGCGTGTGGGTTTTGGTTGATGATAAAGGCGAATCCTACCCGCTACTAAAGTCTAGCTCCATTCATGATGAAAAGGATAAGCAAGGTCGCTTTATTACAAACGATACTTTAATGACCTACGACTTAAAGGAAGTTCCAGAAGAGGTCACCCTGCATTTAATCTCGGCAACTCGTTATTATGAACTAGCAGAAAAGTGGAAGGTTCCACTCTATTAGAATCAAAAGCCCGCGTAAGGAATTGATCTTACGCGGGCTTTTTTTTGCCAGAAATAAAAGAAAATCGATATAATAAGGTGAAAAGTAAAAGAACGGAAAATCATTAACGAGGAGGAAAACAAAATGGCAGTTACATGTTTATTAGAGGTTGTCCCAGGTGAGGCGTTTGAGGGCTATTGCCTAGTTAAAGAAGTGAAGGCTGATAAGACGAAAAAAGGCGACCCGTATTTAAATGTCACGGTGGCTAAAAAACATAAATTAGTAGCTTGCAAACTCTGGAATAATGGCTTTGGTGGGAGAAGTGTTGAGGAAATCTTAACGGTCTTCACCAATGGCGCGATGCTATTTTTGACCGGTGACGCCTCGGAATACAATGGACAAGTTCAAATGACCATCTCAAGCTTCCGGATGACCGAAAAAGGCGAGGTCGATTACAGTGAATTTCTGGAGATGGCACCGGAATTACCGGAAAGCATGGAGGCGGAAATTCGCGCCTTTATCGATGAAATTAAGATTCCGATCCTTCACCAAATTACCTCCGAGCTGTTTGAAGATCATAAGAAGGCGTTTATGTATCATGTCGCCGCTGTGAAAATGCACCACAATTTCCGAAGTGGACTCGCGTACCACACATTGTCACTATTGCGGATTGCTAAAAGCGTTTGTGACCAATACGGTGAGATCGTCAATCGTAGTAAAATGTATGCCGCGCTGACTCTACATGACATGGGAAAAATTATTGAGATGACCAAGGATTATAGTGCCCCTGAGTACACGCTAATTGGACAATTTTTAGGACATATTCAAATCGTCAACCAAATGATTGATCGCAAGCTTGTGGCGATTCGCAACACACGTCCTGTTTCCGCTGAAGAAATTACGGTTGTCTATGAATTAATGAATATCATTTCTAGCCATCACGGCCCGCTTAGCAATGGTTGGGGCAGCACAGCTGAGCCGATTACCCTAGAGGGTCACCTTTGTCACATGATTGATAATCTGGATGCTAAAATCAATATGGTCGCCAAAGCAACCGAAGGAATGAAAGAGGGAGAAGTTCAAAAGTTGTGGGGATTGGGTAAAATTTATAAACCAAAGAATCTTGAGTAGTTGCAAACTCACCATTGGAAAAGTTTTTTCCCAACTGTAAATACTAAATATTACAAAAATTACTAGCATAATCGTCGTCGAAACATTATATTTAAAGTATTAGGTATTGGACACCAAATTATTTAAATTCTGTAAAAAGCAGAAAACAAAACGGGGGTTATGGACTTGAAAAAATGGCTATCACTTTTATTTTCAGCAACATTGGTTTTTGGCATTGGCACAAGTGCGATGGCAGGCAAATCAACCGTTAAAGACATTGATAAAGCTAATGCAGTTGCGGAAAAAGCAAATGCTGAAATTTTGGACATCATTGAACAAGGAGTAGTGACTGCAGCAAATCTTCAAGAGGAATATGTGGCTAATCTTGCCAAGTTAAATGCGAGTCCACAGGCAAATGATGAAATTGCTCAACAAGTAAAAGTTTTTTTAAATGAAAAATACGGGGCAATAATAATTGACAATGAGGTTAATTTTGAAGAACAAGTAGATCCAGGTGAAGCGTCTCCAACGATTCTACTTGCAGTGCAACAAATTGAGGATTCTGTCGTAAGTGAAGAGAGCTCAAATCAAACTTTTGCAAAAATGGCGAGCGATGTCGACACTGTAAAGGTCGAAAAAGTAACTGAAAAACATGTGAAGAAGTTAAGTGAAAGAATTGCTAAAGTTTATGAAGATACTAAAAAAGTATCTATGAAAGCTATTAAAGATGCTAACAAGCTAGGTTTTGAAGCAAAACGCTATTGGGTGCCTGTTAATTTTAACGGAGTGACCGTTCAAATAGACCCCATTCAAATTGTTGGTGAACTGTAGTTCTATACTTGTCCATTTTCTGATAAAATAGAATAAGCAAAGGAAACGGGTTCTTATTAGGAACTCGTTTTTGCATTAAATACTGGAAGGGGGGAGTGCAGGTTGGAAGGGTTTAATTTAAGTAAAAAAGGAGAGTCTCTAGAGACTGTTATCAACAATAAAAGTAAATTTAGTTTATTAGCTCATGGTGATGGTGTCGAAATCCTGACATTGGAAATCGAAAAGGATAAATTATTTTATGTCTATCCAAGCGAGAATCCTAGTATTTTAGAGTTTTATTTTATATTATCGGGTGAATTAATGTGTGAATTAAATGATGAAAAGATTATCCTAGGGCCAGAGGATTATTTTTCAGCAAGAGACCTAACCGATCATATTCATTTTACCGCTCTCTCAAATGTAACAATTTTATGGATGACAACCGAACCTACCTTTGTTCATTTGAGTAAAAAAATGTCGGCTCTAGTGGATATTGTTAAGCAAGTGGAAGCTAAAGACCGCTATACATATATGCATAGTGACCGGGTTGCCAATTATTCTATTAAAATAGCCAAAAAAATGAAATTAACAAAAGAACAAGTGGCTAATTTAACAACCGCATCCTACCTCCACGATATTGGTAAAATTCATGTGCCAGAAGCGATTTTAAATAAACAAGGTAGGCTTACAGATGAGGAATACACCATAATCAAGAAACATCCAACTGATGGTGCACATTTGGTACGAAATACTTCATACGAGGATGTAGCGGTGATTATCGAGCAACATCACGAACGCTTAAACGGCAGTGGCTACCCGTTGGGATTAAAGGGTGACGAAATTCTTATTGAATCGCGTATCATCGCCGTCAGCGATACCTTTGATGCTATGACTGAAGATCGGGTTTACCGTAAAGCCATGACCGCCGCTGAAGCATTTGCCGAAATCAACCGCTTTTCTGAAACACTCTATGACCCCGAAGTCGTCCAAGCATTCGAAAAAGTCCTAATTGAAGAAGGAAAACTGTAACACCATATATATTTTTAATGCACTTTAACACTTTAAAGCGTGTGGGGACAGTCCCCACACGCTTTAAAGTGTTAAAGTGTTTTTATTGGTCGTTGTTGTTTTGCTTTTTTTGTTGTTCTTGTAAGGCGAGGAGAATGTCTTGGATGTCGATTTTTCCGTCTTTATTTAGATCAGTAATTAAATTTTCGACAGATAGTGGTTGAGTTGGTTCGGATGTCTGCATCGGTTGAACAGGCGGTGTTGGCTGAACTTGCGGTATCTGCTGCACTGGTTGACTTGGCAAAACTGGTTGGACAGAAGGCTGAGTGTATTGAATCGGCTGCATTTGCTGTACAGCTTGAACGACCTGAACCGGTTGCTTCGGTTTCACAACAAACGTAAATATCATTAGTACGATCACAAGTAATCCGGCCACACCATCCAAAATGTAGAAAACTGTTTTGTAGTCTGACCACAATGTTTTGCTCTTACCAGCATTTTCTTCCGATTCGGTAATATAACGTTTAATCTCGGAATGATTCGGGTAAATCCTTTGTACGGCCTCAAATTTATCCAAGGCATTTTTGTAATAGCCACCCCAGAATAAAGTGAGTCCTTCCTTATAAAGCGTATCCGTGTCACTTTTTTTCTTGCTCGCCCCCGATTGGGCGACAAACTCATGCACGGTATTGACTGGCACCGCAAAATTAAACCCTTGCACCTCTTGGCCGTTTACCGTATCACCTCTAAAAGTCAGTAAGCCGATAATTTCACCCTTTTCATTAATTACCGGACCACCACTATTACCATGGGTGGCAGCGGCATTAATTTGAATGACAGGGCTTCCGTGTTCAGTTTTCTTGGAGGTGGCAGAAATTTTACCATCATTCATTGTGGAAACGAGGATGGAATCTGCTGATAATATATCTGACTCAGCAGCAGCTGGGTAACCGGCAACCCAAATGCTTTCCTGGTTTTGAATTTTATCGGAATCGCCTAGAGCCAATGTTGGATGATTACGGCCTTCAATCTTGATGACAGCAACGTCCTTTCCTTCATCCTTTCCAATCGACTCACCAGCACTCTTGATTTCACCACTAAATTTGTCCCCACCTGGGAGCCAAACCTTAAGTCCCTTCTCAACTTTCGCATACCGTACATAATCGAGCATATAGTCCCAGGTTGCTTCAAAAGTATAGCCATAAATCCTTGAAACTTCAGTGGCCATTAGTTCCAGTGAGGCTGTGGCAATAGCAACATCCTCCATTAGGTTATATTGGACAACATGGGCATTGGTAACGATATAACCATCAGAGCTAATAATCGCTCCGGAGCCAGAACCTAATACAACTGACTGGTATCCTTTCGATTTTAAATATTCATCGACATCTGCATTCGTTCCGGAATATTCCCAGTCCACATAAGCGTAATCCAAAATCCGTACAACCGATGGTTTTGTATATTCATGCAGCTTATGGGCCTGCTGTATCTTCGATGTATCAGGCTTTATACTCATTAGAAAAAACGAGACCACAATAGCAGCAATGAGTAATATACTGATTGGAACCGTGAAAAGAGCCTTTTTCTTCAATACACTCACCTCATGAAGTTTATGAAAATTCTGAAATTTATCATTGCAATATATTCATAAATAGGAAAATAGTATGTTGTCCGTAAAAATCTTTTCCAGCAAAGTCTTGAATAAGGCAGACTCTCATAATCATAGTAATAGATTAATTGGGTTTAATCGAAATGGAGGTGTAGGAATGGATATTGTCCTTTATGTTCTTGCAGGAACGTTTTTGCTAGGGCTACTCACCTATTATCTAATCAGATGGCTTGATCGGAAAAAAACCATAGCCGTCAAAAAAGTGATTGATGATGGAACAAAGGAATTTCTCGCCCATTGGACTTATGAACCTAACCAAATTGCTTCCGTCCAACCGAAGGGAAGTGCGTTGAAGTCGTACCGAAAAACACTGCCACAAGCAACCGAAGTGTACATTTGCACTGATGGCGTGTTAATTGGGGATATTATTTTTATAGCTTGGAACCGTCTTGCCCAGTTTCAAAGATTGGAAGTTTACCAAGAAAGTCTTTTGTTTCAAATTGAATTTGGTTTCGGTGATACGAAACAAATTAGTTTATTTTTTATCCCAATCCCAAAGGGGAAAGAGGCAGAGGCTTTAGCAGTAATGGAAAGTCTGTACCGAGTGGTGAAATGGGATTATTAATCGTGGGCAAGCTTCAGCTCAAAACAACAGCCCCTTTCCGAGTTGAAAGGGGCCCATAAACACTACTTAACTGTCAAAGTAACGGTTTTCTTATTTTTTGCCTTATCAGTTGCCACAACCGTAAGTTTAGTGCCTTTTTTCTGATTCTTGATGGTTATTTTAAAATTGCCCTTACTATCAGCAGTGGTTTTCCCAAATACCTTGGTTCCTACCTTTACCTCGACAAGAGCTTTTGCTTCCGTTTTACCAGTTATCGTTTTCGTACTTGAGGTAATCGTGCTTACAACTAGTGATTTAGGGGGAGTTTTATCAAGGACAATCGTTTTTGTATCTTTACTTTGATTTCCGGATTCATCACTAACCCAAACCTCAATCTTCGTTCCAGCAACCTGTGGATCAATCTTTATTGAAAAATGCTCATCATTTTCAGCGATTGTCTCCAAATCCATTTCTTCGCCGTTCAACTTCAGGTGTACATATGAGCCAGGCTCCGCCGTACCTGTAATAACTTTATCGTTATCATCGACGGGATTTACAATCGGAGCATCAGGTGCAGTAGTGTCAAGCTCGATACCTCCTTTTACGTGCATTCCTTCTTCGCCGATTCCTTCGTCCACCTCATCTAAATTGAAATCAGCCAGCATACTAGTAAGTAGAATATATGGTTCCCCAGTAGCTAGATTTTCTCCATCAATCGTTCCAATATAATAGGTACCTTGGGGGATATCGTATATACATACTTTCGTGGCGCCGTTGTCACTCTGAGCACATTCGCTTGGTTCCACTTGGTCTTCATTTTCGTTAAATAGAATAAAAAGTAGATTTTGGTCATCCTGTTCGTGACCAAGAACGACAAATTTGTCACTCTTTGAAACGGTTACTTTAAAAATATCAACGTCTTCTTCCTTAAATGTTCCCGACACTACCGTTCCAATTGGCAGTTCATTTGCCTGTTCGAAATCATCATTTGGTTCCGTTTCCTCAATGATATCCCAATAGTCTAAGCCAGCTGCAGAAACCGACTGAAATTCCCTTGTTGGTAAGAGCAGCAATCCTATCATTCCAGCCCAAGCAATCCACTTTTTCAAACATACTCCCCCTACAATTTTTGTAATATACAGTCAATTATACCATTCATATAAATTAGTGGATACTCCATATTCCAAGAAAGAAGAATCATCTGGACAATCCGCAATTACCAAATATTACTAATTATGCAAGATATATTTTTCGACGGCATTCGGGAAAAATAGCTATTTTACTATGGTTATATAGTGTAAAAGAGAAAGGATAACTCTTATAACGGTTGATTTAATTTAGACGTTTTACTGCAAGTGATTAAAAGTTATGATTCTATGATAATATTGACAGTTTTACCCATTTTGAAGAGAATGAAAAATGCAGTACTAAATAACTAGAAGGGGGTCAGGGGTGAAAGAGGAGTTGCACAAAAAATAGAAAGCGGGGAAATCGATTGAAAAAGCAGATGAATCGTGTTTTAGCTGGTGCGCTATCGGTGTTGCTGATAACCCCGGTGAATGTGCTTGCGGCCACACAGCCACTGCCACAAACACCATCACAATGGGATCAAATCCAAGCCGTTAATACGCTAAAGCTGAACCAATTAAAACAGTTAGCCCGGCAGGAAAAGGTTTACATCGAGGAAACGATAAACACGAAAACCTCGAATCCAGTTAATGTGATTGTCGAGCTAGTGGGTGATATTTCCAAACAAAAGGCTAAGACAATCCAAGCAACTCAAACGAACTTTATTCAAGGCTTAACGAAACAAGGAATGGACGTCATCATAGAGCATACATACGACCGTGTTCTGAACGGTATGGCGATGACAATACCTGGTAATAAGATTACGGAACTAGCGGAAAACCCTAACGTTAAAGCGATTTATGAAGACGGTATTGTTACAGCAACCCCGATTTATTCGGAAGATGCTTCTGATGGTGTTCCTGTCATCGGTGGATGGGAGATGAATGAAGCCGGTTTCAAAGGTGAAGGAATGAAGGTGGGTGTCATTGACACAGGTGTAGATTATCTTCATCCTGATTTAAAAGATGCCTTTAAGGGTGGCTATGATTTAGTCGATATGGACTCTGACCCGTACGAAACAAAACCGGATGGTCAGTTAAATGAAACGACTCACGGTACCCACGTCGCCGGAACCATCCTAGGTAGAAACGTTTCAGGCCATGGTGTACGAGGGGTTGCTCCAAAAGCGGACCTATATGCATACCGGGTACTTGGTCCTGGCGGTTCAGGTTATGACTCGGATGTCATTGCCGGAATTGAAAAATCCGTCGAGGACGATATGGATGTCATTAATCTCTCCTTAGGAAACGGGCAGGAGCACAACCCGTATTCGCCATCGGCGATTGCCGTCAATAACGCGATCCTTAATGGAGTAACCGTCGTCTTATCAAACGGGAATGAAGGAGTCCGTGGCCGTTATTCCGTTGGTTCACCAGCTTCCTCTGATATGGCGATTTCAGTTGGGGCGTCGACACTAGCAAACACTCGTTTTACAGGGAGTGTGGATCTCTACTATCGAGACCCGGCAAACTGGCAGAATGTAAATTCAGCAACTGTTAAAACTGACCAGTCACCAATAGCGAAGGGATCGAACATTGAAACCAGACCTGACCAGTCGTCAACGGTTCAAACAACAAATGAAGAAGTCAATGAATCTACGAAAATTAAATCTACCTTTCCAATCAAGGTAATGGCTTGGAACCAAGCTGATGGCCCAGAAGGCTATGCGAAAAACTGGTCAAGAGTCCCGCTTGTCTATGTTGGAGAAGGAACGAACAGCGACTACAAGAGTAATGTCAAAGGCAAAGCAGTTCTAATCACTCGTGGTGATGTGACGTTTATTGAAAAAATCAATAATGCTAAAAAAGCTGGTGCGATTGCGGCCTTTATTTTTGACAAAGATAGTCAATACAAAGGGCCAATCAACTTCTATCTTGGTGCAGGCGATTACATCCCAACCTACAGCATGAGCGAGGAAGCGGGCAAGGTGCTGTTAAAAGTAGCGCAAACGTACCCGGATGATGAATTTATGCTTGATTTTGGTACTTTCGAATCCGTTGTGTCCCAAGGCGATGAGATTACTAGCTTTAGTTCCAGAGGTCCATCTAACAACTTAAATATTAAACCAGATGTTGTCGCACCTGGAGCGAATATTCGTTCCTCCATTGCTACTTATGGTGGTGATTATACGGAAGCCTATCAAACGATGGATGGAACCAGCATGGCGGCACCACATGTAGCGGGTCTGGCAGTTCTACTAAAGCAAAAAAATCCGAACTACTCGCATTTTGATATTAAAGCAGCACTCATGAATACAACAAAAATTCTTGAAACACCAAAATACACGGTGTTTGACCAAGGGGCTGGACGTGTTCAAGGCATGAAAGCCTTAAACACCAACGCCTTAGCCATGGTATTGGACCAAACCAAAGCAGACGGAAATCGTGATGGACATCTAGACAGCACAGACTATTACACCGGAAATGTTCGTTTCGGCGAAATTTCTCCGAGCGAAACCGAGGCAGTGTCCAAGACGAAGTCGATTTTATTAAAAGATGTAGCAGGCAAAGATCAGACGTACCGCGTCCACTATCAATTGACAGCACCTGAGCAAACCAATAATGTGACGCTATCCGTACCGGAAACAGTTCAACTCTCTGCCAACCAAACCACATCGTTTGACGTATCCATCCTTGTTCCGGCCGCAACACCAGCTGGTGAATATCAAGGCTATATTTACTTAACCAATGTGGAAACAGGGGAAGAAATCCATTTGCCATTCGTTAGCTTTGTCGGTGCTGTTAACAGAGGCGACGACTTTTCAAAGGCCGAGATTAACTATGCGCATTTCTCGCCAAATGGTGATGGAAACCGTGATACGCTACCAGTCAAGTTCGGCCTATACAACAAAGCGGAAGTCGTCATTGCGGAGCTTTATGACACCGTGACTGGAGGGTATCTGGGCGCAGCTTTTGGTTATGTTGCTGATGCGGAACATCCGGCATTGGAGGCTGGCGAATATACGGTAGAGTGGGATGGCACCTTTCAACCATGGTGGTCACCGGAACGAATGGATGCACCTGATGGTAAGTATGTGATAGCGTTAGTAGGATTTGCCAAGATTCCAGATAATATTTTAGCACCACCTTTTGTAAAATGGATTGAATCGGATCTGTTTATCGAGCGTGAAAAGCCGAACGTGATCATTAAGGCCTCTGACTTTATCGCTGAATCAAAGACCTACAAAATCTCCGGCCGTGTTGAAGGAATGTATCCGAGTATGGGTCGAGGCGAGCTTGTGAAAATCGACTATAGTGTTCGCTATATTGTCGATGACCGTTCTAATGGTGGCGATCTCGCAGGAACAAATGATTCGGGTTTCTTCTACGCAAATCCGGATGGAACATTTGAAGGAGAAATTAAAGTCGATCCAGGTCATAATCGAATTGCTGTTGAAGCAACGACACCAGCCCATAACTATAGCGAGCGTCCGCATAATCCATCTTATCTACAGCTGCACGTCGGCTCACCAACGCAATATATCACAGGTCCTAACAAGGATATTAAACTTGGTGAGGAATTTGCTGTTACGGTCGATGCCCGCTATGTGAAAAAATTCATCGGCGGTGACTTAGGATTCATGTATGACGAAAACACAATGGAGTTTTTAGGCGCCGAAGCAACCGAGGAAATCAAGGCCTATGGCGATGTCACGATTATTGAAAAGGATCTGGGATCAGGTGAAGATATCGGGATTCCGTTCCCAGGCATCATTGGACCACCACCTGGTCCTGGGCCATTCCCAGGTGATGATGAGGAGCCGTCATTGATGCACTCCTATAAAGTGGCTCTCGCCTTAAAAGGAGAAGTGGCTGGGGTGGACGGAGACATTCCCTACATGAAACTGAAATTTAAGGCTACTACCAATATTAAAAAGGTAAACCTAACCCATACGATCATGGTGACGGACAACAATGTTGTCAGCTTAGATAAAACAGGTCAAGTCCAGCATAGGACATCATTTGCCGTAAATGGCGAAGTTGTGCTCCACGCACCGAATCAAAAGATTATTGGGCATGTCAATAGCTTTTTCCCAGAAGTCTACCAGGATGGAACTGATTTCAGCCAAAAGGGCATTAAAGTATATGCATCTTGGGGCGGTTATTGGTTTGCGGAGACAAACCATTATAGCGGAGGTCATACCATTGAAGGAATAGTACACGCTGATGGTTCCTTTACGATTGAGGGACTGCCGGCCGATCAAACCTTCACGGTTCGTTTATTCGTCCCAGGCCATTTACCAGGGATTATGACAGGACTTCAGCTGATTAGCGAAAACGACGGTATTTATTCGCCAGACGACGTCTCCGTAAAATGGGGTGCAGTAATGTTGGCTGGAAATATCAATAATGATAACGTCATCAATATTTTAGACCTTGCGATTCTATCAAGATACTTTGGGGCAACAAATGCCACAGCCGAAATGGGCGATATCAATCAAGATGGCACGATTGATATTTTGGACTTAAGTTATATTACAGCTAACTACGATTCTTACAATGAAAATATTTTAAACAATTATGCAACTATTCCCATCCCTAAAACGTCAAATTAATTAGTAAGACGTGACTGGTGACAACCTCTCCCCCGAGTTCACCAGTCACGAACTACCAAAAACTAGGATGATGGTGCCTGTCACCGTTATGGTAAACTCGTATGAAAACGGAGGAAAAAATGAAAATTTATCGATATATGTATTTGTTGCTTGCTACTGTGTTGTTGTTTGCGGTTGTGCCGGTTCAAGCCTTTGCCGCGGAGGCCCCTATGGTTCAGGTGGTTGGAAGTAAAGCGACTCCAGCGATGGGGGAAGAAGTCACTTTCTCTGTTAATCTTAAAAACTTCGTTGCCCCATCTAACAATCTCTCATCCTTCGAAGTGAAACTCGATTTTGATTCATCAGCTTGGGACACTGTCACCGACAAGAATGAATTAGGTGAATACATAAAGTCACTGAAATCCGGCTCCTATGAAATGCCGGTTAATACGGTCGGAAACGGTACAGTTCATTTTGGGTTAAGTATTTATAAAAATGAAAACACCGCTTATTTTTCCGGCGATGGCACGCTGTTTACCTTTAAGCTGAAGGCAAAGAAAAATGGTCTAACAGATGTTTCGATTACCAAGTCATTATTTGTGCAAATCTCGAAGCCTGGCGTTAATGTTGCTCACGGCAAGGGGAACGCACGAATTGATATCGGTGGAACAACACCACCTCCGCCACCGCCTATCGATCCAGGAACGGTTATAGCCCCGCCTGTACAAGAAGTACCGATCATGCCAGCGATGGTTGAACGAAAACAGTCAGCTACGCCGGATGGAAAGACCCAAGAAACGATCAGTTTTAATGGTGAAAATGCCAAGAAAACGATCGAGCAAGCCGTTAAAAGTAAATCGAAGGCAGTTGAAATCAGAGTAAACGGTTCAGGAAAAGAAGCCGACACGATTAGCTTTACGATGTCAGGGGATACCATTTCCCAACTCGTAGCGCAAAACCTCTACCTCATCATTAACAGTGTAAAGGGGCAAATGGAACTAACGGTTGATATTCTTAAATCACTCAAAAGTGATGTAAAGGTAGACCTATTTTTACAATCTGATTCTACTAAACTTGAAATGACGAAAAAACTAATCACTGAAAATGTCCGCCATGGTCAAGTGGCAGGCCAATCAACCGAAATTAAGACAAACTTTAGCGGTCGTACAAAGGTTACTCTACCGCTAGATTCAAATGGAAAAGATGTATCTTCGCTAGGCGTGTTCATCCAGCATAGCGACGGCACAGTGGAGTTTGTAAAAGGAGAAATCCAGAAGGACAAAGACGGCAAACCAGTTACCATCACGCTCTGGGTAGACCGCTTTAGCACCTTTACCATCGTTTCTAATTTATATGTAAAGCAAGTTTATGTCGATGATTTTAAAATTTCTGCGTATGCGAATGAGAGCGTTTATAAAGCACAAGAGTTGGGCTTAATGTCAGGAGTTAACAGTGCGCCGGAATTTGCCCCAGCGCAAGCGATGACCAGAGCACAATTTACGAAAATCATTTTGGAAATGCTTGGTGAAAAACCGGCAGCCTCAAGTAAAACTTCCCAATTCAAGGATGTTACCGAAGATCATTGGGCCTTTGGCTATATTGCGAAAGCCGTTGAGCTAGGAATTGTAAAGGGCGCTACACCAGATAGCTTTAAGCCTGGAGCATTTATTACAAGAGAACAGATGGCGCTTATGCTTGGCCGTGCTTATAAGCTACAAGCAGGGAGTGCTACTGGAGCGGCTTTCCATGACGAAGCCAAGATTAGCACAGAAGCTTTACCTTTTATTAAAATTTTACAAGAAAAAGGTGTTATCAACGGTGACAAAGGATTCTTCCGTCCAAAACAAAACGTCACTCGTGAAATGGCTGCTGTGATCGCTGTTAGAATGCTTGAAAGTTTAAAATAGCTACACCTAGGGACTTCTTAGGCAAAGTCCACTCAAATCATATGAGGTTTAAAAAGAGCTATTTCCCAAATGGAAATAGCTCTTTTTGTGCTTATACTTTCTCCTTTAATCGCTCCGGCAGGCTTTGGATGGATTGTACTACCAAATCAAGCTTCGATTCAATACGGTAAAGCAAGTATAGGGTGACAACAATCGGAAATCCGACCTCGCTAATCAAGGGGACAAGTTGTTCCACGAAAATGACCTCCTTTCGAAAATAGCCTTAAAAAGGACCGGATCCATGAACGGAACCCGGTCCCTACCAAGCTTAGAGAATTTCATAATCCGTAACATTTCGCTCAACTAAACGGGCACCCTTGATGGAAACAAGGTTTCCAGAAGGAGAAGTAAAAATATCTGCAGCAATAATGCTGTTCATTGCTGCCTTCACCTTAGCCGGCTCAACTGGTTCAATTGGGGATTCGATGGTAATGCGAGTTGAACCTCCCGTTAACGTGCCAAACTGAAGCTCTAACGTTCTTGCCATATCAAATCACCTCCTTTACTTTGAATTTTCACCTTGAAATGGTGATTAAGCGATGATATCCAGCTTGTCGGTACGTTCTACGTTGTAAAGGGGAAAGCTGCATAATGATGCGATGGCTTGTACCGCTTGGTAGACATTGTCAACGGCAGCATCGCTCTTTAGGTTGCTATACATTTTTCCTTTGTAAACCGGTTCTCCTTTTTCATTAACACCAACTTCGTACACCAAACGTAAATTGGAATCTACTACTGCACTTTGTGCCATGTTCTCTTCACCTCCCTTCGTCTTATATATACAAACGAGCAAGGTAAAACGGACAGGGTCATTTTTAAAAAATTGGCTATGTTACATTTGACTGTTGATTTCCGCTGCGGGCACTTGCTTTCCACGGGGCATCCGGTGAGCCTCCTCGTCGCTTCGCTCCAATCAACAGATGATAATTAAATATTGTCCTTTAACATAGCCACAAAAATTTTAAAAACTTGTACTTCTACCCAAGCAGACAAGCATTTTGGACATACTTTATATTAGCCGCCGTAATCCTCCTAATGGCATACATCCTCCCTAAAATGGACGCCATTAAAGCTTTTTTCGCAGTAAGGTTGCGAAAAATAGCAAAATAAAAAAACTTAAGGATCATCCCCTTAAGTTTTTTTATTTTGATTGGGATAGCGGGATAAATTGATTAAAGATCCCAAGGGATTGCATTTTTTCTTTACCAATTCCACTAAAATCAGTTGTATAAATAGAGAACAGATAAAAATCCCGCCGAGAAGTAGTGGCATCAAAATAGGTTTCCCCAACTAAAGAAATAACACCCTTTTCCAGAAAATTACTGCTCTCGTTCAGTGCCCTTTCATTTAACCAGTTTACATATTCACTACGGGTAGGGTTTGTTTCTGTTAAACAAAAGACTAAAAAAACCAAACAAATGAAAAAAACTAAACGGCTCATCAGATAATCACCCTTATTAAAAATTTATTTAATAACTTAAGATAGATTAGTTGTTAACCAAAATTTATTCTTAAATGATTCTATTAATGCTATAAGTATGTTTATGTTGTTGTGAACTAGAATATGTTTTCATGGATATTTATATCTATTTAAAATATATTAGTATTAGGTATATTGAACTAAAAAAGTATAACGTTAGCAGATTGAAAAAGGAGATTTTTACTAGATGAAGAAAAAGTGGTGGGTATGCCTAACGGTACTTTGGATCATGATAATTTACTTTATGACGGAACATCAATATTTTACTGGAGAAAGTACCTCAACGGCGATTCGAAAAACAATTGAAACAACTGAAAATATTCAAAGGAAAATGACGAAACCGGAAACGGAACTACCTATAGTTATGCAGCCGGAGAGGCAGGAACTAGTCAAACATCTCAATATGTTTTTTCGAAAAAGTGCCCATATCCTCGTCTTTGGTATCTTGGGCCTATTTATTTACCAGTGTTTCCAGCCTCGTCAATATAGCTATGTATGGGCATTAGGGTTAACCTTCCTATACGCCTGCTTCGATGAGTGGCATCAATCCCTTGTCCCCGATAGAACCCCTGCCTTCAAAGACGTCCTCTTCGATACCTTAGGAGCTAGCATCGCTCTCTTTATATTTTACAAAATGACAAAAAAACATCATCAATCGTAAATGGGCTAAAGCTTCTTAACGATTGCTGGTGTTTTTTGCGTAAATCGAACCAATTCATGGAGAAATCGAACCTTTTTTAATAGATATCGAACCAAATTATGAAGATATCGAACCAAAGCATGCAATTATCGAACTTTTTCACAATTTAGCCACAAAGTCATCGCAATTTTCTATATTGATATTCAATTTTTAAAATGATATCTTTAGATTAGTAGTTTTTGTGAAAACGGTTGCATAATAAAGGTACACTGTTGTTATACCCCCTCAACAGTGAAATCAAATTTTTTTACCAAACGTTGCAACCGTTTGCACATATAAGACCAAGAAAGAAGGAGGAGTGAACCTTTGAAGAAATCAAAAATGAGAGCGTTTTCTATTATCTTAATCTTCGCGCTAGTTATGCAACTGTTCTCAGGAATAACGCCAATCGCAAACGCAGAAGACACCGTGCGAAGCCCGATTATCAACCAAGATAGCGTAACATTTAATTACGTTAGTAAGGGCGAATCAAAAGTATTTGTGGTTGGATCATTTAACGGTTGGAGCCCAGATGAAGCGACCGAAATGATTCTAAATAACGGGGTATTCACTGCGACACTTACCCATTTAGCTGAAGGGGAACATCAATATAAGTTTCTCTTAAACAACCGGAATTGGAACGAAAATATTACCGACCCGCTAAATCCGTATCCTCAAGTTGGCGGAAACTCCACGTTTCATATTGGGGAACCAAACCCCATTGCAGAAAGCCCTATTATCGATAAGGCAACAAACACAGTAACCTTCCAATACGGGGGTAAGGCTGATCGCGTTCGTGTTGCTGGTACCTTTACAAGTTGGGCTGATCAAGCAGTTGAAATGGTGAAAAACGACAAAGGAATTTGGCAGCTCAGCCTTCCGTTAGCTCCTGGAAGATACCAGTACAAATTCATCGTCGGCGATAACGGCTGGATTACCGACCCGGGGAATCCGAAGCAAGAAGATGGAAACTCAGCACTATATGTACCTGGTATTATCGTCATAGCACCAAACGATGTGGAAAAAGGAAACTCTATTACCCTAACGGCAAACTTAATGAACATCGATGGGGAGCAAACAGCCATCTCTCCAGTATGGAGCCTGAAGGATGCGAGGGAAGGAATCACCCTTCATAACAATCAATTAACGATTGCCCCATCGTATCAGGTACAAACAGATGACACCGTTACGGTCATTGCTACTCATGATGGCAAATCGGCTGAAAAATCAATCAACATCCTCAATAGTCTGTTTACTTACACGATTAACTACTATCGTTTAGATGGTAAACAAGCAAACTGGGATATGTGGATATGGGAAAAAGACAAGGAGGGAGCCGCGTATCCGTTTACTGAAACAACTGAAGACGGTTATGCAAAAGCAACCTTACAGTTCGCATCAAATGAAATTAACCTAATTACAAGGCCAGGAAATTGGTCTACCCAAGAAATGAATCGAAAAATTACCATCACAGAAGGAAACTCCATTGAAGTGTGGATTGTTCAAGATGTCCAGGAGGTTTACAAGTCAAAACCTGATATTTCACCATCCATCCAAGCTGCCTTAATGGATTCAAAGACAGATATCAATGTGAGAGTAAACCAAGAGTTGAGCGATGGTGTGATATTCAAATTAATCGATGTTCAAACGCATCAAGAAATGGCGACAACGACTACGAAACTAGCAAGCAATAAAGTAAAGCTATCCATCCAAGACCCTACACAAATCGACGTTCGCAAGCTTTATGAGGTTCAAGCAACAGGTTTTGCTAGTAAAATCGTGACCATGAGAAATGTCTTAAATGACGATTCCTTCTACTATGATGGAACCGATTTGGGTTACACCTACTCACCGGCGCAAACGACATTTAAGCTTTGGGCACCAACAGCTACGGAAGTAAGTCTATCCATCTATGAAAACGAAGGAACTTACGAAGGACCATTCGTCCGTGATAATAGCGGCGGAATGGAGGCACCGATGACCCGTTCTGACAACGGCATTTGGTCGCTATCCGTACAAGACAATTTAAAAAATAAATTTTACCTCTATAAGGTGTCATTTGCTGACGGTACAACGAACTATGCGGTTGACCCATATGCTCGTTCAACCTCTCCAAATGGGCAAAGAAGTGCCATTATTGACTTAAACAGCACAGACCCGGTTAACTTTAATCCAACAGCAAAGCCAACGTTGGTTTCACCAACTGACGCCATTCTTTACGAATTACATGTGAGAGATTTCTCGATTGCAGAAAACTCAGGTCTAGTCAACAAAGGGAAGTACAAAGCGTTTACGGAAAAAAATACAACTGGACCGAATGGTGTGAAAACAGGAGTGGATTCCCTAAAAGAGCTTGGTATTACCCATGTTCATCTTTTACCAGTTTATGACTTTGGTTCTGTTAATGAATTAACGGTTGATGATCCCCATTCAACTGATCCAAAATTTAACTGGGGATATGACCCGATTCACTTTAACGTTCCGGAAGGTTCTTACTCAACCGACCCGCACAATCCAAATGCGAGGGTAACCGAATTTAAAGAAATGGTTCAAGCGATGCATGACGCCGGTATCCGTGTCGTCATGGACGTAGTTTATAACCATACGTATATTCCTGAAAGCACTCAGCTTTCTGGTGGCTCACCTTTCGATAAAATTATTCCAGGCTATTTCTACCGTACCGATGATGCAGGAAGGATCACCAACGGATCAGGGACTGGTAACGAGGTAGCTTCGGAAAGACCGATGGTTCGCAAGTATATTAAAGACTCCGTTAAATACTGGGCTACTGAATACGGTGTTGACGGATTCCGTTTTGACCTAATGGGGTTAATCGATCGACAAACGATGCAGGAATTAACAAAGGAATTAAAGGAACAAGTCGATCCAACAATCTTAATCTATGGAGAACCTTGGACTGGTGGTTCAACAAGCCTAGACCCTGCGTTCCAAAACTTTAAAGGGACACAGAAAGATCAAGGCTATGCCGTTTTCAACGATAACCTTCGCGGTGCGATTAAAGGTGGCAGTGATGATGCAAGCACTGGATTTGCTACTGGCTCATCGGGTAAAGAAAACGACATCCTAACTGGTGTTAAAGGTGCGATTACCGATTTCACAAACCGCCCATCCGAAAGTATTAACTATGTAACGGCACATGATAACTTAAACCTCTGGGATAAAATCATGAAGGTTGCAGGTGTTGATATTACAACAAATCCACATGCGATTATCACAGAAGAGAATCCGCTTGATAATGAGCATGTAAAACGCAGCTTGCTAGCTAACGGTATCGTTCTTACTTCACAAGGCATTCCGTTCATCCATGCAGGGGAAGAATTTTTAAGAAGTAAGTACGGCAACCACAATAGTTACAAGAGTCCTGACAGCATCAACCAAATCCGTTGGGAATTAAAGGATCAATATAAGCCGGTATTTGATTACTACCAAGGCTTAATCGAATTAAGAAAAGCTCACCCAGCCTTCAAAATGAACACAAAGCAAGCCATTGAGCAAAACTTGCAGGTTGTCAAAGCAAATGACAATATCGTCGCCTTTGAATTAAAGAATTTTGCCAACAACGATACTTGGAAAAATATCACGGTCATCTACAATGGAAATAATGCAGCAAAGGAAGTTACCTTATCAGCCAGCAAAGACTGGAAGGTAGTGGTTGACGATAAAACAGCTGGAACTGAAACCATTCGTACGATTACAGGTAACAAAGTAACCGTGGCGCCACTATCGATGATGGTTCTGTACGATGAAGCAGAAGCAGCATATACACCTGTAGTGACAACCATTGAAACGAATATCGAGCAGTTTGCCATCAATCCTGGTTCAACAAAATTGATTATGGCTACCGTAAAGGACCAAAAAGGTCGCATCATGGCAGGGCAAGCAATCGAATGGTTATCCTCCGATGATTCTGTTGCAACCGTATCAAACGGTAAAGTAACCGCGATCGCTAACGGAAGTGCTACCATTACAGCGAAGGTCGGAAGTATTAAAAAGACCATCGATGTTACGGTTGACCAACTGGTGCCAACAACGATTGAAGTAAAAGGTGACAAGACGGTTTATGAAACGTATTCAACCCAGCTGACCGCACTGGTAAAAGACCAATTCGATCAAGAAATGTTAGGCACGAAGGTAACATGGACCTCTTCTGACCAAACAAAGGCAATGGTTGATGGAACAGGAAAAGTAACGGGGATTAAGCCGGGTACGGTTACAATCACAGCAGAGGCAGGCTCAGCAAAAGCTTCATACGTAGTGACGGTAAAACAAAATGTTCAACGATATGTCCGCCTGAAATACGTTAGACCGGATAAGAATTTTACCGACTGGAACGTGTGGGTTTGGAATACCGGTGTTCAAAACGACCAAATTGATTTCACGGAGTTCAATGGTGATACAGCGATTGCGAATATTGCGATTGCACCAACGACAGAGTCCATTGGTTTCCTCATCCGTAAAGGTACTAACTGGGATACAGCAAAAATTTCTCCAGATAGCGATGATCATAACGTGAAAATCGACCGTGAAGAAATTGTTACAAAGGTAACGGTCGTGACAGGTGTTCCTGGTCAAACGGTTATTCCTACGGTGAAGGGGCCAGTTTTAGCAGACGGAAATGCAAGCTTCTTCTACCGTGATGAAGTGTTATACCAGGTTGACCAAATGCATACCCTTGATTCCGTTAAGGTGAAAATCGATGGTCAAGAGTATCCAATGATTTACGAACCACAAAATGAATACTTCACGTTTACAAAAACGAACCTAGAGCCTGGCACATATGAGTATAGCTTCCTTGTGACTAAGGACGGCCAAACAACAGAAGTAACCGATCCGAAAAATACGGTAGACGGTAAGTCAACGATTATCTACACGGTGCCAAAGGTCGATATAACAGCTTCGATTGCTCCGGGTAAAATCAATCACGATGAAAATGCCGTCTTAACGGTAGAAGCAAAAGCCCAAGAAAATGTGGCTTTCAAGGAACTGTACGTTGATTTAACATCCATCGGTGGCAGTGCCAAGTTACTGATTGACCCAGCGTTAGGAAAAGCGACAATCTCGGCAAAAGATACCGTATCAGCAGGTATGAAAGAGTTAGTTGTAACGGTGATTGATGAATTTGGTAATAAACATACGCAAACCGTTACCATTGAAATTGCAGCAAAAACATACCAAGGCAAGCTTAACTTTGATTGGGATGAAGCGCGTATTTACTTCATGTTAACTGACCGTTTCTTTGACGGTGATAAAACAAATAACGGAGTCGGTTACGACCCAACTCACCCGGAAGCTTACCACGGTGGAGACTTCCGCGGGATTATAGAAAAATTAGATTATTTAGATCAGCTTGGTATCAACACTATTTGGATTTCACCTATCGTAGATAATATTGACTTTAACAAAGGTGTTGATTTTAAAACAACTGAAGGTCTTGCAGCGAAACAGTACGGCTATCATGGCTACTGGGCGAAGGATTTTACCAAATTAGAAGAACATTTTGGTGATATTGAAACCTTTAAAGAGCTCATTGATAAAGCCCACGCAAGAGGCATCAAAATTATGGTTGACGTTGTCCTCAACCATGCTGGTTATGGGATGAATCAAATTTTACCTAGCTGGCAAAATGAGTCGAACCTGCCAACGGATGAAGAACGCGCTGTTTTTGACGGCATGCTTCGTACCGAAATGGAAGACCCAACTGTTCGCGGTGAATTAGATGGTCTACCAGACTTTAAAACAGAGGACCCTGCTGTTCGTGCGAAAATCATTGAATGGCAAACGGCTTGGTTAGAAAAAGCGCGCACGGACAAAGGTGAAACGATTGACTTCTTCCGTGTGGATACAGTCAAGCATGTTGAAGAGACCACTTGGAAAGCCTTTAAGAACGCATTAACAACCATTGACCCAGACTTCAAGTTAATTGGAGAATATTGGGGTGCAGGCATCAACAATGACGGTGGTTATTTAAAAACGGGCCAAATGGACTCACTCTTAGACTTTGATTTTAAAGAAAAAGCTCGTGACTTTGTTAATGGAAACATCGATAGCGTTGAAGCATATTTACAAGATAGAAATGCTAGAATGGATAACACAAGCATGCTTGGTCAATTCCTGAGCAGCCATGACCAAGACGGATTCCTAAGCGAATATGTTGGCGGTGATGTTGGCAAACTAATGGTTGCTGCAGCATTGCAAATCACAGCAAAAGGCCAGCCAGTTATTTACTATGGTGAAGAACTTGGAAACTCAGGTAAATCCAGCTGGGAGCGCGATGGCGATAAGGTAACTAAATTCGGTCAAAATCGAAGTGATATGCCATGGGATAAATTGGCGAATGGGGATGCAACAACAGTTGCCTTACATGATCACTACACAAAACTACTAAATATTCGTGAAGGCTTTTCAAAAGTATTCGCAAAAGGTACACGCACGAAAATCGCTGGAGGAAACGCTGAACAATTTGTCGTCACTAAACGGGAATACAAAGGTGAAGCAGCTTACATTGGTCTAAATACAGCAGCCGAAGCGAAAAAGGTAACCTTTAACGTTGATTATCCAAACGGTAAAGTTTTAACAGATGTTTATAGCGGTAAAACCTACACCGTTACCCCTGATAAGCGAGTGACTGTAGACCTTGCATCTCGAGCAAAAGGTGGTACTTTCATTCTTGTGGAAAAAGTGACAACGGTTCCGCCAGTTGAACCTAATCCGCCGGAAGGGCCGTCTCAACCAACAACACCAGCTCCTGCGAAGCCGGAAGTAAAAGACAATATAATCATTGTCAGCGGTAAAGCAGTTACTGTAAAGGATGGTAAAGCAACAGTAAATGAAGCAGCTGTATTAGAGGCGATTAAAGATGCTAAGGACATTCATAAAGTAGTTTTCCAAGAGGAGACTGCAACCGAATTTGTTTTGCCGGCAAATGTAATAACAGCTTTATTTGCTAAAAATAACAAAGCTGTAATTGAAGTTGAAAATAGCCTAGGTTCTTATACTCTTTCAGTTAAGGAAGTTGACCTAGAGGCTTTAAAATCGGCATTAGGTACAACGGGTCAAACTGCTGTTGAATTCTTTGTTTCGATTAGACCTTCAACTCAGTCGATTGAGAAACTAGTAGCTGAAGGATTTAAGCCGCTATCCGATCGGGTTGATTTCCAAGTTGGTGTTCGTTACAACGGAAAAACAGAGTTTGTAAACCGTTTCACTGGTTATGTGGAAAGAACGATTCTATTTAATGGTAAGGTTAATCCATCCAAGGCAGTGGTTATGAAGTTAACCGAAAATGGTTTTGTACCAGTTCCAACCGTATTTAAGGATGGAGTAGCGATTATTAGGACTAAGACAAACAGCATCTATGTTGTCGTAGAAGGTAGTAAAACATTCAGTGATATTACAAGTAAGAGCTGGGCTAAAAACTATATTGAAACATTAGCCGCAAAAGGGCTCATTGCAGGTAAAACGAAAGAGTTATTCTCACCTGGATCCGTTATGACCCGCGGCGAATATGTATCAATTATAGTTAAGAGCTTAGGTTTAATAACAGAGAGAACAGAAAAGCTGCCATTTAAAGATATATCTGGGTCTGCCTTTGAAGCTGAAATTTTAGCAGCCTACCAAGCTGGTATCATCCAAGGTAAACAAGATGGAAGCTTTGCACCGGATGCACCAATCAGTCGTGCTCAAGCCGCCATTATCATTTCTAGAGCGATGAAATATGTTGGCTACGACGATGCTAAGTTAGATAAGACAAAAGATGTAAGTCATTTTAAAGATGCCAACTCATTAAAGGGATGGGGTCCAAAAGACATCGAGTTGATCATCCAAGCCGGCATCATGAGTGGGACACCGGAACAAACCTTCAACCCAAATGCAGCAACGAAACGAGACCAAGCTGCAAAAATCATCGTTGAATTCTTATCATTTGTTGAATTCATGTAAAAGGTAAAATTTAGTGGATTGGTGACAGTCACCAATCCACTAAATTATTCCAATAATTAACTTTACCCACCCAAGAATAGATATCCAAAGTGGTATGCTAAAAACGGTGCCCCAAATCAATCCTTTGAAGATATTTCCTTCTGTTTCATATGATTCATGCATACTTTTCCCTCGTTCCTTATTAGTTAGCATCAAGTATGCCCAGAAATGTTGACTGTTATAACATCTTCCCTATCCCCTCTCCACCAATCTCAGTCTCAAGACCTAGAAATATTTACATTCTCAGGTCAATGGAAATGGAGGGACTAATCCATTATTGTTAAATATAAGGGCTACTCTAAATTTTAAACTTGCATTTTAGCGGTGATAATTAGAAAATTAAGATGATACGTTTTGGAAAATGTGTCCAAATGCATTTTTCCACGACCTATGATGAAACTTATTACTACTTTATTCGTATGAATAAAAGAGAATCTCGCTATTTAACGGGCAGTAACCCGATTTCATTTATATATTGTATAGGAGTCGATGCACGATGAACCCGTTTGTTCAATTTATCATTAAATCCTTTGTTGCAATACCCGTTACAGGAACGGTGCTGCTGACAAGTTTGTTTGGCTTTCATTTAGGATGGTATTCAATTGGAGCAGCTGCTTTAGGTGGCGGACTTGCATATGGAATAACCGGAGCAATCTCTACTACTCGTTTCCTAAAAAGAAACCAACTGACGCGAAAAGAGTATCGCTATATAAAGAAAAATCTTCAAGAGGCGAAAAAGAAAATCAACCGCCTTAATAAAGTAACCTTTTCATTAAGGCATATTTCTTCCTTAAAACAGCGAATTGAGGCATACCGGATTACAAATAAAATATACAAACTAACAAAACGCGAGCCAAAGCGGTTTTACAAGGCGGAACGGTTTTATTTTTCTCATCTAGATTCAGTTCTCGAATTAACAGAGAAATATGCGTTTTTATCTACAAGTCCGACAAAAAATAATGAACTGGAATACTCCTTATCAGAGACTAGGAGAACACTTAATGAACTGACGGAACTCATTGAACAGGATTTATATTATGTCTTATCAGATGACATTGATCATCTTAATTTTGAAATAGACGTTGCCAAGCACAATTTGAAAAAATAGTCACAATCATTAGGAGGGTAATCTTATGAGTGAAAATGTAATGAAAAATAGTAGTCTTGACGATATTTTAGCCAATCCATTTGGCGATACCGAGGAAGTAATGGTTCCAACTACGGTACCTGGGCAGGATGACAAGCCGGTAAGACTTGTTGATGTTATCCCTGAAGAAAATCGTCAAAAAGCCTATCAGTTGGCTCAACAAATTGATCCGAAAAACCATCAAGCGATGATTTTATACGGCACCCAAGCTCAATCGAAACTACTGTCGTTTTCCCACTCGATGCTTGACCATGTTCAGAAGAAGGATGTTGGGGAAGTTGGCGAAATTATTGCCGAATTAATGAAGAAGTTAAATGAAGTAAATCCGGACGAACTAAAGGGCGGTAAGCAAGGATTAATCGGTAAGGTATTTGGTAAGATCTCAGGGTCGGTACAAGAGGTCCTTTCGAAATACCAAAAAACAGGTGCGCAAATTGATCGCATTAGTGTAAAGCTTGACCGGAGCAAAAACTTACTGCTGTCTGACGTGACGATGCTTGAGCAATTATATGAAACAAACAAAGAATATTTTCATGCTTTAAACATTTATATTGCAGCAGGGGAACTAAAATTAGAAGAGTTGCATAATCAAATCATTCCTAAAATGAAAGAGGAAGCTGCTGCGACGAACGACCAAATGAAGTTCCAAGAAGTGAACGATATGATCCAATTTGCGGACCGTTTAGATAAACGGCTTCACGATCTAAAATTAAGTCGTGAGATCACGATTCAAAGTGCACCACAAATTCGTTTAATCCAGAACACCAACCAAGTGCTCGTTGAAAAAATTCAATCCTCACTTGTTACGGCGATTCCGTTATGGAAAAACCAAGTGGCGATCGCTTTAACACTGTTAAGACAACGTTCAGCAGTTGAAGCACAAAAACAAGTATCCAAAACGACCAATGAGCTATTATTAAAAAATGCTGAGCTCTTAAAAACGAACACAATCGAAACGGCCAGAGAAAATGAACGTGGTCTAGTAGACATCGAAACGTTAAAGAAGACCCAAGAAAGCCTAGTCTCAACTTTAGAAGAAACACTTCGCATTCAAGAAGAAGGTCGTAACAAACGTCGCTTGGCCGAACACGAACTTGCCACAATGGAAAACCAATTACGCGTCAAACTCCTCGAAATCAAAGGAGACAAATAAAAACCAAAAGCGGTGGGGAAAACCCCACCGCTTTTATTTCATTATAAACCGCTTTAACGCATTACCGCTTTAAATCATTCGGGGACTGTCCCCACATGCTTTAAAGCGGTAAAGGGTTTGCCTTTTTATGAATTCTATCATTTTTCTGACAATTCTAGCAAGCTGTGATATTTGTCTTTTTTTTGTTAGTTTATATTTGTATTACTTAAATTTGTTGTGATAATATGGAAACGTAATATTTTCCCTAAGGAGGAATAAAAATGAAGTCAATTACGAAAAAAGGTAAAGTGATTGCTAGTGCAGCTTTGGCTTTAGGATTAATGATTCCACAAGTTGCACCAACCATTACATACGCAGAAGTAATGGGTGATGATGTTGTTAAACTAAGAATCTTAGAAACAACAGACCTTCACGCTAACATGATGAACTATGACTACTATCAAGACCAAGAAGTTGCTAACTTTGGTTTTGCCAAAACGGCCACATTAATTAAAAAGGCAAAAGAAGAAGCAAAAAATAGTCTATTATTTGACAACGGAGACTTAATTCAAGGTAGCCCGCTTGGTGACTATATTGCAAAGGTTAACAAGCTAGAAAAAGGTGAAGTTCACCCAGTTTATAAGGCAATGAATCAATTAGGCTATGATGCTGGTAACCTTGGAAACCATGAATTTAACTATGGTCTAGAGTTTTTAGATCGTACGTTAAAAGGTGCTGCATTCCCTTATGTAAACGCTAACGTATATATTGATGATAAAGATGGAAATGAAGCAAACGACAAAAACCTATACACACCATACATTATCCTTGATAAAGAAGTAACGGATGAAGATGGACAAAAGCATGTGATTAAAGTTGGGGTAATTGGATTTGTTCCGCCACAAATTACCCAGTGGGATGCACCACGTATCGGTGGAAAAGTGATTGCGAAGGATATCGTTGACACAGCGAAGAAATTTGTTCCTGAAATGAAAGCAAAAGGTGCCGATATTATCGTTGCTATCCCGCACTCGGGTATTGACTTAAATGCCAACGGCAAAAACGAAGAAAACGCTGTCTATAACCTAAGTAAGGTAGAAGGCATTAATGCGATTCTTTTTGGACATTCTCATGCGACTTTCCCAAATGCAAAGTGGAAAGATACTCCAGGAGTAAATGTTGAAAAAGGAACCATCAATGGAGTTTCCACTGTACAGGCTGGTATGTGGGGAGATAATTTAGGTATTATCGACCTAACCCTATCGAAGAAAGATGGTAAATGGACAATTGCTGATACAAAGAGCTCTACTCGTGTTATTTTTGTAAAAGAAGGTTCTGTTAACAAATCTACAGTTGATACACATCAAGGTGTTGTAGATGCTATTAAACACGAACACGCAGCTACAATCGAGTACATGAAGGGTGCTCTTGGAACAACAACTGCACCAATCAACAGCTATTTCTCACAAGTAAAAGATAATGAAGCCATGCAGGTGTTAAACGCTGCACAAAAATGGTACACAGAAAAGGCAATCCAAGGAACTCCGTATGAAAAATTACCGGTTCTTTCTGCTGCTGCACCATTTAAAGCAGGAACACGTGACAACCCTAACTATTATACAAATGTTCCAAAAGGCACATTACAATTAAAGAACGCTGCCGACTTATATTTATACGATAACAATACATTGCATGCGATTGTTGTAACAGGTGCTCAATTAAAAGAATGGTTAGAAATGTCAGCTGGCCAATTTAACCAAATCAAAACCGATGTAAAAGAAGAACAAAACCTAATCAATGGCGACTACCGTTCATACAACTTCGACGTTATTGATGGAGTAACATACAGAGTTGATGTTACAAAACCAGCAAAATACG
Organism: Pseudoneobacillus rhizolycopersici; assembly: GCF_054786815.1. Taxonomy (NCBI): domain Bacteria; kingdom Bacillati; phylum Bacillota; class Bacilli; order Caryophanales; family Bacillaceae; genus Pseudoneobacillus; species Pseudoneobacillus rhizolycopersici. The sequence goes on along the minus strand of NZ_JBTOOE010000009.1, from coordinate 8,212 downwards.
ATGCAAGCGGAAAAGTTTTAAACGCTGATTCTAGCCGTATTGTAGACTTACAGTTCGATGGCAAACCAATTGACCCAGCTCAGAAATTTGTTGTCGCAACCAATGATTACCGTGCATCTGGTACTTTCCCAGGCGTTAAAGGTTCAGAAATCATTGTAAAATCGCCAGATTCAAGCCGTGATGTAGTGGCGAACTATGTACTTGAAAAGAAAACAATTGATCCAACTCCAGATATGAACTGGTCATTTAAGCCAATTGATGCTGACGTGAATGTTTTCTTCCTATCTTCACCAGAAGCGCAGAAGCTAGTTCAACCAACAGACAACTTTAAGTATGTTGCCCTTGATTCAAGCGGATTTGCCAAGTATTCAATTGATATGAAGGCTAATGTAACGGGTGTAACTCCAAAGCCATCAAATGATACTTTAAGAGAAAAATTAATCGAAGTTCTTACAAAGTTCCTTCAACTTATTAATAAGTAATAAAAAAGAGGATGATGCAGCTGATAAGCATCATCCTCTTATTTTAGGAAAAAATTCTCTCCATAAACCAGAAACCGCCTAACACAATAATGATAACCGAACCAATTTGAACGATTTTTTTAGAATAGGGGAGCCGATGCATGTAGCTCAGCAGCGGTAAGACTAATAGAACTAATATCAGTTGAACGACCTCAATCCCAATATTAAAGCTGAGTAGGGATGAAACCAATTGTCCCTTACCAATATTCATTTCTTTCAGTATATTGGCAAAACCTAGCCCATGAATTAACCCAAACAAAAACGTTAACCCCCAACGATAGCGAATTTCATGACGAAACAAATTTTCAGCGGCAACATAACAAATACTAAAAGCAATGGCTGCTTCCACGAAACGGGATGGGAGGTTGACAGCCCCGAGTACTGCAAGACTAATCGTAATACTATGTGCGATAGTAAACGAGGTAACAATCGCAGCGTATTGTTTAAACGACTGTTTTCGTAATAATAACGCTAAAAGGAATAATAAATGATCATACCCGGTTAAAATATGAAGCATACCCAATTTGAAAAAACTAACCCATGAAGAATTGGACTTTGTCACCATATGTGGACCTTCATTTGGGACACCGGCTTGCCCCCCAGATTCCGGTTGCTCGACAGCCCCCTCTTCTGGTACCTCTTGTTCCACCTGGTTTTCCGTCAAAAGCACTGTCCAAGTTCGATTCTCTCCTTGTAAAACAGCCTGGCCAGTTTCCCCCCGGTTTTCAGCTGAGATTAAATTAATATAATTGGTAGCAGAATCATTAACATATAACCCATCAGTAATCGAAATGGTGTCTCCAGGATAAAAAGTAGGATAGCGATAGGCAAAGGTCACATATTCCCCTTGCTCTTTTTTCTCGATTTTCATCCCAGCTAATTTACCTTCTTGTTGCTGGCCATTTTTATCAAGCACCAAAGAGGAATGAATCAATTCTTCGACATGATGTTCATTCTTCTGTAATTCGCTTTCCTCTAAAATGCCATTCTGATTTTGATCCATATCCTCCATTAATTCAAGAAGCGAGAGTGTATCCAACGAAAAAGTTAATTCCGTCATGTCATTCATAAATTTAATTTCAGTAAAACTTGAACTGTAGGCATGTGCAAAAATTTTCTCAGGGAAAACAAGGGATAATATGATGATAATATAGTAAATCTTTAAGGCTAATTTATTTCGATTTCTCGTCATCATAAGAAAAAAATACCCTCTTTTCAATGTTCCAATAGATTTTTTAAATAGTATGTCCTAATTGGAAAAATTATATCAATGTCACAATTCTTAGAAAGTAGTAAAATATCTTTGTGGATGCTTGGAAGGGTTTACAAAACCTCAAAGCATTTCACAATTTCAACTAAGAAAAATACAAAGAGGATGGTGTGTATGAAGCATCATAAACGGAAATACCGTCGTTGGACAAGCACATTTTTGGCGGCATTATTGATGATTTCTTCGTTTTTACCGAGCAGTTTCATGGGGAAATCTCATGCAGAAATGGCGACTCATTTGGTTATTAGCCAGGTGTATGGTGCCGGCGGAAATAAGGATGCCGTCTATACGAATGATTTTGTCGAATTATACAATCCGACAAATGCCGATGTTTCCTTAGATGGTTGGTCCATTCAATATGCTGCGACAACCTCGGCTACATGGAAGGTTATTCCCTTATCAGGGACCATTAAAGCCAACGGATATTTTCTTATTCAAGGTGCAGCAGGGACGACTGTTAAGGATAAGCCGCTGCCAGTAACAGCGGATGTAAGCAGTCCAAGCGATTTAGCAATGGGTGGAACAGCAGGGAAGGTAGCGCTTGTTGATAACAGAGACGCTTTATCCAGCGATACTCCCAAAAATGTGGTAGATTTCGTAGGATATGGAAAAGGTACGAAGGGGTATGAAGGTTCTGGTCCAACTCCGGATATTCTAAACAATGCGGTGAGTGCTCAACGCCGTCCTTATGCCAATACACTTCCTTCAGCTGAATCTGGGAATGCTTGGGATACAGACGACAATGCGAACGATTTCGTTAACTTAGCTCCCGTACCAAGAAGCTCAGCAAGTCCAACTGTTGCCCCAATGGTTCCAAGTATTAGTTTGCAACCTGACGGATTAAATATTCAATTTACAAAAAGTAGCACTACCTATCAAGTAATAGGCCAGCTTGAATCAGTTGCGGCTGGCTCTGTAGTGAAAGTCTATGAAACAAGTGCAAAAGGTACAGAAATTGCTACGGCAACGGCTGGATCAGATGGTTCATTCCAAATGAGTTTTACAACCGATAAAGCTTTAACCGTTGTTTATCTTGCTGCAAAACAAGATGGAATGGACGAAAGCAGCGCGATTCAAGTCGACTTGGCAATCCCAAGTACCAGTGTGAATACAGCAAAATTAAGCTATTTAGTAAGTAATGGTGTTGGAACATTAGTAGGTAGCACAGGTGCTGCTGTAGCTAATTCCTTCATTAATATATACCCAAATGCCAATGCAGTTGTATCAGAACGATTAATGACACAAGGGTTAAAAGCAAGCAGCACAGGTGAATTTACAGCAACGATTCAAAATGCACCTGATATGATTTATGTAACACAGCAATCAAGCAGTACAAAAGGGATTATGTTAGAAAGTATTCCTGTTTCCATTACAAAGACAGCAACAGATGCCATTGTTCCCTTAAATGAAGTGAAGGTAACGGACTCAAAAGGGATCTTATCAAATCTTAATAAGTTCTTTACCGTTGAAGGGATTGTTACCATTGAAAATGGCATTCTTGGCACACAGAAAAACAATTTCTACATCCAAGATGCAACTGGTGGTATAAACGTTTTTGGAAACTATGATTCAGGACTAACCGTTGCACGTGGCGACAAGCTTCGCGTGACAGGTAAGGTCATCGTCTACAACGGCATGACGGAGTTTGAACCAACTGCCATTATTAAGGTAAATGAAGGAAATGCCATTCCGACAGTAAAAGATATGACGATTCTTGATTTAAATACCTTTACAGTTGCAGAGCCTTTAGAAGGTAGCCTTATTAAAGTTACCGGGAAAATTTCAGCCGTATCAGCAACTGGTACAAACTACAATGTTACGATGGTTGATGAAAATAACAAAGCAACTACCTTAAGAGTAATGGAAAAAACGGGAATCAAACCGGAAACGGATTTAGTCATCGGTAAGAGCTATTCTGTTACCGGTATTGTTGGACAATACACGACAAATGCTACGCATGTAAACGGATATCAAGTTTTTCCACGCGATGTGAAGGATATCTCTGCAATGCTAAGCATTGACCATCATCCATTACAACAAATTTACAAAGACACAAACGTAGAATTTGTTACGAATGCAAGCGGTGCTGAATCGGTAACGGTTTATTACCGTGCATCAGGTACAACAGAATTTACAGCTCTTCCATTAACGCCAGCAAGTGAAGGTCGTTATACAGCTGTTCTTGCAACAGCGCAAGTTCCACAAAATGGTTTTGAATACTATGTGGTGGCTAAAGCTGGTGAAAAGGTTCAAACTTCTGGAACTAGTGAAACACCATATACCGTTTCGGTTATTGAAGACACGGTAGGCCCACGTTTCTTTGGTGAAACACCAATCGGCGGCCTGAAAATAGAGAATCCTAGACCGGAAATCTCGATTTTACTAGAAGATGCTAGTGGTATTGATGAAACTTCCATCAAAGTTTGGTTTGACGGTAAAACGCTTGACGCAACAAAGGCTACGATAAGTAAGAGTCAAGTGAAGTTTACACCTGAAACCGATCTTGCCCTAGGCATTCATAAGGTTAAAGTAGAAGCGAAGGATAGTAAAGGAAATCAATCCAACTATGAGTGGAGTTTTGAATCGGTACCACGTTTCACAGGTGGTAAGCATTTCCGTGGAACAACGCATAACCATACAAATATTTCTCATGACGGTGCAGGGGCACCGGAAGCCGCTTTAAAGGCAGGTAAAAAGTACGGTTATGATTGGTTTGCTTTCTCCGATCACTCACATGATATTGATCCGACTCTACTAGGCCAGGATACAGTTGAGCGCGGAAATACACCTGAGCGTAAAGGTGGAGCTGACTGGCAATTAACGAAGGATTTAGCGACTCAATATACCAAAAATGGTGATTATGTTGTTTTCCCAGCGTTCGAAATGACGTCAACAACTTGGGGTCACTCTAACATTTTCGGTTCAGAGAATTTTATTGACCGAAATATCAACGGCAAAATGTATCAAGATTTAAACAAATATTATGCATGGGTCATTTCTTATGATGATATCGTCGGCCAATTCAACCACCCTGATATGTCTAAGGATTCCTTCAATAACTTCAAGCCTTATAACAAAGATGTAGACAAGCTATTCACAATGCTAGAAGTAGGAAATGGTTCAGGTCACTATGGCTATGCGAATGCAGAGAAAAAGTTCTTCTCCGTTCTCGACCTAGGCTGGCATGTAGCACCGACCTACGGTGAAGATAATCATGAAGGAACATGGGGACAAACAAATGCACGAACAGTCATCGTTGCCGATGATCTTTCCCAAGAATCATTACTGCATTCAATGCGCAATATGCGTGTGTATATGGAAGAGGATCCAAACTTTAAGTTAGATGTTTTAGCAAACGGGTATTATATGGGATCGACCGTCGATAGCAAGTCATTAAAATTCACGATTTCAGGTGAAGACTTAGTTGCCGAATCTCGTACAATGCCAGGATATGAATATTTAGCAACATCCTACAAATCTGATGACCGCATTGAAAAAGTTGAACTAATCTCCAATGGTGGTGTGGTTGTCGACAGCATTAAACCACTGGATAATAAATTCACTTGGAGCCCTGAATATACCGTAACAGGTGGGCAACAATGGTTTATTGTAAAAGTAACACAAATGGACGGCGAGAGAATCTATTCATCACCAATTTGGTCAAAAGAAGAAGCGGTTGACGCGAAAGTAAACAGCATTGATGTTGTAGGCGATGTCATCATCGATGGCAACCCAGCAACATTAAAAGCAAATGTAAGTAATAACGGCACACAAGAAGTAAAAAATATTAAAGTAGATTTATATTATGATGAAGTGAAAGAGGCTAATTTAATTGGTACCCAAACCATTTCATCGATTTTATCTAAAGGGGTAGGAACAGCGACGATTACTTGGAATAGCCCAATCAAAGGCGATCACCAAATTATTGCTGTCGTAACCTCACTAGATGGATTAGACTTAGGTAGTGGCCAGTTCATTTTACCTGTAAAAATTAAAGAGCCACTCGGCATTAAAGTTGTGATTGATGCGAAGCACAGCAACGAAAATACAAGTACTGATGGCGGAACATACGCCAATAACCTTAAGGCATTTACAACACTTCTTCAAAAAGAAGGCTACACAGTCGTAGAAAATAAAGAATTATTTAGCGATGCAGTGTTAACGGGAGTAAATGTCCTTGTCATTACTCATCCGAAAATGGCGCTAACGGCTGAAGAAAGAGCAGCGGTAGCCAAATTTGTCCAAAATGGCGGATCAATTTTAGTAGCAGGTAAGAGCAATAACAGCGCCGATCCAACGATCAATAACAGCTTATTAGCTGATATCGGTTCGACGATTCGCATGGGTAATGATGGTGTATTTGACTTAAGTAAGACAGGTAACTTCTGGAGCGATCCGAAAGTGAGCCCATTCGCTGTCCGTGTTCGCCCAGGTTTAGTTTCTAACTATATTACCGACCGTGTATCGTTCATCGATTACTACAGTGGAACCAGCTTAGCAGGTCCAAATAACACAGCACTTACGGAAACGGGTAAAGTTGTCATCCTCGCAAAAGGGAATGAAACGACCTACCAAGGAAATATTAAAGGCGGTTTCACCTACGATGCTGTATCGGATGAAACTGGCGGTTCAGCGATTCCGTTGATTGCTTCAGAAGAAATCGGTGAAAAAGGTCGTGTCATTGTATCGGGTATGAACATTTTCAATGATAAGCAAATTGATGAATCATACGAGCCAAAAGGTAATGACGAATTTATTCTTAATTCCATCAACTGGCTTGCTCATCGCGATACAAAAGTAACCAAAATTGGCGATGCTAGAGAGCTGGCTGAAGACACGCATGTTGTCGTGGAAGGAACAGTTGTGACTGGAGCAGGTGTATTCTTTGATGCCTTCTATGTCCAAGACGAAACAGGCGGAATCATGGCCTTCCAAGAAGTGCCGGCAGGTTCATTGAAACCGGGTGATAAGGTACGTATCTACGGCCATATCATTACCTTTGATAATAATAAAGAAATTGAGTTTGCTAAATTTGAGCAAGATGTGATTAAAATTGGTCAAGGTGAGCCAATTCTACCGAAGCAAGTTCCAACAGGTGAGGCAACTTCGGCAGCGAACCAAGGATTGCTAGTAAAAGTGAAGGGTACGGTAGTTTCGAAATTCGATGAAAACTCGTATTTCATTAATGATGGATCGGGCGAAGTCCTTGTCTTTACCGACGGTTACATTATTAACCAAAGCGGTCCAGTACCAGTACTAAAAGCTGGCGACACGTTGGAAGCGGTAGGCTTATCAGGTGAATTCGCACAAGGTACACGGATTCGTGTCAGAGATACGAAGGAATTGATTGGAACGGCTGCACCAGTGGTTGACCCGACTCCAACACCGGAGCCGGAGCCGACACCAACGCCGGAGCCAACACCGACACCGACACCAACGCCGGAGCCAACACCGACACCGACACCGGAGCCGACACCAGTACCAACGCCGGAACCAACACCGACTCCGGAGCCAACACCAGTACCGACGCCAACACCAAATCCACAAGTGAATTTTGTAGATATCGGCAAGGTATGGAATCGAGCACAAATCGAGGTGTTAGCTGAAAAAGGAATTATTCGGGGCTATTCAGATGGATCATTTAAACCAAATGCAACAGGCACGCGCATGCAATTCCTTCTAATGTTAACAAGAGGTTTGGGAATTACGACAAACAAAGCGTATGATGGTCGTTTCAAAGATGTTTCTGTAGATAACGCGGAAGCTAAAGCTGTTATGGCAGCAATCGAGGCGGGAATCATCAAAGGAAAAACGAACAACACATTTGCTCCGAACGAAGCAATCACACGTGAGCAAGCAGCCTTAATGATAAAGCGTGCATTTGATTACCTAGCTTTAGAAGCTAAAAACTTAGATTCATCTAAGAAAGTAAGCTCGTTTAAAGATTCAGGTAAAATTTCTTCCTATGCCAAAGATGAAGTAGAATTCCTTCTTCAAGCAGGAATCATTAACGGTAAAGAAGACGGCAGCTTCGATCCTAAAGGAAAAACAACACGCGCCCAAATCGTCAAAATGCTCTATAAAGTACTGGAATTAGCAGAAAAATTGTAATCAAAAAACTAGGTGGTGCCTGGCACCATCTAGTTTTTTTGCGTTCATGAAATTGAATGCAATTCCCGAACATGGCAGAAAATAAAACCCAGAATAGAGACAGTATTCGGACAGGAAACTACCACAAAAGGCAATATGTTTCCGGATAGGGGTGGTATTCGGACAAGAAAGGGTTAATAAAGTCGATCTGAGTCCGAATAGGGCGGCTATTCGGACAGGAAGGGGTCAAAAAAGCTGATCTGAGTCCGAATAAGGGGGAGTGTAATTTATTTTGTGTAAATGATTGAGTTACAGAATCTAAGACTATAAT
>NZ_JBTOOE010000008.1:0-178411 GCF_054786815.1 Pseudoneobacillus rhizolycopersici | reverse complement strand
TTGACCTTGCATTGGCATTCCACCGCCCATAAACGGTTGACCTTGCATTGGCATTTGACCGCCTACAAACGGTTGACCTTGCATTGGCATTTGACCAGGCATAAATGACTGACCTTGCCTTGGCATTTGACCATCCATAAACGGCTGACCTTGCATTGGCATTTGACTCATTGGCATTTGACCATCCATAAATGGCTGACCTTGCATTGGCATTTGACTCATTGGCATTTGACCATCCATAAATGGCTGACCTTGCATTGGCATTTGACTCATTGGTACCTGACCGCCTACAAATGGTTGTGATTGACCGTATGGTATTGGACCTCCTGGATAGCCCATAGATTCAAATTCTGTTGGGGTCACCCCGTACGGATTACCTCCCGCTCCCATTACTGCCGTTGGATTATATGGCATTGGATTCGTCATCGGTAATTGCGGAATAAAATCGGACGATTCAGCCATACCCCAAAAAGATTGAGGGGTTTCTACCATAGGCATCATTCCAGGTACTACCCCTTGCGCCTGAGGAAATGCAGGTATATTTTCCATGTACGGCATGACTCCTACCGGTGGACATGGTACCGGCGGACATGGTAGTGGCGGACAAGGAGGTGGCGGACACCAGCCTGGTTCAAGTCCAGATCCAGGTAAAATTGGTGTTATCGGTACACACTCTTGCACAATTGGTTGTTCGATTGATGGCTCTTCAATCGACTCTTCAACCACTGGGGCCTCCTTTTTTGGCACTTCTACTATCGGAGCCTCTTTCTTTGGTACTTCTTTTATTTCGGGTAAAATATTGGTCGGTTTTGGCGGAAGTTGCGGCTGTGGCTGTGGCTGTTGGACATTCATTTGGGCCATGTTTAACATGTAGTAATTATTGATATCAATATCCGGAATCACTGGTTGAGGCATAACCGGCGCAGGTTGTACGATTGGTGCTTCTTTAATAGGCATAATAGGTGCCTCTTTTATTGGAGCTTGTGCGATTGGCTTCTCCTTGACAATTGGCGCTTCTTTTTTGGCGCCTATAATTGGTGCTTCCTTTTTTGCTCCAATAATAGGTGCTTCCTTTTTTACCGAACCTCCAGTGGTTGGAACTTTAATTTTCATCCCGGGCATGATCATATCTGGGTTACTAAGTTGGGAATTCATTTTCTTTAATTCTTCGAAATTAACCCCATATTTCTTGGCTATGTTCCAAAGAGTATCCCCTTTCTGAACGATATGGATCTTCACTTTTGCTTCCCTCCTATGGCATAAGTCCATATAGTCTATGTCAATCTAGGCAAATTGCTATTAAACTACAAAAAAACTTATGCACTTTTTTAATAATTCCAATCCTTCATATCAATTCTATGCATCAAACTTTCATGGCATGTTCATTATGAAAAAATGAAGTTTGGCTATAACATAAAAAAGGACACCCCATTAAATTAGGGTATCCTCATTGAATAAATTAAGCATTGGCCAGCATTCTTTCCAACGCTAGTTTCGCACTGACGGCTATTTCATTGCTAACAATAATGCGATTATGATTCTCGCCACTTTCAAGCATATCTAAGCACCAAGCTAAGTGTGGTAAATCAATCCGGTTCATGGTTAAGCATGGACACATATGCGGATTCAATGAAATGATTTTTTTATTCGGATGATCTTGAATTAATCGATTCACTAAATTCATTTCCGTACCAATTGCCCATGCGCTGCCTGGCTCTGCGTTTTCAATTGCGTTGATGATGTAGCTAGTCGAACCAGCCATATCAGATAAGGCAACGACCTCACGACGGCATTCCGGGTGAACGATAATCGTCATATCTGGAAAGTCACGACGAACATCCGCAATGTTTTCAACGGTAAAATTCTCATGCACTGAGCAGTGGCCTTTCCAAAGAATGACCTTCAACGCTGATAAATCACCATCATACTCCAAGGTTTCGGTAGTTGGATCCCAAACGGCCATTTCTTCAAGTGAAACACCAAGATTCACAGCGGTATTACGGCCTAAATGCTGGTCCGGCAAGAACAAGATTCGCTCCTTCTGTTCAAACGCCCATCTTACCATTATTTCTGCGTTTGAAGAAGTAACCGTTGCACCGCCTTTATCTCCAACAAACGCCTTAATCGCAGCCGTTGAGTTAACATACGTTAAAGGCAGAATCGTGTCACCAAACAAATCCTGCAGCTTATTCCAAGCACGCTCGGTTTGCTGCATATCGGCCATATCAGCCATCGAGCAGCCAGCTCTCATGTCAGGTAAAAATACCTTTTGGTCAAGAGTGGTTAAAATATCTGCCGTTTCAGCCATAAAGTGCACACCGCAGAATACGATAAATTCAGCTTCCGTATTAGCAGCCGAAAGTTGGGCAAGCTTTAATGAATCGCCGGTTGCATCGGCAAATTGGATGACTTCATCCTTTTGGTAATGATGGCCAGGAATATAAAGTCTGGAACCGTATTTGGCTTTTGCCTCCTTAACCTTTTGTTCTAATTCCTCGCGTGACATCTCTCTGTATTGTTCTGGAATCATCACATGATTTGTTTGAAGTGAAGCTAAAAAACTCATTATTAGTCCTCCCCTTTTGTCCATGACACTTTTACACTTATATCTAATGCTTTTGCCGAATGTGTTAAAAATCCGAGTGAGATATAATCGACTCCACAATCGGAATAGCTTGCAAGATTTTCTAATGTAATTCCCCCGGAAGCTTCGGTAACGATTCCCTTTGGCACGGTACCGATCCACTCTTTAATTTCCTGTGGTGAGCGGTTATCGAACATGATGACATCTGCCTTCGCCTCAATTGCTTCCTGTACCTGCTCCAACGTTTCCGTTTCGACTTCAATTTTCACCATATGTCCTAAACGATCTTTCGCCGTCTTCACTGCTTTAGAAATCGAACCAGCGAAGGAAATGTGATTATCTTTAATCATGACACCATCATATAGACCATAGCGATGATTGTAACCGCCTCCGCAACGAACCGCGTATTTCTCAAACATCCGTAAGCCCGGTGTTGTTTTTCTTGTATCGCATAATTTTGTCACTTTACTATTTAATTCTTGAACAGCACGCTGGGTTAAGGTCGCAATCCCACTCATTCGCTGAATGAGATTCAGAATGACCCGTTCCCCTTTTAAAAGATCAGCAATGTTCCCGCTTGCAGAGGCTAAAATTTGACCAACTTCAACTGTTTCCCCGTCTTTAACCTTCACATTCACTTCAATTGAATCATTTAACAACTTATAACCTGTGCGAATAATATCTTCGCCACAAAAAACGCCATCAGCCTTAGCGATAAAAACAACTTCACCGATTGCTCGATTGGAAAAAATCAAATCGCTTGTCATGTCTTGATCGCCAATATCTTCGATAAAAAATTGTTCAAGTTGCGAGCGCAGTTTTAATTGATTCATCTTGTATCTCCACTTCCCTTTTGAATATATGGACAGATTGTTTATTACACCAATTGGCATCGTCCTCAAACGGATAGTCACTCCGGAAATGACCACCTCGGCTCTCCGTTCGTTTCAGTGCGGATGCCGTGATTAATTCGGCGACAATTAGCATATAGATTCGTGAAATATCTCCCATTGTCAGGCTATCAAGGTCAGTAAAATCCCTTCGTTTAAATTGTTCCAGCCAACGCAATTGCTCCTTTAATATGCTTTTCTCACGAACAATACCAACATTCTCCATCATCCTTTCCTGGAGTGTTGCAATCTCTGGTAGACGTTGTTTTTTGTGTTTAACTGGATAAACGGTTACTTGAAGATTAAATGATACAGGTGTGATTTGTGTTTCATTAATATATCCTGCTAGTTTCTTACCTTGAAATAGCCCTTCTAATAGCGAGTTACTCGCTAAACGATTGGCACCGTGAAGACCGGTGCAAGAAACCTCACCGATTGCATATAACCCTGGAATGGATGAACGTCCCATCGCATCCGTTTTGATTCCACCCATTAAAAAATGACTACCGGGGACGACCGGAATTTTACCCGCGGATAAGTCTATACCGTTTTGCCCACAAAGCTCAGTAATCGATGGAAACCGAGTCTCAAAATCTTCTATATTACGAATATCTAAATATACTGGCTTACCTTTTTTTACATAATCAAAAATGGTTTGCGAAGTAATATGGCGCGGTGCCAAGTCTTTAAGTGGATGCACACCTTCCATAATTGGTGTGTCATCTTCGGTTACTAGCTTGGCTCCTTCACCACGGACCGCTTCGGATATTAACCCTTTTGGTGCCCCATTAACATAAAGCAAGGTTGGATGGAATTGAATAAATTCCATATCGGTTACTTCAGCACCAGCTAAATAGGCCATGGCAATCCCATCACCAGTTACCGATTCGGCATTGGAGGTAAAGCTGTAAAGTTGACCGCAGCCTCCTGTTGCTAAAACAATATGGTTAGCGTAGTAATAGTGAATGGCACCATCTGTCGTTTTGCCTTTTACACCAATGCAACGCTGCCTTTTTTCATCTAAAATTAACTCATATACAAAAATGTTCTCTTCAATTTGAAATTTGTTATATAATTGCGAGACAAGGAATTCTACTAATGTTTTCCCTGTGGCGTCACCGCCGCCGTGGATAATTCTTTTTTCGCTATGAGCACCTTCCATTCCTAACAATAAGGCACCGGTTTCATCGTGATCAAAGTGGCATCCATGCTTATAAATCTCGTTAATTAATTCTGGTGCTGCTTCGATAATTTCGTGGACAGTTGGGCCATGGTTGTGATTTCTGCCTGCCTCGAGCGTATCAAGATAATGTTTGGAAGGATGATCGGTCTTGCCAATCGCTGCTGCAACCCCACCTTGCGCTAAATAGGAGTTGGCCGTTCGGATTGATGACTTTGTGAGAATTCTCACATTTTTATCATGACTTAAATGAACGGCAAGCTGTAAAGCAGCAATCCCGCTTCCGATGATTAAAACATCATGGTGATTCATTAAATTTACCCCCATAATTAACAGGTGTCTTGACACTTATATTTACACAGATTTACACTTATGACAAGTGTTTTTGATTAGATAATTTACGGAAGATTTCAATGTTCGGTGAGTATTTGGTAAAATTGCGGAAAAACTTACCGTAGATTACGATGTTCGGTATGTTTTTAATGAAAAGTCAGTAAAAATTGCCGTAGATTACAATGTTCGGTAAGTTTTTAGAGAAAAGTAAGGAAAACTTACCGTAGTTTACGAAGTTCGGTAAGTTTTTAGAGAAAAATCAGGAAAACTTACCGTAGATTATGATGTTCAGCAAGTTTTTGAAAAAATTACGGTAAATACTACCGTAGATTACAAGAAAATAGGTGAAAAAATGATGAGATATTTCGACTATTCAGCTTCATGCCCACTAGACCAGGATGCTGCGAATCTATATGTGAAAATGGCTACTGAATTATATGGAAATACGAGTAGTTTACATGATATCGGTGGCCAAGCAGCCAGCCTACTTGATAACTGCAGAGAGACATTTGCTAGATTGCTAGGTGTTGATAAGAAAGGGTTATTTTTTACAAGTGGCGGTTCTGAAAGTAATTTTTTAGCCATTGAAGCACTTTTAACTGCACCGAAACGAGAAGGAAAACACATTATTACGACTTTAGCCGAGCATTCATCGATTCATGGCAGTTTAAAAAGACTAGAAAACGATGGTTATGAAGTAACTTTATTGCCGTTTTCCGCTAATGGTGTTGTTGAAATCGAGTCATTGAAAGAAGCGATACGCCCGGATACGATTTTGGTGACGGTTCAACATACGAATTCGGAGATTGGCACGATTCAGCCGATTGAAGAGATCTCAGTCGTTTGTCATGAGCATAATATTCATTTTCATTGTGACTTTGTGCAAGGTCTAGGTAAATCGGATAGCCGACAGCTTTCTCGTTTGATTAGCAGTTTCTCATTTTCAAGTCATAAGTTTTATGGACCAAAGGGGGTCGGAGGGGTATTTATCCAACCGAGTATTCATTGGAAGCCATTTTTTCCTGGCACAAGTCATGAAGGAGGGCTACGTCCTGGTACGCTAAATTTACCAGGAATTGTGGCGATGACAGTGGCTTGTGAAAAAACAATTGGCATGATGACAGATTTGAATCAAAAATATCAAATGTTTCGTGAAGCATTACTTGAAAGATTAGTGCCAATTAATCATCTGCTGACGATTCACGGGTCGACCGGAGACGAGCAATTCCCGGGCATTGTTGGTTTAAGTATTGCTGGAATGGAAGGTCAATGGCTCATGCTTGAGTGCAATCGACTCGGTTTTGCGATTTCAACGGGCAGCGCCTGTGCAACAGGCAAACAAAATCCTTCTAGAGCAATGCAAGCATTAGGAATTTCTGGAAAGGCTGCCAAAGAGTTTGCCCGGATTTCCTTTGGCAGAATGACGACAAAGGAAGAAGTCGAAATGCTTGGGGATACTATTGTAAGGATTGTACACGAATTTAATGGCAGAAAATAAGGGAGGTTTGTGAGATATGCCCAAAAAGATGCTAGGAGAAGAGAGACGTAAATGGATTTTGGATGTATTAAAGGCAAGTAACGAAGCCATTACCGGCAGTGAATTAGCTGCTAACACTCATGTGAGCCGGCAGGTGATTGTTGGCGATATTACACTTTTAAAGGCAAAAAATGAACCAATCATTGCAACTAGCCAAGGTTATTTATACTTTAAAGGTAATTCCCCTGTAACCACGGTGGAACGAACGATTGCTTGTTCTCATAAGCCGGAAGAAACGGAACAGGAACTAAATCTCCTTGTTGACCACGGAGTCATGGTAAAGGATGTCAAAATTGAGCATCCAGTTTATGGTGATTTAACTGCCTCGATCATGGTTTCCAATCGACAGGAGGTCCGGCAGTTTATGAAAAAGGTGCTTGAAACGAAGGCAGCTTTTTTATTAGAACTAACAGGTGGAATTCACCTTCACACCATTTCCGCACCGTCAGAGGAAGCCTTAGATGCAGCGGAAAATGCCCTAGCGGCGGCGGGGTTTATGGTAGGGATTGACTAAATCAGGTTTTGGTGACCTGATTTTGGTGTTTTCTTGAGAAAAGGGCAGCAAACCGGAGTTTGGTGTCCTTTTTGGGTGCTATTCTCGAAAAACGGGCAGCAAACTGGAGTTTGGTGACCTTTTTGAGCTCTTTTCTTCAAGAAAGGTCATCAATGTTCTTTTCCAGATTAAAGGAAGGATAGCTGCCAAGCACTTTTACCTTGCTTCCTAACGCCTCGATTTCAGCGATGGCACCTGGAATGAGGATATCGTCCAGTTGCTTCTCGATGTCGATGATGAAGAAATAGTGGCCTAAGCCTGTTTTCATCGGGCGAGATTCAATTTTTGAGAGATTCAGCTTGCGCCAAGCGAAGGCGGATAATACTAGATGTAACGCTCCTGATTGATCATCAGGTAATGTCACCATAATCGTCGTCTTATAACTATTCATACGGGCTTTGGTCCCAGCAAACTCGATTTCCCGCTTAGATAAAATCACAAACCTCGTATGATTATGGGGATAATCATGGATATTGCGGGAAACGATTTCGAGCTGATATTCCTTTGCTGCTAATTCATTGGCGATAGCGGCAATCGGTCGTTCTGGATGCTCCTTAACAAATTGGGCAGCTGCTGCTGTGGATGTCATATTTTCTGATGGGGTCCCCTTCCATTGCGAATGAAGGTGTTTATGACATTGGGCAATCGCATGCGAATGGCTGAAAATCTTTTCAATTTGCTTATTTTTATTTTCAGGATGAACCATAAGATGCTGGGCGATCGGTGTAGTGACCTCACAGCGAATCGGAATGGCCACTTCATGAGTTAAATAATCGAGTGTAATATTAACAGAGCCCTCAAGCGCATTTTCAAGCGGGACCGTTGCGACATCAATCATTCCTTCATTGACGGCATCGAGACATTCCGGTATGGTAGCAAACGGAATAGAATTATCCACCCCCACAAACATCGTCCTCACTGCTAAATTGGTAAAAGTAGCCCGAGGACCTAGATAGCCAATTTTCATGTTCATCCCCTCTTAACTGAAAAATGCCGGATATCAGAGCTTTACGCACCTGAACCCAGCACTTCCACTTTTTCTACAAATTCTAACTCACGAAGTTGTACAAGTAAATCATCAAGGCCAATGGCCATTTCCGTCACATTAAGTGATAACGTCACATTGGCCCGGCCTTGAAGCGGTATCGTTTGGTGAATGGTCAAGATGTTACAGCCCGCCGAAGCGACAACGCTTAGGAGCTGAGATAGCGTCCCCGAGCGGTCCTCCAAATGAAAAAAAAGGGTAATTAAACGGTCATTCACAACAGAAGAAAACGGGAAGACAGTGTCTCGGTATTTATAAAAAGCACTTCTGCTCAGTTCTACCTTCCCGACTGCATCCCAAATCGACTTTGCTTTACCGCGTTCAACCATTTCTTTTGCATCGACAGATTTTTTCATAGCCTCGGGTAAAACATCTTCCCTGACTAAATAAAATTTGTAATTCTTCTTACTTTCCCGCATTCACACTCAAATCCCTATTCAATAAATTCAAATTCAAATTCCATAATTCTAACGATGTCGCCATCCTTCGCTCCACGTTGGCGCAATGCTTCATCAACACCCATGCCACGAAGCTGGCGCGAGAAGCGATTAATTGATTCTTCCCGTTGGAAATTGGTCATCTTGAATAATTTTTCAATATCCGCACCGGAAACATCAAACGCACCGTCTGGGCCACGAGTAATTCTAAAGTTTTGCTCCTTCGCTTCATGCTTATAAACGACACGATTAACAGAAGTATCTTCCACCTCTTCATAAAGTGGGAATTCCGGTGTTGTCTCAATTTTATCAGCGATGGCAAAAAGCAGGTCGCGAAGCCCTTGGCTTGTAATCGCTGAAATTGGGAATATCGGAAAATCCTCTGTAAGCTTTTCTTTGAAAACCTTTAGATTCTCCTCCGCTTCCGGCATATCCATTTTATTGGCAACAATAATTTGCGGACGTTCCGTTAGTCGTAGATTGTATTCCTTTAATTCCTTATTAATCGTTACATAATCCTCATAAGGGTCACGACCCTCCGTTGCGGCCATATCGATAACGTGTACGATTACCCGGGTTCTTTCGATATGTCGTAAGAATTGATGGCCAAGTCCTACCCCTTGATGGGCCCCTTCAATTAATCCAGGTAAATCTGCCATGACAAAGCTACGTCCATCTGCTGTTTCAACCATCCCCAAATTCGGAACAATCGTTGTAAAATGGTACTCGGCAATCTTTGGTTTGGCCGATGAAACGACAGAAAGCAGTGTTGACTTTCCTACACTTGGGAATCCAACTAAGCCAACATCGGCTAATAATTTTAATTCTAAAATAACATCGCGCTCTTGACCCGGTTCACCATTTTCCGAAAGTTCCGGAGCCGGATTTGCCGGAGTAGCAAAACGACTATTTCCACGGCCACCACGGCCACCTTTTGCGATAACTGCCGTTTGACCATGTTCCACTAAATCAGCAATGATTTCATTTGATTCCGCATCCATGACAACAGTCCCTGGAGGAACCTTCACAATCATGTCTTTAGCACCCTTACCATGCTGGTTCTTCGACATTCCATGCTCCCCACGCGGTGCCTTAAAATGCCGCTGATAGCGGAAGTCCATTAACGTTCGCAAGCCTTCTTCTACTTGAAATACAACGTCTGCACCTTTACCGCCATCTCCACCCGCTGGGCCACCCTTTGGTATATATTTTTCTTTGCGGAAGGCAACCATTCCATTGCCCCCGTCGCCACCTTTTACATATATTTTGACCTGATCGACAAACATTACATTTCCTCCCGTCTGTTTCATCCAATCATACGACGAGAATCGCAGATTTAAATCCTTCTACTTAGTTTAGCCTTCATATGTATAGGTCCATTCCATTTCAAAGCTGATTTCATCACCAGAAAATTCCTTTAATAAAAGCAGTGGTTCTTCCTGAAGTAAAAACTCCTTAAGTTCCGCTTGTTTTTGGATGGATCCAGTGAAATCAAAATAAAGAATGGTTCGATTTTCTTCAGGTAAAATCGAGATCGATAAATGATTTTCTTGAAATGGCTCAACGCAGTTATTTAAGTTGGAAAAAAAAGTTCTAGTCCATTCACTAAGCGTTGAATCATCTACTTTAACCTTTGTTATTTCACCTAATACCTCATATTCCAACTGAAAATGATAAGGCTTCCAGTTAGCTGTTAAGATAAGAGCAGCAAATTGGGGAAGATTCAGATTAGTTAATCTTGCCTCCTGTTGTGCTTCCATAACAATCTCGTCTATTATAGCTTGTGCTCTTTCGAGTTTATTTAATGATAAATTTCCTTTAATTAATTGAATTTTATTTAACCAATCGTGCCTTGCAAATCGCAGCACTTTGACAATATCCCATGTTCTCTCCATTCCATAACTCCCTCACCAAATTTGTGACAGAAGACTGCTTGTCTTTTAGTATATCAAAAAAAGTCAAGGGTCGTAACTAAAAAAACTCTAACCTTCGTTAGGTTAGAGTTTTTAAAGAAGAGTTTATGCTTCTTGTGCTACAGGATATACGCTAACTTTCTTGCGGTCACGTCCAAAACGTTCGAATTTAACAACACCATCCACTGTCGCGAATAATGTGTCGTCTCCTCCACGTCCTACGTTTGTACCTGGATAAATTTTTGTACCGCGTTGGCGATAAAGAATTGAACCACCAGATACCATTTCACCGTCAGCAGCTTTAGCTCCAAGACGTTTCGATTGAGAGTCACGACCGTTCTTTGTAGAACCTACCCCTTTTTTCGAAGCGAAAAACTGAAGATCTAATCTTAACATTTGTTCCACCTCCTATTGGAAGGTAATTTTTATGTGTTTTCCGTAGTCTTTTTCGATTGTTTGTAATGAAACAATCATGCCCTCTAGCAAAATTTGAACTTTCTTTTGTGTCTCCTCTGGGATGTCCATAGGAAATTCACAGCGAAGAAAGCCACCTTTTCCTAATTCTGCTTTTGGTTCAAAGCCTGCCAATGCTTCAATCGCATTTACCGTTCCAAAGGAAACGGCTGTTGCGGCGGCACAGACAATGTCTTTTCCTCTTTTAGCATAATCGGCATGACCGCTTAATGTAAATTCATGAATCAGACCGGATTCTAAACGACTTATCGTTACATGAATCATATCGATTCAATCCTCTTAAGCGTTAATTTTTTCAATTACAACTTTAGTATAAGGTTGACGATGACCTTGCTTTTTACGATAGTTCTTCTTAGACTTATACTTGAAAACGATAATCTTCTTCGCGCGGCCTTGCTTTTCAACTTTAGCAGTAACAGTTGCGCCAGCTACCACAGGGCTACCAACTTTAACTGTTTCACCACCAACGAAAAGAACCTTGTCAAAAGTAACCGTTTCACCAGCTTCAGCGCTAAGCTTTTCAATGTAGATTGCTTGTCCTTCTTCTACTTTGATTTGCTTACCACCAGTTTCGATAATTGCGTACATACTTGCACCTCCTCTTAGACTAAGACTCGCCAATTGCAGGCGCTTTGCTTAGAAACCTGAGCAAAACCTTAATACCTACTCTGAGCGGTTGTAGCACAGGTGCGCTACAAACATAACATAATGAATCCTATCATATTTTTGATGGATGTGTCAATAACTATTTCAAGTGTCATTGGCATACAAATAACTTGCATGATAAATAGTAAATAGGTTTAATTCGATCCCAACTTTGTAATTTCATAAAACGGTTTACATGCTTCAACGTAATAAAATTGTATGTTGAGTCCAAGTGTTTCTTCTAGGCGTTCGAGATGGTCTTCGCTAAAAAGCTGCCCCACTTCGTCAGTTGTCGTGATCTGTACAACCTCGTAGTCAGATTGGCGATATTCCCAAAGCTCGCGCTCAAGCTGGAAAGCGACTGATTCGACGCGAAACACTCGGCCAGTTCCAGCGCAAGTCGGGCATTTCATTTGCAGGGATTCCGACAAAGTCGGTTTCGTTTTTCTTCTTGTTAACTGGAGAATGCCTAGTTCGGTAAACCCGATTATTTTTGTTTTTTTAGTATCGTGTTTTAAAGCATCACTTAAAGCTTTGATGACAAATTGTCGCTCCCGCTCGAGCTTCATATCAATAAAATCCACTAGAATCATGCCGCCAAGGTCACGGAGGATGATTTGGCGCGCGACCTCACTAGCCGCTTCGACATTAACCTGTTGGACTGTTACATCTCGGTTTGACTTGCCGACAAACTTACCCGAATTAACATCTATTACAGTTAAAGCTTCCGTTTCGTCAAACACCAAACAAGCTCCTGAGTCCAACCAAACGATCCGCTTTAATGCCTTCTCCAATTCGTTACTGACAGATTGAGCCGAGAAGATATTTTCTCTTCCTTGGTGAAAATGAAGGCGGACCGCATTCGATATTCGCCTTGCTAAAAGCAATTTTTCAAGTTTTTGCTTGAATTTACTATCGTCAACCCACACTTCACCTTCAGAAACCGCGTTTAGAACCTCGCCAAGTTGGGTAAAAAATAAATCTTTTTGCCATAACAGCATAGAGCCTTTTGCTGATATGGCATCCTTCTGGAGCTGTTCATACATTTTCCGCAGCTCGTCAATTTCAGTCTCAAGCTCCGACTTGTCTGCTTTAGCACTGCTTGTCCTGAAAATGAGCCCTTCAGGTTGTTTAATTATTTTTTCACCCCAGTGCTTTAAGTCATCACGAATCTGCGAATCTGCGATTTTCTGAGAAGTTGCCACAAATCCCCCGCTCGGCATGTATATCAGATTTTCTCCTTGGAATTCAATTACCCCTGATAACCGTGGTCCCTTACTACCTGTGGCGTCCTTTTCAATCTGAACTATTAAGCGTTCCCCTTGATGAACGTATGTGGAAATCGGTTTATCTTTCGCATTTGCCACTGCAAAGGAAGCTAATTTATCCCGATGCAAGAATCCTTGTTTGTCGATGCCAATATCAACAAACACGGCATTCATTCCGGGTAAAACTTTTGTCACAATCCCTAAATATATATTTCCTACGAGGGACTGTCCCCCAGGTTGCTCGACGTAAAGCTTTGTTACCTTTTGATTCTCGATGACAACAAATCGTTTTTCTGAAGTTGCATAATTGACTATTATTTTTGCCAAAACAAAAAGCCTCACTTTTCCTACTGTTATAAGTTTATTATAACAAAATTTAGTAAGGGAAAAGGAGGTCGCTAATTTTTGCCTTTACTCTTTTTTCGGCAAAATAGGCATGTAATAGTTCATTTTCGTCTAATGTACCAATTTCCTTCTTGTCTTTGTAAACAACAATTAAGTGTTTTTTTCCGCGTTGAAACTCACTTAGCACATCGAAGATCGAATGATTTTCATCTGCTAGTATTGATTCCAGTGTACGGAATGTTTCTTTTTTACCATAGTATCTTTCTAACAAAAAGCGCATAAACACATACGGCTGCTGTTTCCACTCGGTATAGAGAGAGAGAATAATAAAGACGATGACGATCCAAACGTTTAAGTTTAAAGGCGAAATCACAAGAACGGCTATGGTAAATAAAACGAGGCCTCCTATTGACAGTACCAGGGTTTGATGATGCGCTTTTGGGAATGAATGCTGCAGGGAGAACAGTAGAAAAACTAGTTTACCACCATCGAGTGGCCAAATTGGTAGCAAATTAAAGACAAATACCATTAAATTAAATTGATAAAACAACTCGTAAACATCAGGCGAAATGAGATTGAATGTATAGCAAAGGTAGCCAGCTGCAATGAGCCAGATATGCTGGAAGGGCCCTGCAAGCGTGACGATTGCTTCCTCCTTTAGAGGACGGTTGCCATGTTCATCCATCTCCGCTACTCCCCCAAACGGAAGGAAACTTATTTTTTTTATGCGCCATGAAAAAAAAGAGGCAGCAACCGCATGACCCATTTCATGAATAAAGATAATCATTAGTAACAAAGATAATTCAATGAAATGGGCGGTTGCCACAGCTAAGAAAATCACAATCCACAACAGTGGATGAATATGAATTTTTCGAAACAAGTAAACTGCTTTACTCAAATCGAATCACCTGACTTGGATCGATAAACTGATGATTCTTTTTCACAGCGAGATAGAAGGATGATTTTAACCCATCCTCCGTACTAGTGGCAACACCAAGCTTGGTGCCTTTATCAATAAACTTGAATAAGGATACTTCCACTGTTGCTAAGTTACCATACCAAGTTTCACTTTCATCCGAATTCTGGACCACAACGGTCTTCCCAAAACCTTCTTTCATTCCGGCAAATGTAACGATTCCGCCATGAAGTGCTTCTACGGATGCTTCCTTACCGGTTTCTATCATGATTCCTTGGCCATTTTTTGCGAAGTCCTCAATTATCCGACCTGATGCAGGCAGAGCGTATTGCGGTCCATCATTGTTGTTTGGTTTCGGTTCATCTTTTATCATCGGTAGAAGTGCCAAAGGCTTACCAAACTTTGATTCATACCAGTCTGAAACTGCCGCAAACTGAAAGCTCGTTTCCATCGTGTTCTCAACAACTGCCCTAGCTTGATCAAGCTTAGGATTGTCATTTTTGAACAAGATTCCCACGATGAGTACAAGGGATACCGAGGCTAGAATTTTGAAGATAAATAGCTCTTTATTAAACAGGGGATGGATCCCCTCATCTGGTCCCGCTTCAAAGGAAGGCATTCTTTCAAATCCCTGACGTTCATCATCTGTCGTGCTCCAGAATGGTGCGTTTGAGGAGGAATCTCCTTTCAATTTTTTTCGTTTGGCAATCCTTTTACGGATTTCATCAGCTCTAGACATATTCACACCCAACCCTTTTAATGGCATTTGTACAAGTCTATGAGTTGTCCCTTGGGAGTATGACTATTGATTAATGAAACCTGTTAAATTCAAAAACTTGCTCGTTTGGTCCTTTCACGGTACGATTACTGCTTAAAAAAAAGACCAGGCCAATTAGCCTAGTCTATCTCACGCCAAAAAACTTCTTCAATTTAGAAAATACTCCTTTAGACTCCGATGCTAAAGATTCTAGAGGAATCGATTCACCAAGAATCCGTCGCGCGATGTTGCGGTAGGAGATTGCTGCTTTGCTATTGGGGTTTAAGGCGATTGGCTCACCCGAATGGGATGCCTTGATTACCTCGTCATCATCAGCAACAATACCGATTAACTCAATTGATAAATGATGGATGATTTCGTCAATGTCCATTGAATCTCCGCTTTCCATCATATGATTGCGGATCCGATTAATAATAAGCTTGGCAGGCTCGACGTGTTCGATTTTTTCCAGCAAGCCAATCACTCGGTCAGCGTCACGGACGGCGGATTTTTCCGGAGTCGTCACAATAATCGCTTTATCTGCCCCAGCAACTGCGTTTTTAAAGCCTTGTTCGATTCCGGCTGGGCAGTCGATGATGACATAATCAAATTCTTGCTTTAATTCTTCGATTAATTTCTTCATTTGTGATTCATTGACGGCATGTTTGTCGGTTGTTTGTGCGGCCGGCAACAAATATAGTAAATCTTCAAAACGCTTGTCCTTGACCATTGCCTGATGCGTTTTGCAACGCCCCTCCACAACATCCACTAAATCGTAGATGATGCGATTTTCTAATCCCATGACAACATCCAGATTGCGAAGTCCAATATCGGTATCTACCAAACATACACGCTTGCCTTGAAGGGCCAAAGCCGTACCGATATTAGCTGATGTTGTGGTTTTACCGACCCCGCCTTTTCCTGATGTGACTACAATTGCCTCTCCCACTTTAGCGTCCCCCTTCGAATCTCGTGAAATTTGGTCTAATACGCATTAAAACTTGCAATCTATCAACAACTATATGATTATTTTCATCAATATAAGCACATTCCATCTCGCGACCAACCTCTTCGGTCAAGGTTTCAGGTGCACGATTAATTAATCCACTGATTCTTAACTGAGCAGGATTCATGTATGAGGCCACAATGACAGCAGATTCATCACCATCACAACCCGCATGGGCAATTCCTCTTAAAGAACCCATTATAAAAATATTGCCACCCGCAATCACTGTGCCACCCGGATTGACATCACCAACTAAAAGTAGATCACCTTCGACCTGTAAAATTTGGCCAGAGCGGACAATTTTAGAAACGGTGACAATATCTGATTGTGTTTTAATTTGTTTAGCCTCTTCAATCGTCATGACGTTTGATTCAATCGTATCAACGACCATATTTTTTTTCTGACGGACTATGCTCTTGATTTCTTCTTTCTGTTCCTCTGTTAAATAACGATTTCCGACACTTACCTTCACAGTGATTAATGGGCGATCACCTTGTGCTCGATAGGTCGCAGACAATTTATCATCAAGCTCTTTTTTCAATTCATGATAGGAACAAGAATCATCGAGATGTAAGGTAAGTCCATCCTTTGAGCCTTTAATCATTACATTCTGTGTTTTCTTCATAGCAGAAGTCACCCCTAAGAAATGCTCAAAGCGCCTTCTACAATGGCGCTGCAGCTGGACACTCTATTCAAAACAATTCGACAAAAACGATAAAACTCCTGTCGATTATGCTAATTGTTCATTAAGTTTTTCAAATTGTTTTTTCAACGGATAAATGGTAATTAATACAAAGATTAAATTGACCGCCAATGTCGGCCAAAGTCGAAATTGAAGAAAGACTGGAAAACTCATTCTTGTCACATGGATCAAGAAGTTCATCTCATACACAATGATCTCAAGTATGGCAATTCCCAATAATACAGCAAAGGTCACAATGAATACATTGGCTTGTAAAATTTTCATCAACTTCGAAATAAAATAAGCCGTTAACGGAAACATAAATAAGTAAATTCCAATAATTTCGGTATAAACGATATCAAACATTAACCCAAATAATAAACCGTACCAAATGCCGTACTTTCGATTACCGAAGATGGTTAAAAGTAAAATTCCTGCCATTAAAAAGCGTGGTACAAAGATATGTCCACCGCTTAGAAATCTTACTGGAAAAAGTTCGACAAATAGACTCTCTAAAATAAACAAAAATAAAAATAGGAAAAATGGTAGGAGACGAATCACAATTCTTCCTCCTCATTATCGACCAACTCAGACAAATCAGGTTGTACCATTGTTCGATTAATGACCATGACATTTTTGATATCGTAAAAATTTGCACCAGGTCTGACATAGGCTGTTTGATTTAGCCCATATTGGTCAGGCATTACCTCAACGACCTTACCAATTGCTAGCCCTTCAGGAAAAACGCCACCAAGACCAGAGGTAATCACATTTTGCCCCTTTTTAATCTTCGCATCAACCGGAATCGATTTAATTAACAATAATTCACGTTTATCATCAAATCCCTCGACTAAACCGTAAATTTCCTTATCCCCTTGGACGATAGCGGAAATCCGGTATTTTGGATCCATCGTACTTAATAATTGTATCGTTGAAGTAAATTGTGAAACCGTTTTTACTTTACCGATTAAGCCTTTAGAGGTAATCACTGCCATATTTACTTTTATCCCATGAACCTTACCACGATTAATGATGATCATTTCATGCCATTGGTCCGGGTTTCGAGAGACAACTGTAGCTTGAATCGGTTTAAAGTCACGCAAAGACTCTTTTTTATCTAAAATATCGCGTAATTCCTTATTTTCTTCTTCTAATAAATGCACTTGTGATTCAAGGCTGGCTAATTTATCTAAACGCTTTTTCAGCTCTTTATTTTCAATATATGTAGTTTGCAAATCATCAAGGTTCTCAAAAAAACCGGCAAAAAATTTAGTGGGCGTTGAAACAAGAGAAGTAACCCAACCGGAGGTGTCCTTCGTAAACTTCTCCGGCCAGGTTAAATTTTCACGATCCCGCAATGAAAAGCCGATTAATGCCACGAGAATAATGATGCTGACAAGCAAAAATATCAGGCGTTTATTCAGAAAAAACTGTGGCATTATTTACACCTCATCGTGAATCCTTATTATTATTTTTAAATAAATGAATATGATCGAGCGCTTTTCCTGTTCCAATTGCAACACAATCGAGTGGATTTTCCGCAATGATGACAGGCATTTTCGTTTCTTCACTAATGACTTTATCGAGATTACGCAACAAAGCCCCGCCACCAGTTAACACAATTCCACGGTCCATAATATCTGCAGCCAGCTCCGGCGGCGTTTGTTCAAGTGTGTTCTTAACCGATTCGACAATGGCATAAACCGTATCTTGTAATGCTTTCGCAATTTCCGCTGCCGTAATTTCAATCGTTTTCGGTAAACCTGTTAATAGGTCTCGTCCTCTAATTTCCATATTTTCAATGCCTTCAGGGTCCCCCGCAGAGCCGATTTCCATTTTAATCGCCTCTGATGTGCGATCCCCGATGAGGAGGTTGTACGTTTTGCGAATATAATTAATGATTGAATCATCCATTTCGTCCCCTGCCACACGAACAGATTGACTTGTGACAATTCCACCTAATGAAATAATCGCTACCTCTGTTGTTCCGCCACCGATATCCACAACCATACTTCCGGTCGGCTCCCAAACAGGTAGATTAGCACCGATTGCTGCTGCAAATGGCTCTTCTATTGGATAAGCATCCCTAGCTCCAGCTTGCTTGGTCGCGTCAATGACAGCCCGTCTTTCAACGGCGGTAATTCCGGATGGTACACAAACCATCACATATGGCTTACGCCCGAATAATCCGCCCTTAGATTTCGTTGCTTCGCGGATATAATATTTCATCATAGCTGCAGTCGTTTCATAATCAGCGATAACGCCATCTTTCATTGGACGTTTCGCCACCACATTTCCAGGTGTACGACCAATCATATTTTTCGCATCATTACCGACGGCAACAATTTGTTTGGTATCGGTTTGTAGTGCGACAACTGATGGTTCGCGTAGCACCACACCTTTTCCTTTAATAAAAACCAGCGTATTCGCTGTACCTAAATCGATTCCTAAATCTTTTGTACCAATTCCAAGCATCGTAGTATCTCCCTTTCTGATACGTTTAACGATTTAAAATAAGGCTCTCTATTCACACAAATATGTTCTTTACCTTAAAAAATCATAAACACTATTATATCGTAACGTTGATGAAAAAAATAGTAGGAAAGGTCATAAATACCCTTTTTCCTTCAAACTAACAAACTTATTTTCCCCGATAATCAGGTGATCCAGCAACTCAATGCCAATGATTTTCCCGCATTCGACCAAGCGTTTCGTCACTTCAATATCCTCCCTACTTGGCGCAGGATCGCCACTGGGGTGATTATGGAGGCAAATAATGGAGGCAGCAGATCGTTTCAACCCTTCTTTGAACACCTCGCGCGGATGGACAATTGAGGCATTTAGACTGCCGATAAAAACCGTTTGCTTATGAATAACTTGATTTTTTGTATTTAAATAAAGACAGACGAAATGCTCCTGTGACAAAAACCGCATATCATTCATCATATATTTTGCTCCGTCCTCTGGAGAACGAATCACATAACGATCATCGAAAGCAAGATTGGCGATGCGCCTCCCAAGTTCAATCGCGGCAAGAACTTGAATCGCCTTTGCTTTCCCAATCCCTTTGATGGCGGTTATTTCCTCTAATGAAGCGCTCTTTAGCATTCTTAATCCTTCGAAATGGGTTAATAATCGATTGGATAATTGCAGTACAGATTCCTGGCTTGTCCCAGTGCGAAGTAAAATGGCGACAAGTTCGTGATTGGAAAGACTTTGTGGTCCATTGGTGACAAATCGTTCCCGTGGTCTTTCATCCTGTGGAAAATCACGAATCATCATTAATGGTGGTGTTTCTAATTCATTGGTTGTCAAAAAAGATTCTCCTCCCTTTTAATCGGGAGTTAAAGGAAACGTGAGTTAAAAGTGTAATGGAAAACCAGCTTTCCTTAACTCGCGAACTGTCCTCGAAACAGGCAGTCCGACCACACTAAAATAATCACCTTGTATTTCCTTCACTAAAAAGCTACCAAGCTGTTGAATTCCATAGGCTCCAGCCTTATCAAGCGGTTCTCCACTTGATACATACCTGTTGATTTCCGTTTCGGTCAACTCCCAAAACGTTACTGACGTGCGTTCAAAAAAATTCGTTGAACCAGATGGTGAAATGATTGCTACCCCTGTATATACTTCGTGGGTACGTCCTGAAAGTTGTCGCAACATGTCGAAAGCTTCTCTTTCATCATTTGGTTTTCCTAAAATTTTGCCGTCTAAGACGACGATGGTATCCGCCCCAAGTACAAAGGAATGCGGAAAATTCACTGCAACCGCCTTTGCCTTTTTCCCAGCAAGTGCCATCACGACTTCATCCGGCGATAAATCGGCCGAAAAACTTTCATCAACATCGCTACTGGAGACCTCAAATTTAAGCTGCAAATTAGCTAGAAGTTCTTTTCTACGAGGAGATGATGAGGCTAAAATGAGGTGTTCCATACATTCACCTTACCTTTTCTTTTTCGTATCATTCAGGGAGATACACCTTCATCGTACCAAAAATGACCAACTATCACAATTTTAATCCATTAAATTTTTTGTAAAAAGAAGCCTGTCGATATCTGCAACAGACTCCTATAATTTATCCCATTTCCCAGAAAATAAACGAAATTACTCGAATACTAAAGTGAAAAATAGGTGCCGATAAATGTCAACAAATGTTGCTGGGCCTCTACAGCTAGTGTATGCTGCGGTTGCTGGGTGTACGCCGTTAATTTTTCAATCGATGTTACCAGGTCTTTGCGCATTTGCTCAATTTTAATAGACTTAATATCTTGCTTATCAATCGTTAATAAAAACTTATTTAGCTCTTGTAAAATGGTCCCATCGACCGGCTTCGCTAGCATGCCTTTTGCAGAAAGTGTGGCAAGCGATTGATAGAGGGTTCCGACTTTCTCTAGTAACCCTACTTCCACCGTCGTTAAGTCCTTCAAGTCTTTTTCTGGAACGGAATACGGTTTCGCAAATACGTCCATCCCCATCGCCTTCATTTCACCGCCAATTGCCTTCGCGTTTTCAATGGAATCAGCAAGACCTACCACGAGGATGGCTTGTCCATTGCTTTCAATAATCTGTGCCGGAATTCCTTGCCCCTTAAATCTTTGCTCTTCCACTTTAGCAGATTCCATACTGGAGAAAACCCCACCTTGGACGATATACGTTTCAAAGGCCCCGAGTTGTAAAGGAACCGTTGCACCTGCAGGAGTTTGCTTGGTCGGGGACGTGTTTTCTGGAATCGTTGTAACTTCATTCTCTACCTTCGCTTCACTGATGACCAATTTTAAAACTAAGAATCCGAAGCTTGTCCCTATTAGGATGGCAAGGGCAATAGAAAATAGAATTGATTTAATTGGTCCACTTCCCTGTTTCCCTTTTAAATTTTTCTTTAAGGAAAGGATATTATTTCTTTTCTTTTCGACAGGCTTTTTCGCAATCACATATTCTTCGATTTCATCACTTTCATCATCATGATTAGGCAGTATCCAATCAAAGCTTTCATCGGCGGCTTGCTCCGCAGCCGCTACCTCTAAAAAACTCTCTTTGTATTCACTAGAATGACTAGAGTGGAGCGATTCAGCACTAGGTTCGACAGCATTTTCTTGCAAATCTTCGCTAAATTCACGCTCCGTCCCGTTGATCTTAATCGTAATCGTTCGATTACTTCTCTGGTTCTCCATCCCAAAATCTCCCTTCTACCCGACTATTTGTTCCATTCTATCATTTTGACAAAAAAAAATAACAAGACTTTTGTCGTCTTGTTATGGAATGTTTCGTCAAATTTTTTAGTTACCGTTATCATTGTAAGGATTATCGAACTGATTAAACGGATTTTTCTTGTTTGCAGGTTCACCTGATTCTACTTTTGGCAACTCATTTTGCAACTCTGCTAATCCTGGCATGTAATAGATGGTTAGCTCTACTTGATAATTTAAAGACTGATTGGACTGATCGGCTTGTCCTAGGCTATTCACTTCTGGAGAGCCAGAAAAATTTATCGACTCAACGGTAACAATCCGATCTAAACTTTCAATCGTTTCGATAAATTTCTCCAAGTCAAAATAACTGGGAGATTGAATCGTTAGCGCAACTGAAAGTTTTTGAATCCCAGTTGGCTGGGCAGTGTCGGTAATCACTTCGGAATTTGTAGTTTCTTGCTGCTGTGATATACCTAGTATTGTGTTAGATTCGGTCTCATCTTCCTTCTTTTCTTCCCCGAATCCCATGTTTAAAATTAGACTATTTGACATTGTCTCCGCTTTTTCCAAGTCTAAAATAAATTGGTTTAACAGCGGATCAACTGGTAAGCGTTTTTGTAAAAACTGTGAATTTTCAACAACGGTATCTGTAGCTTCAGTATGTTGATTTATTAACGCTTGATAGGATTGTTCGACGGTATCTAATTGATTTTTCTTAGTTTGAACCACCGTTTTTAGTGGCTGCAGGTACTGAAAGTAAACAAACACAAAAAGTAGTATAATGACTAAAAATCCGAATAAAAGGATTTTTTTTTCATTTTTACTGAATTGGAGGGTCATTCCGAATCCCCTCCTTTTTCTATGTATGTAAGTTCTTTAATTTTGTCTTTTGCTAAAGTAAGCTGAAAATCACCAATATAGCGAGGTAAATAGTTGTTATGTACACCATCTTTTAGATTACTTATATCTGTTGCTAGGCTCAGCCGTGATATGGTAGCTTCGGAAATCCACTCTGATTGGTTTAACCATTGCAGAAATTGCGCCGCTTCTCGACTTGTATCAAACTGAACAGTTAGTTGAACATTGCCTGTTCCACTGTAGCTATAATTCTGAATGAATCCCCTTTCTGGAAGAAGGGAAGTTAGGTGCTTTAACACCGGTACTGCTTTTATTGGGTATGTCTCTGCCCAGGAAACTGCATTTTTTAATTGTTCTACTGAGGTTGTTTCCTCAGCGGTTGTTAATCTCTTTTCCTGCTCTATTTGCAGCTTTTGATTAGCTTGAAGGATTTTCTCTTCTAAAAGATTCCCTTGTTTTTTCAAGGAGTTTCCATTGATGAACAAAAAGATGGAACCTAATATCATAATCGAGGTTAGGATAGCTAGGATAAGAATAGGTGAAATATTTTTTCGTTCCTTTTTCGGTAAGAGGTTAATATCGACAAGCATGTTTACACCTCTTTTATGGCTAGCCCGAGAGCAAGAAAATGGGATGGCGGGAAATGTTGCACGCCTATTTGACTTAAAGTAATCGATCCAATAGAGATGGTAAACCGTTCCTTCATTTCATCCAATATAACGGCAAGTAACGGATGATCGCCATTCAATAATATTTTCGATAATTGTTGATTCCCTTGATATAAGGAATATTGGTAAAAATCCATTAGCTTTTGAACTTCTTTGTAGTAATCCTCGAGTTGCTGGGCTAAGGAGGAAACATCACCGATAAAGGTGAGTTGCACAAATCCAGCTTGCGTTTCGCGCAATTCCCAATCGTCTTGATGAAAAGGGAAAGGAAATTGATGCATAAAAATCGGATATTGTTGTTCAAAAATACAAATAAAAACACGGTCAATATCGAATTGAATCATCATTAAACGCTCATTAGCACTAGCATTGTCTGTTTGAAAATAAAGCCGATATAACGCTAAAGGTGAAATATCAGCAGCAATCGGTTTTAATTTTAAATCAGTTAAGATTGATGAATATTCCTTTACTTGATGTTCGGGTGCTGCAAACAAAATGGCCTCTTTTTTTCCCTCTTTTTCTGGAAGTAGAATCGAATCAAAAACAGGATCTTCAAAAGGCAAATGAATGCTAGAACCAATTTCTAAAAATAAATAACTGACTAATTCATCAGGCTGAATTTCGTCCGGTATTTTAATTTTACGGATCATCACGAGTGGATCTGGAACAAGGAACCGAACTTTTCTACGAGAAATCCCCCAATCTTGAATGCATTCCTCTAAGATCATCGAAAAAGTGGACGAATCTATTATTTTTCCTTCATGGATAATTCCTTGCGGTAAAATTTTTTCACCCCAGTTAGTCGGTGTTGGAGAAGGCGAAGTTTTAGCCTCAACAAAACGAATTGAGTGATCATTGAAGATTAAATTGGCTATTCGTTTAGTGTTAAACAACTTCAGTTTCACCTTCTTTTACCATCCAGTCGTGATGATTGTTAAATATTTTTCAATAATAATATTACCATAAAAGTAGGCAATTAATGTACCTGCTGCAATAAAGGGTCCAAATGGAATTGGTTTCTTCCGCTCTAGTAAACGTAAAGCTATACCAATCATACCAAATATAGCCCCTAAAAAGGTAGCTATAAAAAATGAAAGCAGCATCATTTTTGTGCCAAGAGCTAAACCAATCACGGCATATAATTTGATATCTCCGCCACCCATGCCTCCCTTACTTACTATCGAAATAAGTAACAGGAGCGAAAATCCGATGACTGCCCCTAAAAGGGAATCCCACCATGGATCAAGGGGTAAGAAAAATCTTTCTATTATAAAAAGAGCCGTAAAAAACAATAATATTTTATCAGGAATGAGAGTGTATGCGATATCAGATACAGAAATAATCACCAATAAAGAAATCAATGTCCATGCAATAAATAATTCACTTGACCACCCCATAATAATGGGTGCACTCATAAATAAAATCCCGGTCAAAAGCTCGATAATCGGATAAAGGGGCGAAATGCCAACCTTACATCGGCGGCACTTCCCCCTTTGAATAACATATGAAACAACTGGTATTAATTCTAGTGGCCCTAGAGTATGTTGGCACTTTGGACATGCAGAACGTGGTTTGACAATCGATTGGTTCATTGGAACGCGTAAGCCGACAACGTTAAAGAAGGAACCGAAAATAATTCCATAATAAAAAATAAAAATTTTAATTAAATAAACCATTATTGCCAAGTTCGTTTAGCAGCTTTAATATCCTTTAAGGTTAAACCACTGATAAGAGCAGTAGTATTGGCTTTACCATCGGAGTCTACGTCAACTAAAGTAACTTTATATTCTAATTCATTTCCTGATTTTACAATATTAACTTTTGTTAACTTAAGATCATATTTTGCATCAGTAAGTGGATCTACTAGTTCCCCTTCGATAAGGCCATTATTCTTTAATTTTTCTAATGTAACATCAAGACCAGTAGCCCCAGTTGGTACTTTTTCAACTCCAGTGTTGACATATAATTTTGCAGCGTCAACTAACTGAATAGCATTTGCTTCTCGTGCATCCTTCTTAGTATTATTAATTAGCCCACCAATATTCGGCACCGCAATTGCCGCTATAATTCCCAAAATAACTACTACTGCAAGTAATTCTACTAATGTCAAACCACGTTGATTTTTGATTCTTTTTTTAATTGTTTGTAGCATGTTTTCTCCTCCTTTAAAATGGGTAAAATATAGTACTTTTTTCCTATAAATCTAGGTTTACTTAAATTATACTATATCTATCTATTAAAATATATGTCGTATTTTTAAATTTTTATTGGCAATTATTGAATATGATTGAAAATATCAAACATCGGAATCATAATTGATAGGACTATAGTCCCAACCAGTCCCGCTAGCACCAAAATCATAATTGGCTCGATTAATGATTTCAGACGATCGGTACTTGACTCGACTTCCTTTTCATAAAAGTCGGCTACTTTTCCTAGCATTTCATCTAATGCCCCCGTTTTCTCCCCAATGACAATCATTTGGGTAATCATCGGTGGAAACGCCCAATGTTTCGTCATTGGCTCAGTCATCGACTCACCCTTTTGGACAAATTCGCGTGACTCTCTTAAAACCCTAGCAATCACTTCATTTTCCACGACTTTCTCTACGATCGCCATGGCCTGTAGAATCGGAACGGCACTAGCAAATAACGAGCTCATCGTCCTTGTCATTCTCGCTAGCATCGCCTTCTGCATCATTTTACCAAATAGCGGAACTCTAAGAATAAAGTAATCCATAAAATAGCGTGTCTCTTTCCGATTTTTTAGTATAACAATCCCGAAATAAATCCCGATCATCCAAAGAATCACGAGCCACCAAAAAGATTGCATCCAATCACTTGCATGGAGAACAAACAAGGTAATAGCAGGTAATTCCGCCCCAAATCCTTGAAACATTCCAACAAATGTCGGAACAACCTTTACTAGTAGAAAGATAACGACGCCGACAGCCAATATTCCTACCGTTAATGGGTAGGCTAAAGCAGAAGTAATTTTTTGCTTTGTGTGATGCTGTTTTTCAAAATGTACGGCTAATCTTTCGAGGGTATCATCCAAATTCCCTCCGACCTCACCCGCCCTGACCATGTTGATAAACATCGGAGAAAAAACCTTCGGGTGTTTGCCAGCTGCCGCGGAAAGCGGGTTCCCTTCCAGTAGTTCCTGTTCCATATCTAAGAGAACCGTTTTTAATTTCTTACTATCTGTTTGCTGAGAAAGAATTCGGGTTGCATCTACAACAGGTACGCCAGCTTTTAGCAAGGTGGCAAACTGACGTAAATAAATGACTAAATGTTGGAGCCTCACTGGATTTCCTAGCGCCAAATCTTTTGTCAATAATGATTCCGCTACTTCGTCTATTTCAATAACGCGGACCCCTTCTTCGCGAAGCAGCTGTAGCGCCTCGCGTTTTGATTCTGCTTGTATCGTTCCGCTCGTTTTCCCTTTTTTGTTTCGACCACTGTATTTAAATCTAGCCATTACCTTCTAGCTCCTGTAGCAATGGAACGGCGGTTTCTTTGTCAATTACACCAATCTCAAGTAATTCCTTGATGCTTGCCTCTAACGTATGCATTCCTTGTGAACGTGACGTTTGCATTACGCTGACAATTTGATGAATTTTTTCATTTCGAATCAAGTTGGCCACTGCGGAATTATTAATAAGAATTTCGGTTGCTGCTCTTCTCCCATTTCGGTCAACTGTAGGGAATAAGCGCTGTGAAATAATCGATACTAACACAGACGCTAATTGAATCCGAATTTGCGGCTGTTGCGATGGTGGAAAGACGTCAATAATCCGATTAATGGTTGCAGGTGCACTGGATGTATGCAACGTACCTAGAACTAAATGTCCGGTTTCTGCAGCGGTAATGGCCGTTTGAATCGTTTCTAAGTCACGCATCTCCCCAACTAAAATCACATCTGGATCTTGTCGAAGCGCCGCTCTTAACCCATTGGCAAAGTTTTTCGTATCTGCCCCTACCTCGCGCTGGTCAATAATCGATGAACCATGCTTATGCAAATATTCAATTGGGTCTTCAAGGGTAATGATGTGTTTGCGCAAATTTTGGTTCATAAATTGAATCATCGCTGCCAGAGTGGTCGACTTCCCGCTTCCTGTCGGTCCGGTGACAAGAACAAGCCCTTGATGCCTTTCAGCTACCTGCTTCAAAACCTGAGGTAGATACATTTCTTCAATAGTCGGGATTTTGGTTGGAACAATCCGTATCGCGAGGGCCACACAGCCCCGTTGAAAATACGTATTAATACGGTATCTAGATACCCCGGGGATTCCATATGAGAAATCCAGCTCCCCTTTTTCAACAAACGTTTCCCATTGTTGCTTCGGGATAATCGCCTTAGCCATTTCTTCCGTTTCATCCATCTGCAGAGGGTACTTACCATAGCGTTTTAACTCGCCATTTACACGCATGATCGGTGGAACACCTACTGTCAAATGAATATCTGAAGCTTTTAATTCAAAACCCGCACGAAGCAAATGATCTATTTTTTCCTGCATGCTGTTCACTCCTATTCAAAATAGGCTACTTTTAATACTTCTTCAGTTGTCGTTAGTCCTTGCTTTACTTTTAATAGACCATCATCGATGAGAAAAACAGTCTTATTGGCAATCGCCATTTTCTTTAGTTCAGTATCCGAATTAGAGGTCATAACGATCCGTCGCATTTCATCATCAATCACCAATACTTCATGAAGGGCAATTCTTCCTTTGTAGCCAGACATATTACATGCCGAACAGCCTTTCCCACGCACTACTTTACTAATCACGATCCCTCTTTTAGCAAAAATTTCCTTATCCATCAAAGTCGGCTCTTGCTCCGTACGGCAATCCCGGCAAACCTTCCGAACCAATCTTTGGGCGACGATCCCACCTAAAGAGGAAGCAACAAGAAATGGTTCAATGCCCATATCAATCAGTCGGGATATGGTTCCAATCGAATCGTTCGTATGCAAAGTACTTAACACTAGATGCCCCGTTAAAGAGGCTCTAATCGAGACTTCTGCTGTTTCTTTATCCCGTATCTCCCCAACCATAATAATATTAGGGTCTTGTCTTAAAATAGATCGCAGTCCCTTGGCAAATGTCATGCCTACACCTGGATTGACTTGAATTTGATTAATACCCTCGATTTGGTATTCCACTGGATCCTCTATCGTCACGATGTTGACTTCTGGACTATTCAATTGATTTAGGGCGGAATATAAAGTAGATGATTTCCCTGATCCAGTAGGTCCGGTGATCAGGACCATTCCGGTCGGCTTATTGATCATATTTATAAACCGTTTTAGGTTTAATTTGTTATAGCCCATGTTCTCAATATCACTAATGGCATTTCCAAGATCCAGAATCCGAATAACAATTTTTTCACCATAAACAGTTGGGATGGTTGACACACGCATATCAACAGTATGGTGGTCTAAACGGATTTTAATTCTTCCATCGAGCGGGACACGGTATTCGGTTATATCTAAACTCGCTAATACCTTTATTCTCGCTGTGACAACACTTTGTAACTGTTTCGGTAAAACCCTTTCAATTCTTAACACTCCATCTATCCGGTAGCGAACAACGACTTTTTTTTCCTGTGGGTCAATATGGATATCACTCGCTTTATTGGTAACCGCATTTGAGAAAATCGAATTCACCAATCGAATAACCGGTGAATCCTGTTGTTCATTATTTCTTTCCTCTGTAGCCCTATTGGCTACTGGAATCTGCTCGATAAACTCATCAAACTCGGAATCCACATCATCATAATTTTTATTGATGGCTTTGACAATTTCATCTTTGGTGGCGATGACTGGTTCTATCTGTAAACCTGTAGTAAGTCGCAGGTCATCGATGGCATAATAATCCATCGGGTCAGACATCGCTACAAATAGTTTATCGCCTTCTTTTCTAATCGGAATCAGGTTATTTCTCTTCGCCACTTCTTTTGAAACAAGATTAAACAGTCTTGTGTCAAATGAATATTGATATAGGCTTATGTGAGGGATTCCAAGTTGGACTGACAGTTCTTGCATTAACTGCTGTTCAGTAATATAACCTCTTTCTAAAAGAGCATCCCCTAACTTTTGGTTAGAACTTTTTTCTTTTAACGTCAAACTTAGTTGTTGTTCTGTTATTAGACCGGCTCTAACTAGTAAGTCCCCTAGCCGCTTTCTTTGCTGAACCAAGCCAATCCCCTCTTTCTAACCGGCATTATTTTTCGGTTTCATCAGGTTTCCCCCATAAAGGGTCCTGTTCATCGTTTGAGTTTGCTTCTGAATGATTTCCTTCTGTTTTAGGATTCTCTGGAGGAATTTGTCCACCGTTATATTCCTCATTGGCCTTGTTTTCCGTTATGAGATCCCCTTGATTACTTTCCTGGATTCCAACTACCTCTACACGATGGATCGGAGGGTAATAATCCTTTGAAACGAGACTCTCCTCCACTTTACTGCCATCAGGATTTAGGACCTGTTTTTTCAATTCAATATATAGCCCGTTTTTCCCAACTTTTGTTTGATTTGTTTGGCCTGGATTTAAAAAGGGACTGTATTGTCTAATGGTCTTAGGTGTAAATTCTTCTCTCTTGCTTTCTGTAATTGAATATTGAAATGGAAATGGCAAACCCTCAAGGTTGAACACTAATGATTGTCCATCACTGAAAATGGTCATTTTATATCCTTCTTTATTTGGATTATGGAAACTAAGATCCAAACCTTGTTTAGGATCAACCTTCGCTTCGTATCCAAGCGGAATATCTTCCTGTAGTTCCATCCCTATATGCCTTTCGACCACTTGAAAATTAGTTGGAAGAATAGTCTGATAGGTTCCAGATGACAAAAACCCGAGTAAATCTTGATTTAAGCCAGTCAGCCCTTGTTTTTCTAAAAAACTTAACATCGAAAAAGTGGCTTGTGGCTCAATAATTAAAGTCGCACCTATATTGTTCATCTCTTCATTTACAATGGGAGTTTTAACGGTATGAAGTATTTGTTCCCTTTCTAATGGTTTGTTCCCCTTTTGATTGATATTATCAGTCACTAACGAACCTTTATCCTCTGTTTCACTTTTGGAATTTTTCTCCGCTGAAAGCTTTTGGGAATTCGAGACGATACTTTTAAAAGCAATCGTACCAAAATGAGAAAAACTAAAGATTAGAAAGGTAGAAAGAAATATAATAAGCGTTATTCGTAAAGGAAATAATAATTTCATTCGGTTCTATACCTCCACCTTTAAGAAAGATTCTCTAACTTAAAGTCCTTGCCTTTAGAATGGTCCTTGTTTCCTTTTTCTATTTCATCATTTTCTTCATCATATAAAAGCTTTTCAATCTCAGATAAATAATGTGATGAATCTTCATCAGCATCCTTCCTCTGTTTATCGATATCGGTAATGGGATTGTCGACACTAATAAGATCGTCTTTCCAATCTTCTAATTCAGCTATGTTGTCTTCTAATTCTTCCAACTCTCCATAGAGGGAACCGATATCTTCGATTTCAACTAAACTGATCTTTATTTCTTCCATTCCATCTTCTAACCCTACCGGATCCGGTTCTAAAGGTTCGGATTCAAATGGTTTAATCTCTATATCCTCTAATTTCTCTGAATCAATCACTTCATCCTTCAAGTTTTGTTTTTCTAAGAAGGTAGCTATTTCAGATAAATCACTATCTTCGGTATCTTCTTCAGAAAGGATTATTTCCTCCGGATTATTGGAAGAAATAAGTCTTTCTTCTAGTGAAGCTAATTCTCTTTCATGAGTAAATAGATTAATAGAATTTTTTTCTGTTATT
This sequence comes from Pseudoneobacillus rhizolycopersici, assembly GCF_054786815.1. NCBI lineage: Bacteria > Bacillati > Bacillota > Bacilli > Caryophanales > Bacillaceae > Pseudoneobacillus > Pseudoneobacillus rhizolycopersici. The sequence goes on along the minus strand of NZ_JBTOOE010000008.1, from coordinate 147,327 downwards.
TCATCAGAATCTATCACTTTTGAGAAATCAACTCTCTCATTTTGGTCAGTCATTCTTTTACCCAAGATCATACTTGCTAAACCTGCAAAGGCAGCCATTAATAATCCCACTTGCCAAAAGGGAATGACTGTGTACACCATAATTCCAATAAGTGAAATAACTAAGGAAACGATTAGAAGTGAAAATTTTTGTAACGGTGTCATTTTCACCGGCAAAAAGTACAAAATGGGGTACATAATAATAAAAGCTAAAAGTGCAAAAAGAATATTCATTATATTCAACCCTTTACAAGGAATAGGAAATTAGTCCTAAAAATATCAATTCAAGATTATTGTATAATAAGATAGGATTTTTTTAAAGATTACTAATTATTGTATTGTAGGAAATACTATGAAATAAAAAAGGTACCCCATCGTGGATACCTGTTATGAAAATGTGATTAATAAATTACATTTAAATTACTCTCAATAATTCCCCATTCATTCAGATCATAGAAATATTGGATGTCTTTTTCGATTAAGGGTGGACAGGAATTAACTGACCGCAAATAGGCAGAGTAGTCATCCCAAGTATTCGTTGTTCCGTTTCTTAATATATAAGCGTTACCTCTTATACAAATATAATTTGTTTGGTTACCACCCAAGGAGACTGGATATTTAAAATAGGCATCACCCGAAACAACTAGGATCCCATTGTTTCCGTTAAAGGTAACTGAAAACAATTTATTATTAGCCTCTCTTCCTTCAAACCAAGCATGTCCACCTACCATCAATTTACCATTACCACCAATAATGACCGGAACATAAAAATGGGCCGATGAAAACATTTTTGACACCGCATTCCCACTTAACTTTGTATCATTAGGATTGGTAATACTTACCAATGGTAGAGTATTAGGGTCCACCGGTGTCCCTGTGCCAGTACCTGGCCCCGGTCCACTTCCTGAACCACCAGTTCCTGGTCCTGTTGTGGCTTTATTTTCAATTAAGAAATAGGCTTTGACACTCTTTTCAGACTTATCTACAATTTTTCCAATACTTTCGATCGGGATGGAAAAGTTTTTATAATTCTCACAGCTAGCAACTTTGGTGTCATCCCTTGGTGTGAGGGAATACGGTGCATAGTATTTAATTTGAAAGGAATGATCCGGATTAGCATCCATGTTTATTGTTTTTGGTAACACGGAACTAAATGAATTGATTTGAATCGTCATTTTTTCACAAAAAAGAGTATCATGATTAATCGTATTGTTTATATATCTTGTATCTTTTTTGGACTCTTCAATCGCTTTTGCGACTAATGTTTGGAGATAGGCATGCGCATATTGAATGCCCATTTCAGACATGTCTTTTGATTGGGAGTTCCCCTCTGTTTTTTGGATTTGTAGGGAGGTATTAACCACTTTAGGTAAAAGCAGCATTCCAAATGAAACGATTAAGATGATAATGACTAACACATTTAAGAGTACATAGCCGCGCTCATTAAAATTTTTCATGGTTATTACCTCTACAATCTGCTTATGATGGTGGTCAATTCGAATTTTTTAGAAGGATCTTTTTTATTTGTTAACATTAATTTTTGAACATGAAGAGGTATTTTTTTATTTAAGCTAAGGGAAAGGTTTGTAATGGTTGGATTAGCTGTATCAATGACAAATGAACCTCCACTAGATGATTTTAGTTCGATACGAATATCGTAATCTTGGGTAGATATTAAGTTGTCCCCAATAGTAAGATTCCAATTTGTTGCATCGGTCCGCTGGTAAGCAATTGTGTATGGGTCACTCCCTGAGCTTAAATGGCTACTAGTAATCATTGAAACAATAATATTGGCTTGTTGCCGTAAATTTATGTGTGTATCGCTGATTTCCATACTTCTAAAGGTTTGGACGAGCACACTTGAAATCAGGCCAGCAATTGTCAAAGAAAGCGTAATGGTTACTAATAATTCTACTAAAGTGATGCCACGGTTATTTAATTTCACCATCAGGTTTTCCCCCTAATATAACCAAAGGTCTCCGAAAGTAGTTTTCGGTTAGCCGTAAGTGGTGAGTTATAAATTTTAATATTAATTATATATAATACAGGCAGTGCTGTAAGGGTAAGAGTATTAACACCTGTAATGGTATTTTCAGTATAATTTTTCTTGGTAAGCGATATCTCTGGATAGTAACTAACACCATTTACGCTATAGTTACACTTTGAATTTTCCAGTTCGGCAATTAACTCCACGGGATAAGAGGTTGGATAATTCGAGCAATTAATAAGAAATTGGGTTTGATCCAAAGTATTATTGTATTTCGCTTCGACTATTTTAAGAGTTTTTCTAGCAAGATTGAATGCAACAAGTTCTTCTTCGTTTTTACTAGAAAAAACTAAAGAATTGTTAAAAAACGAAAAAAAGGATGTAAGAATAATAAACAATAAAACGACAGAGGCAAGAACTTCAATTAGGGAAACTCCATTTTGATTTAGTTTTAATCGGTTCATTCTAATTCCCTAACCCCCTATCATTTTTATGACTCTTCTCTTATTATACCAATGATTTAGTATAATTTTAGTGAATAAATTCTGTCAATAAAGTTTTATTGGTATAAACCATCGAAAAAATAAAAAAAAGACAGTAGACTTTAGTTAAAAGTCTTGCTGTCTTTATTTTACATACTCCGCCACCCGATTTCGCCCTGCCCGCTTAGCGCCTACATAAAGGGCACGGTCGGCATGTCTGATCAGGGCCATTGAATCATCCGCGTCTGCTGGTGCTGATGCCACCCCTATGGATGCCGTGATATGGACAGAAAGTTGGATTTCATCTTCACCTATATGCTCGTTTAGGATAAATGGATAGTAAGCAATTTCTTGGCGAATAGTTTCAGCCATTTCCAAAGCATCTTCTTTTGTCATATCTGGAAGAAGAACAACAAATTCTTCACCGCCAAAACGGGCAACGGTTCCATTATTACCTACGGTTGATTTTACTCGGTTAGCCAGTTCATAAAGGATTTCATTTCCACTCTGATGACCATAAGTGTCATTAATGACCTTAAAATGGTCGATATCAAGGATGACGAGTGAAAGCGTTTGCCTTTGTCCGATTTCTAACTTCTCATATTCTTCGGCAACTAGGCGTTCGAAATAGCGATAATTATACAACTTAGTGAGAGCACAACGTTCACTGTGTGCTTTGGTTTCTTGATAATGCTTAGCGTTTTCAATAGCGACTGCAAAATGAGAGCAAAGTATGTCAACAATAATAAGCTGTGATTTTTCATAGGCTCGTTTTTGTTTTGATGCTAAAAATAAAATACCTGTCACTTCATTGTGGCGTACGATTGGAACACATATCAAACTTTGTGCTTCAGGAGGCATATAGCCTTCTGCGTATTTTTTCCATTCTTTCTCAGAATGAAAAATAACCGCTTTACGACTCGCCCAAACATATCCACTAATCCCTTCATTTTTCATAATCGGGGCAATTTCTGGGGGAGTTAGCATGCATTTTTCCATTCGCCTTAGTAATTCTAATCTTTCATCTTTTACATCCAAAATATAGGCATAATCTACAGGTAGCATTTCCGAAACCTTTTGGATAAATAGATCGAGAACTTCATCTACCTGTAAATGCTCAGCCAATTGGTGGCCGATATCGGCGGCATTTTGTAAGTATTCGTTAATTTTCTGGCTTGAGTAATAAAGATACAGAATAATCGATAAGGTGACAAAGGGAACACCGACTGATAAAAAGGCAATTTCTCCAACTTGCCTGTAAAGAATATAGAGCGTAAAACCAATTGGTAAACTAATAACGACTGTCGCTAGGTCCCAAACAATATCTTTTGCCAAAAAGGTCCTTTTTCGTTCGTAAATCCATCGTAGCGTTAGGGTTAAGAGAAATTGATTAACCATAAAATGGACAAGTGCATAAACAACCGCAAACCAGAAGTTGGATGGGTTGTTAATGAGGTCCATACCGGTCGCTCCACCCAAAGAGTAATAGATGAGTCCACTTGTTATCGATATGATAAAGAACATAATCGAGTTAAGCGGATATCTAAAGGCATCAGTTTTTCCAACTCGAAGTCTGATTAGTAAAGCAACAAGTGCTACCTGCGAAACAATCAATTCAGCTGCTAGTCCAAATGCCAAGAAGATGGCTAAATAGCCCCAGAGGATAAGCGAAATGGGTGTATTATTGATGACCATCGGCATCAACCCACCAATTAAGGCTAATACAGCAAATCCTAGAAAATCATCGAGTTGGGAATGGCTGATTTGTAGTGGATAATGTGTAAAAACTAGCCACATACCAAGCGGTACTATTAATGACCAAGAAAGCCAAATAGCCTTTTTAACATTTGGTTTGACCTGCATTACCCACACTCCTTTAAATAGTTCGAAACTAAGATAACTACTATTTTAACAAAAATTCAGTCAATTGTCACACTACTTATTGACTAAATTTTTACAATTTTTGACTAAGTTAATGAAAACTTCTATTGATATAATTCAAATAGATTGCAGCAGGATCAACTGCACTAGTTGAATAAAGGGAGCGGCAGCCAACAACATCTTCTATTTCATTAAAAATGAATTGATTTTTACTATTCAATAGAAAATCGATTCCAATAAAATCGGCTTTTAGCGTGGTGGAGATTTTTTCTACCATTTGTTTTTCATCATGATTCAATTTATACGGGCTTATATTGCCACCTAACGTATAATTTGCTTTAAAGGATGTACTAGATTCTCTCAGTACAGCCCCGATCACTTCTGAACCGATAACAAATACACGGATATCCTTGCCCGGATTATCTGAAAACTGTTGTAGCACAAATCTCTTATGAGGTACTTCTTTTAATTTATCGACTATTTCAGCAATCGAGTTGACGAGATACACTTCATTTCCCCCACGACCATCTACCTGTTTTAACACCATTGGAAAGTTTAACCGACTAGTTTCAGGTTGGAATGTGTGATAATGAATAAAGTAAGTGTCTAAGGTTGGAATATTTAGACCGCTTACAAATTGATAGGTTATCGCTTTATCATTACATATTTCTGAAACCCTAGATGGGTTAAAGCATCTGATTCCCAAGTATTCAAGCTGTCTCGACAACAATGGGTTAATCGTTCTTACAATCGCAAATCGACATTCCCTGATATTTAAATGGGTATGGTAGACGGAAAATTGGTTATTTTCAATGCCAAATATTAGTTCTTCTTCAAGAACTAAATGTAGATTAATGTCTTGCTGTTTTGCTTGATCCATTAACATTGCAATGAATCCTTTATTTCTTTCGGCGTCCATCCTTTTGTATATTAACCACCCCGTTATGCCATTAGCCATTTCGCTTCTCCTCAAGATCGTTGATGATGAAATCAATCATATAATCCGGCACCCATATTCCTGTACAATCATAAATATTGCGTAAATGTGAATTCGAATTGACCTCACAAATAATTGGCTCTTCATTTTCCCCAAATAAAAGATCGATACCAGAGAAATAAGTTCCCATGATTTTGGTACATTTCACTGCTAATTGGATTTGAGCTTGTGTCGGCTCATACTTCATCATTTTTCCACCATTGGTCACATTGGCTCTGAAGTCTGTTTCTGAATGCCTGTACATGGAAGCAACAGCCTGGTCACCGACGACGTTGATTCGAACATCTCTGCCGTGGCTAGAGGCGATGTATTTTTGAAATAAATAGGAGATTCCGGAAAGCTCAGCAACTTTCGTGTAAAATTCTGTTTCGTTATGGATTAAATATACTTTCATTCCAAATGAGCCATGAACCTCTTTAATAATTAGCGGAAAACCTAATCGGTCGATGACATATTCGTAATAATCGTTGTCTTTTAATTGAAAGCCTTTATATACCTTAGGCGCAATTATCGTTTCAGGAATCGGAATTCCATGATCGGCTAGCATTTGGTACATGATGGCTTTATTATCGCAGCTTTCAATCGAGGAAACAGGATTATAAACTGGTATACCTAGCTTTTCCAAATGACGTGCTAAGAGAATATCCTTATCTAAAAAGATAATAAAATCAGGTTGGGTTAAATTTCTGAAAATTCCTAAGGCTACATTTCCATTGACGATTTCCATCGCAATTTCGTGATTTTGATAGATCGTGCATGCAATGTTTTTTCTTTCGCAACTGATTTTTATCATATTCGCTTGATCAATAAATTTTTCCGAGATGAGGCTACCGTTATAAATCACCCAGCATGATAGATGTATATTCATATTAGACTCCTTATGGTTTCTATGCTTGATATAATGGATTCTAGTATTTCAACAAAGCGATTTTCCTTCGTTTGTAGGTTTAATAATCCCCAATTGATTTCCACTTGAATACATGGAATTTGGGAGCGCTGCGAAATGGTTGACGAAACGGTATTCTTGAACCCGCCCGTAAAATGCTCATCCACAATAACAGGAGTAATTCCATTTGATTCAAACTGACTTTTTAATATATTAGCATAAACCAGATTATGAAAAACATTTCTCCCTTTACCTGTGCCAATTTCGATTGCCGCTTCCCGTTCGCTTTTCATGATATGAAGATCAATTAGAAACTCAATTCCATTTTTGGTAACTAAATCAATAATCTCCTCTTTATAAGGATGCTCCGAATCATAGTTAGGATCAGTCAAATCATTTTTGGTTTTTGTAATGCAATAGCAATCCAGTTTTTTTTGAATAAGTTTTGCCAGTACCCCAGTCATAAATTCACCATGCTTCGGTGAACCATTTCGAAAATGGGTTACACTATGTGGGGCGGAAATGATGACAGGAATACTTCCTGTCAAGATTTCATAAGTTCCATTCTCTTTAAAATCCTCGTTTTTATATCTAGATTCTAACTCAATTAAATCTTGCAGAAGGTCCATACTGTTCACCTAATTCTTTGGTATTTTCTCACGGACTGTCGATAACGTAATATAACTCGAAATCGGTATGGTAACGATACACAATATCACTCTCAACCAAAATTTCAAATCTGCAAAGGAGAAAATGGCAATGATGGTTGCAAGGATAGGTAAAAATTGTAGACTGGCATTTTTCTTAAAAAGGAATGAAAGATTCCTTTCCACTTCACAGGCTTTGCCAATTTGCTTAATCCCTAATTTAAACCTTAAATGAGCCGGGATACCGATAGAGATATTGATGCGACTTTCATTTGGAACGATATTCGTTTCTTTAATGGATTCGGTTGAATCTAGTTCTAGCACAGGAACTACGACAGAACGGCCACGATAATGAAGGATGATTAAATCATTTTCATCAATTCCTAGCAAACTCATCGCACTTCTCGGCATCCTTACAATATTACTAGATTCATCAGTGCTATATGGTCGAATCACATTTAATTGGATCTTAGAGGACCTAATTGACAAATTAAGGAATTTCTTGAAAACACCTGTTAATACATTTCGTTTTTTCTTCATTTTTGAAGTATAAATTGGATAAATGGCTACCTGATTATAGCCAACCTTCTTAAAAATTTCTTTCAGTTTTTGCTTGTCCTCAAATTCTTTTATACTATGAACCTTTTGATTGCTGTAATGATCGTTTAAAAAGGTGATTTGATCGGCATCTAGTACATTCTTTCTATTAAATAAATCAAAATAATAGGGCGATAAGGTATCTGGTGGATGTTCTAAATCCAAAAATTCCCGCTGTAAATAGCTTAATTTTATCGCCCCATCGGTCGGGGATGAAGATTTTCTAATCTTGTCCCGGTGAATATCAAAGGACGAGGCAGTTGCAAGATTTACGATTTCAAAACAATCGGCACCCGATTCCATTAAGTCTTTATATAGATTGGAAGAAACAAAAACCACACCACTTGCCAAATTTTTAGCATCTTGTATATGTATTTTTTCACCGATCATTTTCTTAATTGGATGAATAATAAGCCGCGAATTGGCTTCCGTTTTTAACTTTGTACGAATTCCAAGAGTTGTGACGATTTGATTTGGCTCCAATTTAGACGTACTTTTGACACATCCAATAGAATACTTAAAGTTAATTGGATTATAAACAATAATGTATTCATTTTCATGTATTCCGTACTGGCGCATCGCATCAATATGTAATTCAACCCTATTTAAAGGAAGGTTTTGCAAGACTTGTCTATCAGATAATCCAACGATTTCACTTTTATACTGAAGCGATAATTTTGGAATGGTTCTAATCAACGCTTTTAATAGATCAAAAAACTCGCTTAAATGATCTAATTTACCTATTTTCATAAAAGTTAATCGTTTATCCGAAAAAACAGGATCAGATTCGACAACCTCAGTATTCAAACAAAATAGATTATGTTCTATCAATAAAGATTGAGTTAAAAAGGATTGAATAGCCTCCTCGTTACTCGAAATCAATATCTGATTAGGACCAATATGTTCAATGTCTAAGACAAAAATCGTATGTATCCCATGTTCATTTATGTAGCTTTCGACTTCAACGGAAACTAGGGACCGAACCGCTTTTACATGAACTTTTGTTAGCCCATAAATGGTTTCACACCAATTTCTTGCACGAAAAACATTGTCTTTCTCTATAACAAGGATTAATATTGGTTTCTCCCCGATAAAGGTATCCTTTTTGGTAATAAAATGATTCCAAATAGACTGCTCTTTCGTCTCGGACATTTGAAGGTACTCGATAAAATCCTTCTTTTTTCGTTTCAACCCGGATGGCATCCTTCCACCTACTATAAAAATTGATATATAATGATATTCTAACGATTAAGAATTAAAGTGACAATAGGGAAGGGATTGTAATGATAAAAGGGCTCGATTATTATAAAGCGAAATTCCATATAAGAACAAAGGAAGAAATCAATCTAGGGCTCCAACGAATCGAAGAATTTTTACAGAAAATCGGCAACCCGCAAAAAGCAATTCAAACTGTCCATCTCGCGGGTACAAATGGAAAAGGGTCCACTCTTCAATTTTTGCGATCAATACTCATCGATGCGGGTTATCAGGTTGGTACCTTTACTTCACCATATCTACACTCTGTTCATGATCAAATTTCAACGAATGAGGGACCGATTTCGGAGGAAAAACTTGAGGAGACCATTTTATACATATTGAACCAATTAGAAGACAAATCTAATCTCGAGTCCTTAACGGATTTTGAATTTTTAACTGTTCTGTCACTCGTCTATTTTGCTAGAGTGGATCAGCAAGATATTGTTCTTTATGAAACAGGGATGGGAGGATTACATGATTCTACTAACGTCATTACTCCTCTTGCTTCGATCATTACCAATATAAGTTTAGAACATACCAACTTTCTTGGTGAGACATTAAGCGAAATCTCCTTTCAAAAAGCGGGAATCATTAAAGACAATATACCTTGCCTAACGGCAGTGGATCATAGCGAGGCATTGTCCGTTATACAAAAAACAGCGGCAGAAAAAAACGCTCCGCTCTATGTCAATAATATCGATTTTCAGATTCGGGAAGAACAAGAGGGTTATCTGTTTCAAACAAACGATACCGTATATCCTTTATTGGAAATAGGGATGAAAGGAAATTATCAAATAAAAAATGCTGGATTAGCTATTATGACAGCTATCATTTTACATCGGGATTATTCCTATAAAATTGAGTCCATCCATATTGCTAATGGACTCAAACAAGCCTTTTGGCCAGGTAGATTTGAGATGTTTTCGCAGAATCCATTGATCATCTTAGATGGAGCCCATAATCCGGATGCGATCGATGGTCTTGTCAAAACGCTAGAAAAAGAATATGTTGATAAACGGATTCACATCATCTTTGGCGCCCTAACTGATAAAAATGCTTCTTCCATGATTAAAATGCTGGAAAGAATTGCCCATCGCATGACATTTATCGATTTTGATTTTCCTCGCGCTGCAAAGGCTGCCTATTTAGAAAGTCTATGCTCCTTGGAAAGTAAAAGCAGCTGCAGTCATTTACCCGAATGTCTAAGTGCAGAAATGAATCGATTGGGGCAGGATGAAATATTAGTTATTACCGGATCGCTTTATATGATTGCCGAAGTAAGAGCGACCTTGCTCGAATTAAATAGATAAATAAAAAGACGAATTCCAGATAGCTGGAGTTCGTCTTTTTAAATAATTAACTGTTTTTTAATTCATCAATCCGCGCTTGAACAGCTGCGCGCTTTTCTAAATAATCCTGCTCTTTGGCACGTTCTTCGGTAATTACCTTTTCAGGTGCTTTAGCCACGAAACCTTCGTTGGAAAGTTTCTTCTGAACGCGTTCCACTTCACTGTTTAACTTTCCTAGTTCCTTCTCGAGACGAGCGATTTCCTCATCAATATTGATTAGTCCCGCTAATGGAAGAATGATTTCTACGCCCGTTACAACGGCTGTCATGGCTTTGTCAGGTGTCGTTAAGTCTGTTCCGATGTGAAGCTCATCCGGATTACAGAAACGAACGAGATAGCCGCGGTTGTTTTCTAATGCTGATGTGATGTTAGCATCCTTCGTTTTTAAGAATATGTTGATTTTTTTACTTAAAGGTGTGTTCACTTCGGCACGAATATTTCTTACCGCACGAATGATTTCAACAAGCAGCTTCATTTCACCTGCTGCCTCCGTGTCGATTAACTCTTGGTTAACGGTTGGCCAAGCTGACGTTGTGATTGATTCACCTTGATGAGGAAGGTTTTGCCAAATTTCCTCGGTAATAAACGGCATAAATGGATGCAATAATCTCATCGTGTTATCTAAAACATAGGCAAGTATGGAACGGGTCGTTTTCTTCGCGGCTTCGTTGTCACCGTATAGTGGCAGCTTCGCCATTTCAATATACCAGTCACAGAAGTCATCCCAAATGAAGTTGTATAAAACGCGACCCACTTCACCGAACTCATAACGGTCAGATAGTCTAGTTACTGTCTCAATGGTTTCATTTAAACGAGTTAAAATCCATTTGTCAGCCACTGATTTTTCGCCGGTAAGATCGATTTCATCGTACGTCATACCGTTCATATTCATGAGAGCAAATCGAGATGCGTTCCAGATTTTATTCGCAAAGTTCCAAGTCGACTCCACCTTTTCCATACTAAAGCGTAAGTCTTGACCAGGTGAGCTTCCTGTTGCCAAGAAGTATCGTAGGGAGTCAGCACCGTATTGATCGATAACATCCATTGGGTCAACCCCGTTGCCTAATGATTTACTCATTTTACGGCCTTCTGCGTCACGAACTAAACCGTGGATCAAAACATCTTTAAATGGGCGTTGACCAGTAAATTCTATACCTTGGAAAATCATTCGCGATACCCAGAAGAAGATAATATCATAACCTGTTACTAAGCAGTCCGTTGGATAGTAACGTTTATAGTCCGCTGATTCCGTATTTGGCCAGCCCATTGTTGAAAACGGCCAAAGGGCTGAACTGAACCATGTATCTAAAACGTCGTTGTCCTGTGTCCAGTTTTCGATATCGGCTGGTGGCTCGTGGTCAACATATACCTCGCCCGTTTCATTATGGTACCAAGCTGGGATTCGGTGTCCCCACCATAATTGACGAGAAATACACCAGTCACGGATATTTTCCATCCAGCGCATATAAGTATTTTCAAAACGGTCTGGAACGAAATGAACCTTATCTTCTTTGCTTTGTAGGGCAATCGCCTCGTCAGCAAGTGGCTGCATTTTTACGAACCATTGGGTTGAAAGGTATGGCTCAACTACTGCACCACTGCGCTCGGAATGACCAACGGAGTGTAAATGTTCTTCAATTTTAAACAAAACGCCTTGTTCTTGAAGATCTTTGACAATTTGCTTTCGGCATTGGAAACGATCCATACCTTGGTATTGTCCAGCATTGGCATTCATGGTGCCGTCTTCGTTCATCACTAAAACTCTTTCCAGGTTATGACGGTTACCAATTTCAAAGTCGTTAGGATCATGTGCAGGAGTGATTTTAACTGCTCCTGAACCGAATTCCATATCCACATAATCATCCGCAACGATTGGAATTTCGCGGCCAATGATTGGAAGCTTAACGGTTTTACCGATGAGATGTTTATAGCGTTCGTCTTCTGGATGAACAGCTACCGCCGTATCACCAAGCATGGTTTCCGGTCTTGTTGTTGCTACGTCAATGCTACCGCTACCGTCTGTTAATGGATAATGCATGTGATAGAACGCACCTTGAACATCCTGGTAAATAACCTCGATATCAGATAGTGCTGTTTTCGTGGACGGATCCCAGTTAATAATTCGTTCGCCACGATAGATAAGTCCTTTTCTGTAAAGTTTAACGAAAACTTCACGTACGGCATCGGATAAACCTTCATCGAGGGTGAAGCGCTCACGCGAGTAATCTAAACCTAAGCCTACCTTAGCCCATTGCTGGCGGATATGGCTTGCATATTCCTCTTTCCACTTCCATGTTTCTTCAACGAATTTTTCGCGCCCTAAGTCATAGCGGGATTTACCTTCATGACGAAGCTTTTCCTCTACCTTTGCTTGAGTGGCAATTCCGGCGTGATCCATTCCAGGGAGCCAGAGTACATCGTAGCCTTGCATCCGCTTCATGCGTGTTAGGATATCTTGTAATGTTGTATCCCAAGCGTGTCCTAAGTGAAGTTTTCCCGTTACGTTTGGTGGTGGGATTACGATTGTATATGGTTGTTTGCTTTGGTCATCTTTTGCTTCGAAAAATTTACCTGATAGCCACCATTCATAGCGACCCTTTTCAATCGATTTCGGGTCATATTTAGTAGGCATGGTTAGTTCTGTTGTTTCCATTGGGTTTCCTCCTTTTGAAAAATAAAAAAACTCCATTCGCCTAATAAAAGGACGAATGGAGTTGTATTCGCGGTACCACCTTTTTTCCAACACACAAACTGGTCATGTTGGCTCTCGAGTTAGATAACGGTCTATTCCGTCTTCCATTACTAGGATGAAATCCGTTGACAGAAGAAGCTCCAGGGTGACTTTCAGATGGGTCTATTTAGGAAATGTCGCAGCGTTTCATTTCCCTCTCTTGAAATAGAAATCCAACTTACTCTCCCTATCAAAGCCTGTTGGTAAATTTTATATAGTTATACTACTGAAAAATAACGATGTCGTCAATCATGATAACCATATTTTTTATAAAATATTCGGCTTATCCTTTTTTCGTTCCTGAAAAAATAAGACACTTTTTAAAAGCGACCATCATACATTAATAATAATTAACAAACAAGGGGTGCTACTAAATGCGAAAATACAACCCTTATACCCTACCACCTTGGCTTAGAAAATGTAGAGCGATTGCCAATCAGTTTATCATTCCTTTTTGTATTTTTCAAGGAATCCGGACGATTATTATTCCGACTACTTTTGATGTGTTGCTATTAAGTGTATTTATTCTTCTGGCCATCGCTTTATACATGGAAATAATTTAAGGAGCCTACCGGTTTATGATTGCGGGGCTCCTTCCTTTTTTTGCTTCAATTGTTCTTCGATTTGCATCATTCTCCCAATCACATATTCGGTGTTTTTTAGCTGCCAGTATCGTCGCTGCAATTTTTGCGAATATTCTCGTTCGTTTTTCTTATCAGTTGTTTGTACATACTCCGTTGTTAGCCGAACCAGCAAATTTGGATAGGAAAAATAACTGAACAATAATAGTTTCTCATCATCCTTATACGCGAAATATTTAAAATAGTAATCATATAACCAAGTAAGAACATCTTCCGATTGTCTCATATGCCCTCTTAACGATCGAAATAGCACCGGCAAGACATCGTGAATCGGTGATCCAAGCTTCGACTCTTCGAAATTAGCAAAAAAACCATAGCCTTTTTCATCGTACAGAAAATGCTCGGTCGACACTTTTCCATGATTTATCACCGTTCGCACTTTTTCCTGATCCTTCGTCGCCTCGTACCATTCTCCTAGCTTGGTGATGGCAAACCGCTGTGCCTGGCGTACATCATGATAATAAAGGCAAAACTGAAGCTCAAATGGAGACATATAGATTTTTTTTTCACAGGACTCGATAAATCCTTCCAAAAACTCAGAATCCTTTTCCCACTGCTGCTTCGTTCGCTCATAATGCTTTTCTCTGTCCTCTTTATCTATCTGTACCTCTTTCTGCGACAGCGCATGCAATCTAGCTAATTCACGGAACATCTGTTGCGGCCGTTCATTATGGTCCTCCTTTTCATCATTACTTAACCAAGGCATTAAGTAATATAAAGAATTACCGTGAATAACCGCATAACGTCCATCAAAGGTCGGATAAATCGGAACAATTCGGTTATAGCCTTTCTGATAGAGGAAATGTACATGTTTGATAAAGTCAACACCATGCTGGATGGGGATTGATTTTAATGCAAAGGTTCCTTTTTCGGAATAAATCTTATAAATTTTCCCGAATTTCTCGATAAAATGTGCTCTAATATCATAATGCTGCAGGATTTGCTCTAGATTTTGTTCATTCATTTTGTCGCCAACTCACTTTCATCCCGGGGAGCGCCTAAGCCTAAAAGCGCCGGTACACTCGACAACACAAATAGAAAAAGTAGAGCAGGTTATACAACCCGCTCACTGTTATCTCACTAAATTCAACGTCTATTTTTTGGAAGAAGCCGGGACATAAAGGACTTGCCCCTCATAAACATCTTGATTTGGCTCCATTTTATTCACTTTTAATAGCTGTTGAACAGGTAAAGCATATCGTTCTGCTAACATTTCGGCTGATTCTCCTTGCTGAACGATGCAAACCTTCATCTTTGCATGGTCATCGCCTTCTTTGCGGGCTAAAAATTCTGAAATCGACATGCTCTTTTTATTAGCTAGCTTTTTCTTAACAAATTTTTCAACAATGTTTGAAGAGGACGAGGACGAGGACTCTGAACTTTCTTCCCCATGGTGAGTTGCAATCGTCGCTGATTCAACCTCAACATGTGTCACCTGCACTGGCGCCGCTGTTTCGGTAGTATGCGGGTGTTGACTACGATAGGCAGCGAACGAAATTTCTGGTGACATTGGCTGGTAGGAAGAGGATTCCGCCAGGGTTGGTTCCGGAAAAGCGGGCTCATCCATTCTAGCCTCTACTTCAAATACCTCAAAGTCAGTGTCTTCCTCTTCTTCTGGTTGATTGCGATGAGAGAATTCATAGACTTGAGTTACCTCTATTTCTTCTAGCTGCTCCTCTTCACGTTCTTGTTCAACATCATTCTTTGCTGATTGTTCACCGTAAAGGCCGGTAATATTGAGTTCCGCTGTTAATTTTAAACAGCTGCGCTCAAGTAAGGCATAATCAAACGTTTCAATTAACACATCAATTTCACTTATCTCGCGAACACGATAAGTAGGGATCGTAATATCCACCGGGAATTGATGGGCAAACTCACATACGCCTTCCTCCCGTTGCTCCACTCTTTGCACCCAGCGTTGTGCTGACGGGACCTGCTGGTCTGGGTCCGTTTCGGAATAGGTTTTATACTCTCCAGTTAAATCGAGAGTACCTCGAATGGTTACATACTGGTCACTTTCTTGAATTGTTATATTCGGATCAAGTGAGAGCGATAATAGCTCCTCGACTTCCTGTCCTCTTTGAAACCAGACAGACTCCTCTAAAGAAAATCGTAAAAACGATTGGTTCTCTTGAGACAAAGCGACTCCTCCTTTCTAATCCTTTAACGTAAAATCACCATGTCATTAAACTCTATGAACGACGTGTGATTTTTATGATAGGATTTCATCCAACAAAAACAAAAAAACTCCCACTACAAAAGTGGGAGTTTGCCAGCATTTAGCCTCTAATCACCGCAAAAGCATTTTCGATAGCTGTTAAGGTTTTGGCGATATCTTCATCGCTATGGGCGGTTGAAAGGAACAAGCCTTCGAACTGTGATGGCGGTAAGAAGACGCCTTGGTTCGCCATTTCGCGATAATAGGTTGTAAAATAATCGAGATTAGATGTTTTCGCTGCCTCGTAATTCACCACAGGCTCGTTCGTAAAGAAGAAGCCAATCATCGAGCCGGCGCGATTGATCCAATTTGGAATATCATATTTTTCAGCCGCTGCCTTTATTCCTTTTTCAAGGATATCAGCTTTACGTTCAAATTCAACATAGTTGTCAGGAGAAAGCTGACTTAATGTCTCTAACCCTGCTGTCATCGCTAGTGGGTTACCTGATAAAGTTCCCGCCTGGTAAATCGGGCCGCTTGGAGCGATTTTTTCCATGATTTCAGCGCGTCCGCCATAAGCACCAACTGGTAGTCCGCCACCGATGACTTTTCCTAAGCAAGTTATGTCAGGGGTAACTCCAAAGTATCCTTGGGCGCAGTTGTAACCAACGCGGAAGCCTGTCATCACTTCATCGAATATTAATAACGCACCGTACTGCGTAGTTACTTCGCGAAGTCCTTCTAAGAAACCAGGTTGTGGTGGAACGACACCCATGTTACCTGCAACCGGCTCCACAATAACCCCTGCGATGTCCTCCCCGTATTGTTCGAATGCATATTTTAAGCTATCTAAATCATTGTAAGGCACTGTAATTGTGTTTTTAGCTACACCTTCAGGCACTCCAGGGCTATCAGGTAATCCTAGAGTCGCTACACCTGAACCAGCTTTGATTAAAAGCGAATCGCCGTGGCCGTGATAACAGCCTTCAAATTTCACAATTTTATTGCGGCCAGTGTAACCACGAGCCAATCGTAGCGCACTCATTGTTGCTTCGGTACCTGATGAAACCATTCGAATGATTTCAATAGAAGGAACGCGCTCAATCACTAGCTTAGCAAGTTCATTTTCAACTAAAGAAGGTGCTCCGAAGCTTGTTCCAAGTTCTGCTACCTTTTTAATTCCTTCGACCACTCTGTCGTTAGTATGACCTAGAATCAGAGGCCCCCAAGAAAGTACATAGTCAATATATTCATTACCATCGATATCATAAATTTTTGAGCCTTTTCCTCTTGCCATAAAAATTGGATCCATCTTCACCGATTTAAAGGCACGGACCGGACTGTTAACCCCACCTGGCATTAGGTTTACTGCTTCTTTAAAAGCTTCAATTGATCTAGTATAAGAACGCATGTGCAAATACCTCTTTTCGGTCTATTTTAAGATTCTCTTAACCAACGAGCTACGTCTTTCGCAAAATAAGTAATAATTAAATCTGCGCCAGCTCGTTTCATACCAGTCAACATCTCCATCACGACTTTCTTCTCATCAATCCAGCCGTTTAAAGCAGCCGCTTTTACCATCGAATATTCGCCACTTACATTGTAAATCACTAATGGTAGATTAAAATTATTTTTTACATCGCGAACGATATCCAGATAAGGAAGACCAGGTTTCACCATTAGGAAGTCTGCGCCTTCTAATACATCTGATTCAGCTTCACGAAGCGCCTCTAAGCGATTAGCTGGATCCATTTGATACGCTTTGCGGTCACCAAATTGTGGCGTACTATCAGCTGCGTCACGAAATGGGCCGTAGAAGGAAGAGGCATATTTAACTGCATAGGACATGATGGGAATATCCTCATAGCCAGCTTCATCTAAACCATGACGAATCGCTGCTACGAATCCATCCATCATATTGGAAGGAGCGATGATGTCTGCACCCGCTTCTGCTTGGCTAATGGCCGTTTGCACTAATAATTGTAGGGATGGGTCGTTTAAGACTTTGTCGCCTTCAATTACACCGCAATGGCCATGGCTTGTGTATTCACATAAACAAGTGTCAGCAATGACAATGATTTCCGGGTAATGTTTTTTTACAAGTCTAGTGGCTTCTTGTACAAGTCCGTGATTATGATAAGCACCTTGACCTAATTCATCCTTCTCATTTGGCACTCCAAACAAAAGAATCGATTTAATCCCTAATGTTACGATTTCATCCATTTCTACTTGAAGATTATCAAGGGAAATTTGATACACACCTGGCATAGATTTGACTTCATTTTTAATATTTTCCCCTTCAATAATAAACAACGGGTAGATAAGGTCATTGATATGTAAGTTCGTTTCGCGTACTAATGAACGCATATTTTCAGTAGCTCTTAATCGACGGTGTCGATGAAAGTTTAATTCCATGGTATTTCAACCCTTCCATTAATGTATTCTTTGGAGATAGATGACGATTTCCTTTAACATATCTTCCACTGTATAGATTTCTGGCATGACATCAACCCGCAGTCCCATCGATTCAATCTTTTCCTTCGTGACAGGTCCTATACAAGAAATGATATAATTTTCCAATTCGCGATGCAATTCGTATTCATTGATAACATCCATAAAATGTTCGACGGTGGATGGGCTAGTAAATGGTAAAATGTCGATTTCACCGTTAGCTATAGCCGATTTCAATTGACTTTTACTATCCTCGGGCATGTACGTTTCATAAGCAATGACTTCATCCACATGCGCTCCGCCCCGTTTTAACGATTGAGCAATATAGTCGCGAGCCAGATTTCCTTTTGGAATTAGAATTTTCATTCCAGATTCAACCAATGGTAAAAATTCCTCTACAAACCCTTCGGCAACATATTCTTCAGGTATAAATTGCGCCTGATAACCCTTTTGAGAGAGTACTTCAGCAGTCTTCTTGCCGATTACCGCCACTCTCGGTAATGTTGGAGCCCCATTTTGATAAAAAGAAAGAAATGTCTCCACCGTTACATTACTTGTAAAAATGATCCAGTCGTATGTATTTACTTTTTTCAAAATGGTTTCAGTTTCGATGGATGGCTGTATCGGCCGAAAGGCAAGGAGAGGGATTTCCAACGGAACTCCCCCATATTTTTCCACTAATGTTGAAAAAGATTTTGACTCGTATTTTCCACGCGGCACTAGTACCTTTTTTCCTAAAAGTGGAAGGTGCCCGTTCATTATTTATCTAACTCCGCTTTCACTTGATCGATTAATTGTTTTGCACCACGCTCAATTAGTAAGTCAGCTGCTTGTGCCCCAAGTGCTTCAGGGTCAGTCCCCTTCACTTCCTCCTTGTAGATGATTGAACCATCTGGAGAAGCTACTAAAACAGTTAGGACAATTTCTTTTTCATCATTGATAAAAGCATAGCCGGCAATCGGAACCTGACAACCGCCTTCCATTTTGTTAAGGAAGCTTCTTTCAGCCCTTACAGCTAGATCCGTGCTTTCGTCAGTAAATTGAGCCAACAATTCACGAAGCTCTTGATCTTCTTCACGACATTCAATCGATAGCGCACCTTGACCAACAGCAGGTAAGCAAATTTCAGTTGATAGAAACTGAGTAATCACATCTTTAGCCCAGCCCATACGGAAAAGGCCAGCTGCAGCTAAAATAATGGCATCATATTCATCGGTCTCAAGTTTTGCTAATCTTGTATCAATATTGCCACGAATCCATTTAATTTCAAGATCTGGTCGTTCCACAAGCAATTGTGCAGCACGACGTAAACTGCTAGTGCCGATTTTTGCCCCAGCCAGCAATTCCTCAAGAGGTACATGACCTTTCGAAATTAACACATCGCGATGGTCTTCACGTTTGGGAATACTCCCAATCATTAATCCTGGCGGTAAAACAGCCGGCATATCCTTCATGCTGTGTACAGCCATATCAATTTCTTTGTCCAACATCGCCTGTTCGATTTCCTTTACAAACAGACCTTTACCGCCAACCTTGGATAAGGTTACGTCTAAAATTCGGTCGCCTTTTGTAACAATTTCCTTCACCTCGAACTCGAATGGAGCGCCAAGATTTTTCAATTGCTGAATGACCCAATTTGTTTGTGTTAATGCTAATTTACTTTTTCTTGAACCGACAATAATTTTTCGCATAATAGCCTCCTATAAGTTACGAGTTCCAAAAATGGAAGGATGATAATTGACCAAAAAGGAAAAAATTGATTAAAACAATAAGAAAAGAAGCGATATTCCAAATCGATAACCTTTTCCCTGAAACACCTTTTCTTGTGCGCAAATATAAAATCACACTGTAAACCGCTAAAACGGCAAAAGACCCTAACACTTTCGAATCGTACCATTTCATATCGGGTACTTTTAAAAAGGCCCATTGAATCCCTAAAATCAAGCTTAAAATCAACATCGGTACGCCAATGATATTTAATAGATATGAAAAATGTTCAAGTTTTGAAAGGTCAGAAATCCGCCACAGTCTTGTTCCCCATTTTTTCCTTTTTAATAAATCATATTGAATCAAATAGAGTAAGGAAAAAACAAATGATAAGGAAAAAGCGCCATAAGATAAAATCGCCATCGTAATGTGAATTAAGAGCAATTCGGAGATTAATTGTTCACCCATATTGATTGAATCCAGCTGCATAGGGGCAAACGTATGAATAGCCATGATGCCGAACCCTAATATATTTGTAAAAAAGACGATAAAATCCACTTTTAATAATCGATTAATCACTAAGCTTAAGGTCACCAGAACCCAAGCATAAAAATAAAGCCCTTCAAAGATGGTTAAAACAGGGAATCTACTTGTCTTTAACATATATAAAATTAAAAAGGACGTTTGCAAAATCCATACAAATGCAAGTAACCAGAAGGCAATTCTATTCGCCTTCCGGTTATGCTGAAGAAAATCTACAAAATATAAAAGGACGACCAGGGCATATAGGATGACAGTCAGTTCATGCAGCCTTGTAAAATAGATGTCGTACATAGCTCCAAACCTCTCTCTATGATTGTAAGGAAGCCTGTGTTACATTGACCACTACATGTTTGGTATCGGCTGTCTTATGAACTTGCTGAGTTTTCACATGTTCCTCGATATTAAAGATTTTGATAAATAAATCCAACGCTTCATTGGCATCCTTACGAGACGCTAATTCTTTCGCCTGTAAAATCGGATCCTTTAGCAGCTGATTGATAATACTTTTTGTATGTTTATTTAAAACTTTAAGATCCCGGTCGGATAAATCAGGTAGTTTCCGTTCGATACTTTCCATCGTTTCTTCTTGAATCGCAATGGCTTTTTCACGTAATGCAGAAATTACCGGAACAACTCCAAGCATATTAAGCCACTGATTAAATTCGACGATTTCAGCCTCAATCATTAAGCGAATTTTATCCGCCTCTTTTTGACGTTCTTTCATATTCGCTTCGACAATTCCTTCTAAATCATCAATGTCATATAAAAAGACATTGTCCAGTTCGGCAAGACGTGGATCAAGGTCACGTGGAACAGCAATATCAACCATAAATAATGGTTTCCCTTTGCGAAGATTATCCACATGCGTCATCATTTCTTTCGTAATGACGAAATCCTTTGCACCTGTTGAACTGATTAAAATGTCGGCTTCTACTAATGCACATTGTAACTCTTGTAACGTTTTCGCGATTCCATTGAAACGATTGGCTAGATTTTGCGCCTTTTCAAAGGTTCGATTAATGACTGTGACCTTACTTACCCCATTGGAGTGTAAGTTTTGAATCGCCAGCTCTCCCATTTTACCTGCACCCATTATGAGCACATGTTTATTTTGGAGGTTACCAAAAATCTTCTTCGCTAATTCAACCGCTGCATAACTGATGGAAACAGCATTGGCACCAATATCAGTTTCTGAATGTCCTTTTTTAGCAAGAGTAATCGATTGTTTAAATAACTGATTAAAAACGGTTCCGGTGGTTTTCATTTCTTGACCTTGCAAAAAGCTGGTCCGGACTTGACCAAGGATTTGCGTTTCCCCAAGAACCATTGAATTTAAACCGCAAGTAACATTAAATAAATGATTTATAGCTCCGTCTTGTTCATAAATGAAAAGATATGGTGCAAAATCATCCTGCGCAATCTGAAACCATTCTGATAAAAATTCCTTTATATAGTATCGGCCAGTATGCAATTGGTCAACGACCGCATAAATTTCCGTACGATTACATGTTGAAATAATGACATTTTCAAGGATGCTCTTTTTGGATTGCAGCCTTTCCATAGCATTACCTAAATCAGTTGGATTAAAAGTTAACCGCTCGCGGATTTCGACAGGGGCCGTTTTATAATTTATTCCGACAACTAAAATATGCATATCTACCGAACACCCCCTAAATACATATACTTAATACCCTAGTAAGATTATAGCACGGCATTTTTCGCTTTTTACGCAAAAAATGTGAACAGAATTCGAATTCCTATGTTAATATGGTAGAAAAGTGACTTGTCCAAAAATTCCGCATAGTCGCTTTCCTTCATTTATTTTTTATTCGACAAAAAATCCTTCCTTATGTACAGTATCAAAAAAACATAAGAGATTCAAGTGAAGCGGATGTGGTAGAAGGATGAAAAATCAACGTATTTTTCCAGGAATTATTTTAATAGGGTTTGGGGCTTATTTTTACCTACAACAGACACAAATAAACTTGTTTAAAGAATTTTATACTTGGCCAACCTTATTAATCATTGTCGGGATTGCTTTTTTAGGTCAAGCTTACCTCGGAAAAGATTATGAAGCGATTTTGCCTGGGACAATCTTGCTAGGATTCGGGATTCATTTTCATGTCGTCAATAAGCTTGCTGTTTGGCCAGATCATATTGGTGCCTTTATTTTAATTATCGCGCTTGGCTTTTTGCTGCGCTATCAAAAGCTCGGCACTGGCCTTTTTCAAGGGTTGCTCTTTTTGATTTTGGCAGGACTGCTACTTTTTTACGATAAAGTAGCCGAATGGTTTGGTTTTTTAGAAAATAGCGTGTCACTTGCATGGAAATTTTGGCCAGCCGCATTAGTTTTAATTGGGATTTATCTTTTAGTGAAAAAAGAGGGGAAAAAAAGGCATCGATAAGCATGAAAATTACATACTTTGAGAGAAACTCGTCAAGAATTGGCGAGTTTTTTGCTTTTAATAAACAAGCAATTTTTCGATTTAGCGATATATTTACCTTTATTAGAACTTTATTTACCTTTTTGATGGACATATTTACCTAATTTCGGATTATATTTACCCTAATAACATTTTATTTACTTTTTTCACAACTTCGCCACATTTGTGGCCAACAAAAAAAACTGAACCAGGCAACACCCGCTCCCGGTTCAGTCAAAAACACATCACATATACTGACTCATCACAGCCCAAGCTTCATCTTTTCCTAAACCGGTTTCCGAAGAAAACACAATCATCGGGTCGCTTGAATCGGCTTGAAGCTTTTCCTTGGTCACCTTCAAATGTTTCTGCCACTTGCCCCTTGGAATTTTATCAGCCTTGGTGGCAATAATAATGCACGGAATTCCGTAATGCTTTAAAAATCCGTACATCATGCAATCATCTTCCGTTGGGGGGTGACGGAGATCAACGATCAGTACGACCGCACGGAGTTGCTCACGTGTCGTAAAGTACGTCTCAATCATTTTCCCCCAAGCTTCGCGTTCCTTTTTGGAAACTTTCGCATAACCGTATCCGGGGACATCGACAAAATGCAGCATTTCATTAATTATATAGAAATTCAATGTTTGCGTTTTACCAGGCTTTGATGAAATACGTGCCAAACCACGGCGGTTTAGCATTTTGTTAATGAAAGAAGACTTCCCAACATTTGAACGGCCAGCCAGCGCAAACTCTGGTAAATCACTTTCAGGATACTGTTCGGGTTTAACAGCACTTATCACAATTTCCGAACTAGTTACCTTCATTCACGAGCACCATCCAATAAAGCATTCTTTAAAACCTCATCTACATGCGAAACTAATACAAAAGTTAAATCATCGCGGACACTTTCCGGGATGTCTTCAATGTCCTTTTCATTGTCTTTAGGACAAATGATTTTGGTTAATCCGGCACGATGCGCGCTTAAGGTTTTTTCCTTTAAGCCACCAATTGGCAACACGCGACCACGTAAGGTAATTTCACCCGTCATGCCAACCTCGCGGCGAATCGGTCTACCTGTTAAAGCGGAAACAAGTGCAGTAGCTATCGTTATCCCAGCAGATGGTCCATCCTTTGGTACAGCACCTTCTGGAACGTGAATATGAATATCATACTTTTCATGAAAATCTGATTCAATGTTTAGTTCTGCTGATTTCGACCGAATGTAACTGAAAGCCGCTTGGGCAGATTCCTTCATCACATCGCCTAGCTTACCTGTTAAGACTAGCTTTCCTTTTCCAGGTGCTAACGATACCTCGATTTGAAGCGTATCTCCACCAACGGTTGTATAGGCGAGACCTGTTGCCACACCAACCTGATCTTCTAATTCAGCTTCACCATAACGGAAAATTGGTTTACCTAAAAATTCTTCAACATTTTTATCGGTAATGACCACTTTCTTTTTTGTACCCGAAACGATAATTTTCGCTGTTTTCCGGCAGATGCTAGCCATTTGTCGCTCTAAGGAACGAACCCCCGCTTCTCTCGTGTAATAACGGATAATTTTTTGAATTCCCTCATCACGAATCTGGAGAACTCCTTTTGTCAAACCATGCTCCTTGACTTGCTTAGGCAATAAATGTTCTTTAGCTATATAGAGCTTTTCTACTTCCGTGTAACCGGCAATCGTGATAATTTCCATGCGGTCTCGTAATGGCCCTGGAATGGTCGCTAGGTTATTGGCTGTAGCAATAAACATAACCTTCGATAGATCGTAGGTCTCTTCTATATAATGGTCGCTAAAGTTATGATTTTGTTCTGGGTCTAATACCTCTAGCATGGCTGCAGATGGGTCGCCGCGGAAGTCGCTTGACATTTTATCAATTTCATCTAGCAGGAAGACTGGATTAATCGTTCCGGCCTTTTTCATCCCCTGGATTATCCTGCCTGGCATTGCTCCTACATAAGTCCGTCGGTGACCGCGGATTTCTGACTCATCCCGAACACCACCGAGCGATACCCGAACAAAATGACGATTCAACGATCGAGCGATGGAACGAGCTAAACTCGTTTTCCCTACTCCTGGAGGTCCAGCTAAACAAAGAATAGGACCCTTAAGACTATTGGTTAATTTTTGAACGGCCAGATATTCCAGCACCCGCTCCTTAACCTTTTCCAGACCGTAATGATCTTCATTTAAAATTCTTTCGGCCTTTCCGATATCGAGATCATCATCGGTTGCATTCGACCAAGGTAACGAAATTAACCATTCTAAATAATTGCGAATAACAGCACTTTCAGCAGAACTAGAAGGTACTTTTTCATAACGTTCTAACTCTTTATAAGCGGTCTTTAATACATGTTCGGGCATGCCGGCTTGCTCAATTTTTTCGGTAAGTTCGGCAACTTCGCCTGTTTTTCCTTCCTTATCGCCCAGTTCCTTTTGGATAGCTTTCATTTGCTCACGCAAATAGTATTCCTTTTGGGTGCGTTCCATCGATTTTTTCACACGTTGGCCGATTTTCTTTTCAAGGTTAAGTACTTCTTTTTCGTTATGAATAATATCGATTAATCGACTAACGCGTTCTTTGACATCGAGAGTCTCTAATATGGTTTGTTTTTCCTTCAGTTTTAATGGAAGGTGGGAGGAGATAATATCGGCCATACGTCCTGGCTCCTCAATATCTACGACCGATGCATAGGTTTCAGCTGAAACTTTTTTTGACATTTTTATGTATTGTTCAAAATAATCAAGCATTGTTCGCATTAGCGCTTCCAGCTCAGTATCCTTAGTGTCATCATCTTCGTATGTATTCACCTTAACAGAAAAGTAAGAAGTTTCGGGTAAGTATTGGATCACTTCTGCCCGTTTTAGCCCTTCCACAAGCACACGAATAGTTCCATTCGGGAGCTTGAGCATTTGTTTTACCTTCGTTAAGGTTCCCATTGGATATAAATCTTCTTCGACTGGTTCATCTAAAGAGACATCCTTTTGGGTTGTTAAAAAAATGAGATGGTCCCCCACCATTGCTTTCTCTAGCGCTTGCACTGATTTTTCACGGCCAACGTCCAAATGTAAAACCATGGTCGGATAAACTAATAATCCTCTCAATGGAAGTAGTGGAACGTTGTACTCTTTTGGTTTTGCCATGCAAAGCACCTCCGTTTTACCTTAAATTTTCTTCATGTAACCTTTGTACAATTCTAACTTATTTAAGAAAAAGTGTCTATTTTTTCGGGCGGACTGCTAATCGCTTTATTAGTATCAATTTAACTAGCTATTTTTAAACAAGAAAAAAACTTCGGAATGGATTTAACCATACCGAAGTTTTTTCAATCGTCTAGCTTCAATCTATAGGGGCTTTACTGGTGATTTTTAGCTATATAACTACTACACAGATTCCTTCTTGGAAATGTCAAAGGATGCAGGAATGGAGTCCAATGACACTGGTTTTCCATCTTTTAAATAATTCAGTTTTAGCGCTATTTCGAAGACCTCTTCTAGGTGACTAACGGTAATAATATTTATTCCGTTGATTTCGTTCAAGATCGATTGCTTATTTTCGCTAGGTATGATCACCGTTTTGGCACCGGCTTTTTTCGCTGCCACGACTTTTGGATATACACCACCGATAGGCTTTACGTGACCATGGATACTGATTTCCCCTGTCATCGCTAAAGTATGGTCAACAGGAATTTTATAGATGGCTGAATAAATCCCTGTTGCCATTGCGATACCTGCTGATGGACCATCGATAGGCACACCACCTGGGAAGTTGACATGGATATCAAATTCGTCCGCTGGAACTCCCATTGAGCGTAGCACAGTGATAACATTTTCAATCGAGCCGCGCGCCATACTTTTTCGGCGAATCGATTTACCACTTCCGCCAATACTTTCTTCGTCAACAATACCGGTAATATTAATCGAGCCTTTTTCCTTTGCAGGTATCACGGTTACTTCAATTTCCAATAACGCCCCACTGTTTGGTCCATAAACGGCTAGACCATTAACAAGGCCAATGGAAGAGCTTTCGTTGATTTTTTTCTCCATCCGTGGGGTTAGCTGGCTTGAATGGATAACCCATTCAATATCTTCATCTTTAATATGCATGCGATCTTCCGTAATGGCAATCCCACCAGCAGTTTGGATAATATTCACTGCTTCACGTCCATTACGGGCATAATTAGATAAAATTTCTAAACCTGAATCCTCGATTTTTAGTTTTACTTTTGCAGCTGCTTTTTTACCGATGGAGAAGATTTCCTCTTGAGTAAGCTCACGGAAAAATACTTCCATACATCTAGAACGAATGGCAGGTGGTATTTCGCTTGGTGTTCGTGTTGTCGCCCCAATTAACCGGAAATCTGCTGGTAGACCATTTTTAAAAATATCATGGATGTGATTTGGAATTTGCGAATTCTCCTCATGGTAATAAGCACTTTCCAAAAATACTTTACGGTCCTCCAACACCTTTAACAGCTTATTCATTTGGATTGGGTGCAACTCACCGATTTCATCGATAAACAGAACTCCACCATGTGCATTGGTAACTGCACCTTGTTTCGGTTGGGGGATTCCCGCCTGCCCCATCGCACCAGCGCCTTGGTATATAGGGTCATGTACAGAACCAATTAAAGGATCAGCTATTCCCCGTTCATCGAACCTTGCTGTCGTTGCATCCAGTTCAATAAAAACAGAGGTTTGTCGAAAAGGTGATTTCTGATTCTTTTTCGCCTCTTCCAAAACTAAGCGAGCAGCAGCAGTTTTACCGACTCCTGGTGGCCCATAAATGATCACATGTTGCGGATTCGGACCACAAAGTGCAGCCTTGAGCGCCTTGATTCCGTCCTCCTGCCCAACGATGTCTTGAAACTCTCTCGGACGCACTTTTTCCGATAATGGTTCCGTTAAGGTGATTGACCTCATTTTTCTAAGCTGCTCCATCTCTTTTCGTGATTCTTTATCAATCGAAATTTTTTGTGAGCGTTGCCCTTTTAATAAATTCCAGAAATATAGTCCGATAATAACCCCAAAGAACAATTGTATGATTAAGGCAATTCCCGTCCAAGTCATGTTATTCCTCCCACTTGTTACAAACTCATATATGCTATTATCTCCGCAAGCAAGAGGGAATAAACAAGGAATTGTGAGAAAGATTTACTCCAACGCACTGAATGGAACAAAATTTATATAAAAAAACGCCACTTTAAAAAGTGGCGAGTTTTATCAAATATTAGGCAGAACGTTCCTTATCAACTACCGTACCGTCATCTAGTAAAAGTTTTGGTGTGCTGTTATTTAAAACCGTTTCCTTCGTAATCACACATTTTGTGATATCTTCACGAGAAGGCAGGTCAAACATCACATCTAACATTATACCTTCAATAATGGAGCGTAGTCCACGGGCACCTGTTTTACGCTCAATGGCCTTTTTCGCAATTTCCTTTAGTGCATCTTCTTCAAACTCTAAATCAACATCATCTAATTCAAGCATCTTTTGATATTGCTTGACTAGTGCATTTTTTGGTTTCGTTAAAATTTCGATTAGAGCCTCTTCGTCTAATTGTTCTAAGCTAGCAATAACCGGTAAACGCCCAATAAATTCTGGAATTAATCCAAAGCGTAATAAATCTTCAGGTAATACCTTCGATAGAAGTTCTTTTGAACTGATATCGGCCTGTTTATTGTCACCGCCAAAACCAATCACTTTTTGACCAAGGCGACGCTTAATGATTGGCTCAATCCCATCGAATGCTCCACCGCAAATGAATAGGATATTGGTTGTGTCAATTTGGATAAATTCTTGGTGCGGGTGCTTACGACCACCCTGTGGTGGAACACTTGCAACTGTACCCTCAAGAATTTTTAATAAAGCTTGTTGAACACCCTCACCTGAAACGTCACGTGTGATAGATGGGTTCTCGGACTTACGAGCAATCTTATCGATTTCATCGATATAAATAATACCTTTTTCAGCCTTCTCTACATCATAGTCTGCAGATTGAATTAACTTTAATAAAATGTTTTCTACGTCTTCTCCTACGTAACCGGCTTCTGTCAGTGATGTTGCGTCAGCAATGGCAAAAGGAACGTTTAGAATTCGAGCCAAGGTTTGGGCTAATAGCGTTTTACCGCTTCCTGTCGGTCCAATCATACAAATATTACTTTTTGAAAGCTCGACATCATCAATTTTACTATTGGAATTAATACGTTTGTAATGGTTGTACACCGCAACAGCTAAGGATTTCTTTGCTTGATCCTGTCCAATAACATATTCATCCAAAATTTCGCGAATTTCCTTTGGCTTTGGTACATCTTTAAATTCTACTTCTTCTTCCGTTCCTAATTCCTCTTCAACGATTTCGGTGCAAAGCTCAATACATTCATCACATATATAAACACCTGGACCAGCAACTAATTTACGGACTTGATCTTGAGTCTTCCCACAAAATGAGCACTTTAATTGCCCTTTTTCATCATTAAATTTGAACAATATTTTCACCCCTTGAAAAACTTTCTACCTAAAAAATAATGACGGTTATAAAAGATAAAATTGATCTATTCATTTTTCTATAAAACATTCTTATATTTATGTATTGGATTGTAACACATTTTATATTCGGACAGGAAATAATAACACTTGAAACTTACAGTGAAATCCATATGGAATTTAACTTATGATATGTATTGAAAATTTTCTTTATAACCGTCAATTAAAATTAGTGTACGTGTTAAGGATAACCAAATATTAATAAAAAAAATCTTTCGCCTTCTATTTAGTACTTATGTATTATATGGATATAAAAGAGCCTAGTTAAAAAACAAGGCACGATTAGGATCGTGCCCTGTATAATTTCATGAATTATTTTTTGTTTTCTACTAAGAAGTCTACTGCTTTTTTCAATTGTAGATCACCTTTTAAGCCGCTAAAGTCACCTAATGCTTTTTTGATGTTATCTACAGTCATATTGTAAACTTTAGACATTGTTTCAAGTTCTTTTTCAACTTCTTCATCAGTTACTTCAAGATTTTCAGCTTTTGCAATCGCTTCAAGTGTTAAGTTTACACGAACACGCTTTTGAGCTTCCTCTTTCATTTGCTCACGAAGTACTTCTTCGTTTTGACCTGAGAATTGGAAGTATAGTTCAAGGTTTAATCCTTGCATTTGTAAACGTTGCTCAAACTCGTTCATCATTCGCTCAAGTTCAGTTTCAACCATTGCTTCAGGAATATCCACTTCAGTATTGTTAGCTGCTGCTTCTACAACTGCATCGCGAACATGATGCTCAGCTTGATGTTCTTTATCGTGAACTAAACGGTCTTTAATTTTTGTTTTTAATGCATCTAATGTCTCGACTTCTTCATCAACATCTTTAGCGAATTCGTCATCTAAAGCTGGAAGTTCTTTTGTTTTGATCTCATGAACAGTTACTTTGAATACAACAGGCTTTCCAGCTAATTCAGTTGCATGGTATTCTTCAGGGAATGTTACGTTAACATCCTTTGTTTCACCAGCAGCCGCGCCAACTAATTGCTCTTCGAATCCTGGAATAAATGAACCTGAACCAAGCTCTAATGAGTAGTTTTCAGCTTTTCCACCTTCGAATTCTTCTTCTCCTAGGAATCCAACAAAGTCAATGACAACAGTATCACCGTTTTCAGCTGTGCCTTCTTCTTTCACAACAAGCTCAGCTTGACGCTCTTGAAGTGACTTAATTTCATTTTCAACATCTTCATCAGTAACTGTTGTGTCAATAGCTTCTACTTCTAAGCCTTTGTATTCACCTAACTTCACTTCAGGCTTAACGGTTACAGTCGCTTTAAAGATTAGGTTTTGACCTTTTTCCATTTGTTCGATATCAATTTCAGGACGGTCAACTGGCTCAATTCCAGTTTCAAGAACTGCGCTAGCATATGCTTCAGGTAATAGAATATCTAGTGCATCTTGATATAATGATTCCACACCGAAACGCTTTTCAAAAAGAGCACGAGGCATTTTGCCTTTACGGAATCCAGGTACATTTACTTTTTTAACAACCTTTTGGAACGCAGCGTCTAACCCTTTGCTTACTTCTGTAGCTTCAACTTCTACAGTTAGGACCCCTTGGTTCCCTTCTAACTTTTCCCATTTTGCAGACATTTGCATTTTCCCTCCAACATCTATTTATCACTTCATGAAAGTTTATTGGTTGAATACTTCTTGCCTTACAAGTCCATATCCATCCGTATGTAAAATATGTTTTCTTACACATTACAACCACTACATTATAACACACGTTTGCTTTCTTTCAACATTCTAACCTATAGAATCGGGGAAGAAATTTCTTCTAATTTTTTGAGAAACCTTAGAGTTTCCGATATTTCCCCTTGATTTATTAGATATTTTTTTGCTAATTTTTCGATAGAAACCTGTTCACCATAAAATTCCAGACCGATATAATGGTAAGCAGCCGCCCATACTGATGGCGTGATTGGTTCTCGGGAGAGCGGGTACAATAAGAATGAATGCCTTGCGAAAATGGCATTAATACTTTCGAATAGAGTTGGGTTATCCTGCTCTAGCTCATTTTTTAAATGTTCCAGACCAGGAGAATCTGCTAAATATTGTTCCATATTAGGCAATTCTACAGGTTTCATTTTTATGTACTTGTCAAATTTCTCAACTTCGACCTCCTGACTAACTTCTTGCTCCTTTAATAATTGAAGTAACATCGTTTTCACAAAGGGATGTCCATCAGGAGATTGAAGATAGATGCGTATATGGGGTAAATAGGCTCTCACATTTTTGTGAGCGAGTTCGGCAACAGCTAGGAACTGTTCGTTTAAGCTCTCATATTCTAAGAGATTCCATTCTTCTATTGATTCATCTTCAACTTGCTCACTAGCCGAATGAACCGTATCTAACTTTCGTTTGCTAAACTCAAGGATTTTAGTGAAACTATCCAGTTTTTCAATCGGAATTTCTTTTTCCTCTAAAAGGGCTCCAATCGTTGCAACAATTTCCTCGTATTCGTTTAGTTGCAAGAGAATGGTGATGTAGATATCAATTAATTGAAAATAGTCTACCGCCCCTTTTTTTAAGGTAGACTGGGCAAGTTCCTTAGCAGCGGTCAAATTATTGACTTCAAAGTAAGCAACAATAAGACCAAAAGCTATATCCTCATTATCCTCGTCAAGCTGTTGGGCCTCTTCGAGGAATTCGATTGCCTCATTAAATTTTTTGTTTTTAAGCCGATCCAAGCCTTTTTCTAGTAAAAGCTTGTCTACATTCGGGAAAAGGAAAATATTATCCTGATGATGTTTGGCTTTTCGTCGCTTCTTCATGACATTTCCGCCTTAGAAAGTATCTTTGTAGAGTAGTTTAGCACGGAGGCTTTAAAAAAACAAAATGGAACAAAAAAACTCACCATCGCTAGGTGAGTAATTGATAAGTTGGTATGTAGTTAAAATGGCGTCCCAGGAGAGATTCGAACTCCCGACCGTACGCTTAGAAGGCGTATGCTCTATCCGGCTGAGCTACTGGGACATAAGTAATTTTTAAGACATTTTTTATTATAGTAGTGTAATTACTAATTGTCAACACTTTAAAATACTTTTTCTAAAAAACTTTTAAAGTATCTAGGGGGAGAAATTTCCCCCAAAGTGAAGTGGCTAAGAATTTACGATAAATTCAAGATTTAACTCAGGTAGTAGCCCTAGATTAATATCATATACATTTAATCGGATTTTGTCATTGATTATTTCCAAAATACAATAAGTTTTTTCTTTCCGCATACGTGGGAGGCGGATGCTTCCCGGATTGAGAAAAAGCACATTACCGATCACTTCCGCACCAAGAATATGGGAATGACCAAAACAAACAATATTAACACCTAGCTCGGCAGCTCGATAAGATAAGGCTAAGAGTGAGGATTTGACTCTATGGTGATGACCATGAGTCACAAAAATCCGTTTTCCACCTTTTTCTTGAATAGATTCCTCAGAAAATTGATCATTCCAATCGCAATTTCCCCTAACGACCGTAAATCCTGATAAGGCAGGATGGTCAGACATTAATTCTGAATCGCCACAATGGATCATGAGATCAACCGAATCCTGATGCTTGGCCTTAATTTCCATTAACTCATTTGTTAATCCATGACTATCGCTGACAACCAATACCTTAACCATCAACGGCTACATCCGCAAAAATCGTTTCGATATCCTGACTTAGCTTCTCGAGAGCCTTAGCGCGGTGACTAATTGCATTTTTCTCCTCGGATGACAATTCGGCCATGGCCAGCTTTTTTTCAGAAACATAAAAAATCGGATCATATCCAAAACCATTGTGTCCGCGTCGTTCCTTTAAGATTTTTCCTTCGCATGTACCTGAAACCGTATAGGTTTTTTGACCGGGGATTGCAATCGCTAAGGCGCAGTAGAATCTCGCAGTACGTTCCTGGTCTGGTACATCTTGTAATTCGTCTAACACCTTGTCCATATTGGCCTCATCATTTTTTGTTACACCCGCATAGCGGGCAGAATAAATGCCTGGGCGACCATTTAATGCATCGACGACCAGTCCAGAATCATCAGCTAGAACAGGGCGCCCTAAAAGAAGGGAAACGGCCTCCGCTTTTAGGATTGCATTTTCCTCAAAGGTCGTACCGGTTTCCTCAATATCTTCAGCTTCAGGATAATCAATTAATGTTTTAACCTGAAAACCATAGGTCGAAAACAGATTTTCAAATTCCTTTGCTTTACCTTTATTTTTCGTGGCAATTACAAGTTCCTTCATTTACTTTTCCCCTTACTTGTCGTCGAGATTAATTTGACGACATTTTCGCCAAGCGCATTCTTTTGAAATTCAAATAGCTCCATCAATCCTTCTTGAGCCGATTTTAGTAATTCATGCAATTGGTTATAAGAAAAAGTTGATTCTTCTCCCGTTCCTTGTAATTCAACAAATTCTCCGCTTCCTGTCATGACAACATTCATATCCACTTGGGCAGCAGAATCTTCAACATAGTTTAAATCTAATACGGTTTGACCATTTTCCAAAATCCCAACACTTGTTGCTGCTAAAAAATCATGAACAGGAAATTTTGAAATCGACTTGTTGGTGTACAATTTATATAGGGCTTGTACCATGGCGACATATGCGCCCGTAATGGAGGCTGTTCTCGTTCCACCATCTGCTTGAATAACATCACAATCGATCCAAATAGTTTTCTCACCAACTGCGTCAAGATTAACGACCGAACGCAAGGCGCGCCCAATCAGACGTTGTATTTCCATTGTTCTCCCCGACACTTTACCTTTTGAGGATTCACGAATATTACGGGTTCCAGTTGCCCTTGGTAGCATCGCATATTCAGCTGTAATCCAGCCCTTTCCTTGGTTTCGCAAAAACGGGGGAACACGGTCCTCAATACTTGCGGTACAGATTACTTTTGTCTCGCCGACGGTAATCATCACGGACCCTTCCGGATGGATTAAATAGTTCGTTTCAATATGTATTGGTCTAAGTTCGTTATTTTGCCTTCCATCGAAGCGCATGTCTTGTTTCCTCCCAGCACATTAACACTGACTAAATAAGAAAGAGGCGGCACTTTATGCCTACCTCTTTGATTGTCATTATATAGTATAACAAAAATTATTTATTAGAAACTACCTGTATTTACTTTTTCTGGCCTCGTTACTGGTTCAGAAAGTTTGTCACCATTTTCCTTAACGAGATTTGCATCGCCATTGACCATAACCGAAACACTTTCAATCCCTTGCTGTTCAGTCAAGGAAAGAACTAGAGATGTCAGTAAGTGGTCCGAAATGATTTTTTGTTCATTGTGGCTACTATACAATGCATCATTAAAATTTAATGTCACTTTTCCGTCAGTAACTTTTGGTTTCTCAATTAATTTTACACCTGATAAAAATTCTGACACGAGCCCGGAAGCATAGTTTGGACCTTCAACTAACTCATTGACAACCGCTTCGACAGGATTAGAGGTTGAATTGCTGACACGTTTCGTAACTGGCACATAATAATAATTGCTTTCATCGCCACCAAGATAATAAACGGTGATTGGCTTTGTATTTGTGATATCGGAAACATCTGAATTATCCATATTAATTCCATTTACCCGACTAACCGTTTTACCAATCGGTGTTCCTTTAACCGGCATTTCTGTAAGTTCATGACCATTCATTTTGAACGACACACGATCGATTGAATCGAATTGTGTTAATGTCCAAGTTACCGCTTGGACTATCTTCATTTCATCTTCCTCTTTATAGTTCTTAAATTCCTTTGAAAAATTAACCGTAGCCACTTTATCCTTTACATCAATTGAAACTTGAGTATCTTCGGGAAGTACAGCACGGAATCCGTTTGGCAATAGGTCTGTTACCTCCCCGTTTTCAACTAGGTATTGTAATGCTTGGGTAGCAACTGCTTCTGTATTTGGTAATGCCATTGTTTGCGGAACGACAAAACCATTTTTATCAATTAAATAAAGCTCTGTCATGACTGTACTTTCAGCAATAACATCACCAGTCGCAGTCCCTGTCACATCATTTGTTACAACGGATTCTTGATTTTCATCCGTGTATGTTACCTCCTGCGGTGGATCAATTTGCGTTTTCTTTTCTTCCCCAAATAGCCCACAGCCTGATAGAAGAACAGATGAGACAAGGACTGCTGAAACAAGGCTCGTTGTTGTTTTTTTATTAACGGACATGAATTATCCCTCCTGAGACGGTTTGTACTAATATATATACAAGCTCTTTAAAAAATAGACCGACGCTTATAAAAGTTTTTTAAGATTAATAAAAAAAAGAATCCTTTCATATTGAACAGAAAGGATTCTTTAATCAATTTTTATTTGCTGGACAGTGTCAATTTTCCTACCTAGCCAATTCGATGCAATTTTTGAAAATATCGTGGTGGAACCGGTCGTGAAAAATTGATGAACTGGTTCTTCTAAAGAAGGGTTTAACTGGCCACTATGGTCAAGGATGGCGCTCATTTCGTGTGCAGTCTCATCCCCTGAACTAATGATTTGGACATTTTTCCCCATCACATTTTTAATTAGTGGTTCTAGCAGTGGATAATGGGTACAACCTAAAATTATGGTATCCAATCCCTTGTTTTTTAATGGTTGCAATGTTTCAGCGACCATTTTTTTGGCAATTGGCCCATCCGTTTCACCGCTTTCCACTAATGGGACAAATTTAGGACAAGCCAAACTGATGACACTGATTTTTTGCTGATATGATTTTAAAGCTTTTTCATAGGCACCACTTCTTACCGTTCCAATTGTTCCTAGAACACCAACCCGAAAATTGTTAGTCACTTTAATAGCTGCTCTGGCACCTGGATAAATCACTCCGATAACGGGTATAGGCAAGGTTTCACGTATTTCATCCAGTACTACCGCGGTAGCTGTATTACAGGCAATGACCAACATTTTAATGTTTTGTTTTAGTAAAAATTCGGTTAACTGCCATGTAAAAAGTTTTATTTCCTCTGTGGAACGCGGGCCATACGGACATCGCGCAGTATCCCCAAGATAATAAATTTGTTCATAGGGCAGCTGGCGCATTACTTCTTTTACTACAGTTAACCCACCGACACCTGAATCAATAATACCTATCGGTTGTTTCAAACATCTCGCCTCATTCTTATCGCATTTCTTGATGTAGCTTTAATAGGCTTCCTCTTAAGGCCTCTACTTCTTCTGATGAAAAGTCTTTTAATACACCCTGTAGATAAGCTTGTCTTTTATCAATTACCTCTTCAATAATTCGTTCACCCTCTTCTAATAGGTGAATGCGCACCACTCTACGATCATTAGGATCTTTTACACGCATAACAAGTGTATTTTTTTCCATTCGATCAACGAGGTCTGTAGTTGTGCTACAAGCTAAATACATTTTATTGGAAAGCTCCCCAATTGTCATGTCACCCTCTTCAAACAACCATTGTAAAGCGACAAACTGGGGTGGTGTAATCGTATAATTACTAAGGATTTCTCTTCCCTTTTGCTTAACAATTCCCGATATGTAGCGCAATTCTTTTTCAATTTCAGCAACAAGTTGTGCTGCTGCCTTTCTTTCAAGCTCTTCAATTTTCATTTTTTCATCTCCTCTGTTTATTTTTTTGTATCAAGAAAAAGGTCTAACCTTAAACATTTAGGGTGTCTACTTTTATTTTCTATCTTTTTCAATAAAAATTCAAGATAATATGTCGAAAAATGATTAACCGGCAATCAACTTACATGATTGCCGGTCAACTTTAAAGTTCTAGCTCTCCCATACGAAGGAGTTCTACAACCGCTTGTGAACGCCCCTTAACACCAAGCTTTTGCATGGCATTGGATATGTGGTTCCGAACTGTCTTTTCGCTTATAAATAATTCACTAGCGATTTCTTTTGTCGTTTTATCTTGGACTAACAGTTCGAATACTTCTCGTTCTCTTTTGGTGAGTAATGGCTTGTGAGTATATTCATTCTCCTTCAAGTACTGTAACCCTCCTTGCCTTCGCCAGCTTTGAACCGTGGGATGGGTATAGATTTAGTCACCATATCATATGTATAAAATACCAAACTAGTGACTAGAAACTTGAAAAGAGCTTGAAATGTAAAATATAAGTATTTCAAAAAATATTATTTTAAAAATGGAATAAGGGCTCCCAGTAATAGGGAACCCTTAATTTTAAATTTGGTCGCTTCCGAAGAAGTTTTTGAATGCTTGGAAAGTTGTGTCGCGGTTTAGTGCAGCAATCGATGTTGTTAAAGGAATTCCCTTTGGACATGATTGCACACAGTTTTGTGAGTTACCGCAGTTTGCAAGTCCACCGTCCCCCATAATCGTTTGGAGGCGTTCTGCTTTATTCATTTCCCCAGTTGGATGAGCATTGAATAGTCGTACTTGTGATAACGGAGCTGGTCCGATGAAATCAGATTTGCTATTTACATTCGGACATGCTTCTAAACAAACACCACAAGTCATACATTTTGATAATTCATAAGCCCATTGACGTTTCGTTTCCGGCATACGTGGTCCAGGTCCTAAATCGTAAGTACCGTCAATCGGAATCCATGCCTTAACCTTTTTCAGGGAATCAAACATACGACTACGGTCAACTTGTAGGTCACGTACAACAGGGAACGTTCTCATTGGCTCTAAGCGAATCGGTTGTTCTAATTGATCCACTAACGCTGAACAAGATTGGCGTGGCTTGCCGTTAATAATCATTGAACAAGCTCCACATACCTCCTCCAAACAGTTCATGTCCCAAGTGATTGGTGTTGTATCTTCACCTTTAGCATTTTTCGGATTACGTCGAATCTCCATTAAAGCCGAAATAACGTTCATATTAGGACGATATGCCAGTTCGAATTCCTCCGTGTAAGGAGCAGAATCAGGACTGTCTTGACGTGAAATGATAAATTTTACGGTTTTTTGTTCAGACATACCTTTCTACTCTCCCTTCTTCTTCGAATAATCACGCTTACGAGGCTTGATCAACGAAGTATCTACTTCATCGTAATGGAAAGCTGGTGCAGACTTACCATTGACAAACTTAGCCATTGTTGTTTTCAAGAATTCTTCATCATTTCGCTCAGGGAAATCTGGCTTATAATGTGCACCACGGCTCTCATTACGATTATAAGCACCAAGTGTGATAACACGTGATAATTGAAGCATGTTTTGTAACTGGCGTGTAAAGCTAGCTCCTTGATTGCTCCATCTAGCCGTATCGTTAATATTAATTTTCTCAAAACGTTCAAGTAGCTCTTGAATCTTCTCATCTGTTTTTAGAAGTTTATCGTTAAAACGAACAACTGTTACGTTATCTGTCATCCATTCCCCT
The DNA here is from genome assembly GCF_054786815.1 of Pseudoneobacillus rhizolycopersici. Taxonomy (NCBI): domain Bacteria; kingdom Bacillati; phylum Bacillota; class Bacilli; order Caryophanales; family Bacillaceae; genus Pseudoneobacillus; species Pseudoneobacillus rhizolycopersici. Next base: position 108,691 of record NZ_JBTOOE010000008.1, on the reverse strand, counting down.
AATTCTTTATGGATAACATACGCATTCTCGGTACCGTTCATGGACATAATCTTATTCCATTTTTCTTCTTCTTGTTTCACGGCGCCATCAAATACAGTAGAAGATAGAGAGTCTACGCTCTTTTCTAATCCATTAATATATTTAACAGCATTTGGACCCGCTACCATACCACCATAGATTGCTGATAATAGAGAGTTTGCACCTAAACGGTTTGCACCATGCTGTGAATAATCACATTCACCCGCAGCGAATAACCCTGGAATATTGGTCATTTGGTCGTAATCTACCCATAATCCACCCATAGAATAGTGAACAGCAGGGAAAATTTTCATTGGAACTTTACGAGGATCATCACCCATGAATTTCTCGTAAATTTCAATGATACCACCAAGTTTAATATCAAGCTCTTTTGGATCCTTATGAGATAAATCTAGGTAAACCATGTTTTCGCCATTGATACCTAATTTTAAATCCACACAAACATGGAAAATTTCACGTGTTGCAATATCACGTGGAACAAGGTTTCCATATGCCGGATATTTTTCTTCAAGGAAGTACCATGGCTTACCATCTTTATATGTCCAGACGCGTCCACCTTCACCACGAGCTGATTCACTCATTAAGCGCAGCTTATCATCACCAGGGATGGCTGTTGGATGGATTTGAATGAATTCTCCATTTGCATAATAAACACCTTGCTGGTAGGCAATCGCAGCTGCTGAACCAGTATTAATAACTGAGTTAGTTGTCTTCCCAAAAATAATCCCAGGACCACCAGTTGCAAGGATTACCGCATCTGCAGCAAATGATTTAATTTCCATTGTCTTAAGATTTTGACATACAACCCCGCGGCAGATGCCTTCATCATCAAGAACTGAACCCAAGAATTCCCAGCCTTCATATTTCGTAACAAGACCGGCTACCTCATGACGGCGAACTTGCTCATCAAGAGCATATAGTAATTGCTGCCCAGTTGTTGCCCCGGCAAATGCCGTACGATGATGTTGCGTACCACCGAAACGACGGAAGTCTAATAAACCTTCAGGCGTCCGGTTAAACATAACACCCATACGGTCAAATAAATGAATTATTCCAGGTGCTGCCTCTGCCATTGCTTTAACAGGTGGCTGATTAGCCAAGAAATCTCCACCATAAATTGTATCGTCAAAGTGGATCCAAGGAGAGTCCCCTTCACCCTTTGTATTAACCGCTCCATTAATACCACCTTGGGCACAAACAGAGTGAGAACGTTTAACAGGAACTAACGAGAATAATTCAACGGGTGTACCGGATTCTGCAACTTTGACAGTTGCCATAAGGCCAGCGAGACCGCCACCGACAACAATCACTTTACCTTTACTCATCGTGACTCACTCCTACTTTCCTCAAATCTTTCATATTTCAATAGAATCGATAATATTAGCTAACAAATGCAAATAGTGTTCTGACAAACACAAATGATGTGGCAAGGAAAATCACAATAGTCACATAAGTAGAAATGACCTGTGAACGAGGCGATACGGTGATCCCCCAGCTTACCAAAAATGACCATAATCCATTCGCGAAGTGGAATGTTGTAGAAATGACACCGACAACATAGAATGCGAACATAAACGGATTTGATAAAATATTTGCCATCATATCAAAGTTTACTTCTGCACCAAAAGCTGCGGCCACACGGGTTTCCCATACGTGCCAAGTGATAAAAATTAGAGTAATCACACCGGAAACACGTTGTAATAGGAACATCCAGTTACGGAAAAAACCGTAGCGACTTGCGTTGTTTTTAGCAGTAAAAGCGATGTAAAGTCCGTAGATTGCATGGAATAATAACGGTAAGAAAATGATAAAAGCCTCTAATAAATACCGGAATGGAAGATTTGCCATAAAATTAGCAGCGCTATTGAAAGCCGATTCCCCTCTTGTGGCAAATTGATTGACTATCATATGCTGCATTAAAAACAAACCAACCGGAATTACCCCTAGTAATGAGTGCAATCTCCGATTAAAAAACTCACGATTACCTGCCATCATGTACCCCCCTTAAAAATTAAAAGTTAATTAAGTATTAGGTATATCTATCCTAAATTCCCCTTCTATGGAAGATAAACCTATCATCACTGTGAAAAAGTTTCGACACTTTTCGTACAATTATGTGACAAATTCATTTTACTCCCATCAAGTTGAAGCGTCAAGGAAACGATTACACAATAATTTTGCTAAGATAATTATCGGAAATTTCAGAACTGTAATATTTACCAATTCAGTAATAATTATTTTTGTTCATAATAAAAATGTTCATGGATAAGGTTGAATTTTTTTACAAACTTAAAGGAAATTTTGATTATAATAGGATAATAGAAAGAGAGGAGAAACATGTGAAAAAGTTAAGAAGTATGGAGGAGGAAATTTCGTTACATGAGATTTCGGTTCCTTCATTTGGATATGAGTTAATTCGTGAAGAGCTTTTAAGTAATATTCTTGGCAAAGATGCTCCTGAAATCTTATACTGGGCAGGCAAACAACTGGCTAGAAATTATCTATTGCAAAATCTAGATGAAATATCAGCATTTTTTTCCGAAGCCGCTTGGGGAACTTTAACAGTAAAAAAAGAACATAAAAATGAATTAATATTTGAACTGACGAGTGAATTAATTAGTAGAAGACTGAAGTTGAAGCAAGATATCCATTTTCGCTTAGAAGCTGGTTTTTTAGCCCAACAAATCGAAAACCAACTTAGGATGGTCGCAGAGGCAAATGTTCAAATACATAAGAAAGCGGGCATTATTGAAATAACAGTAAGATGGGATCAGAAGGATTTATTCTAACTAAAACGAGGTGCCCTTTGATGAAGGGCACCTCGTTTTTGGGTTTATGCATTCGCAAATGCACCGGCAAGTTCAAATGTATCATGTAATACTTGTACGGCATGTAACATATGTTCCTTTTCAACGACTGTAGAAACTTTTATTTCGGATGTACTTACCATTTTTATTTGAATTTGGTTTTTAGCAAGTGCTTCGAACATTTCTGCCGCTACACCCGGATTTGATATCATCCCTGATCCAACAATCGAAACTTTTGCTAAACCGGTTTCACTCTCAACTCGGTCAAACATTAGTAATTCTTTATTTTTCTCGAGCACTTCTATAGTTTCATCCAGTGAGTCTGTTTTTATAGAAAAGGAAAGGTTTGTCGTATCCTCAGAAGTTATGCTTTGAATAATAATATCGACGTTAATATGGTTCGATGCCAGTGTGGTAAAAATGGTTGATAAGCTTGTGAATGAATTAGGCAAACCAAAAACAGTTACCCTTGTAATTTCATCTTCAAACGCCACACCGCGTACAATTAAGTTTTGTTCCATGCTTGCTTCCTCCTCAATAATTGTTCCTGCTACTCTCTCCAAACTGGATCGAACTTCCAATGGCACTTGATAATTTTTTGCAAATTCAACTGCACGCGGATGTAACACGCCTGCCCCTAAATTTGCCAGCTCAAGCATCTCATCGTAGGAAACGGAAAGTAATTTACGTGCTTCCTTTACATACCGTGGATCAGTGGTAAAAACACCTGTTACATCTGTGTAAATATCACACTTATCTGCCCCTAACGCTGCAGCTAACGCCACAGCCGTCGTATCAGATCCACCTCGGCCTAATGTCGTAATATCACCCGTTTCGGAAATTCCTTGGAAACCTGCAACGACAACAACCTGTCCAGCCTCTATTTGCGCTTGAATGGCCTTCGTATCAATATGCGTAATCCGCGCGTTGCTATGTACGGACTCGGTTGATATTCCTGCTTGCCAACCTGTAAACGAAGTGGCACTTACACCTTTTTCAGCAAGCGCCATTGAAAGTAAAGCGATGGTTACTTGCTCTCCTGTTGATAAGAGCATATCCATTTCCCGTTTTGACGGATTGGCTGAAAGTTCTTTGGCTAATGAAACTAATACGTCAGTGGTTTTCCCCATTGCCGATACAACAACGACAACGTCATTTCCATTATTCTTTTCTTCTAATACTCGCTCGGCAACATTTTTAATTCGTTCTGAACTGCCTACTGAGGTCCCACCAAATTTTTGCACAATTAAACCCACAATTTTCCCTACTTTCTATGTTGTTAGAAATGAATATGTCCTCTTCATGCAAAAAAGCAATGAGAGGCGCGCTCCCATTGCTTTTATAGACGTAAAAATATACGAAAATAAACAATTTGAGATAGCGCTCCAAGATGTTATGTTCATCTTGACAATCTGGCATTTCTTAAACGCACAGACCAGCAAAGAAAGTAATGAGTCTTTCTTTACTTCGGCGAACATTCCTTTCAAAGTTTTTCTCAGAAGCTCAATCTTCTCCAAACTTTTACTCTTAAGGCTCGCACCTCTACCCACTTTAATAAAGTGTTTAATTAAATTATCACTTATTATATCACAGCCCATTTTTGTCGACAACCATTATTCTTGCAGCCTCTTTATTAATTCCGTGGCAACATTAGTTGGAATGCCGATCTCTGTAAAATCCTCCACTTTGGCTTCCTTCATTTTTTTCACTGAGCCAAAGTGCTTAAGAAGGGCCTTTTTCCGCTTTTCGCCTATTCCTTCAATCTCATCAAGAAGCGATTGAAACGCCCCTTTACCTCGAATTTGCCGATGAAATGTAATCGCAAAACGGTGGACCTCATCTTGAATTCGTTGTAATAGGTAGAATTCCTGACTCGTCCTGCTTAAAGGGACCACCTCTAAAGGACTTCCATATAATAGCTGAGACGTTCTGTGTTTATCATCTTTTGCAAGTCCAGCCAGCGGAATATCTAATCCAAGCTCATTTTCGAGGATCTCGCGAACTGCTTCAATATGCCCTTTACCACCATCAATAATAATTAAATCCGGTAGTGGGAGGTTTTCTTGGAGAACTCTTGTATAACGACGTCTTGTCACCTCACGCATGGATTCATAATCGTCTGGACCTTGCACCGATTTAATTTTATATTTTCGATATTCCTTTTTATAGGGTTTTCCATCTATAAACACAACCATGGCTGACACCGGATTAGTCCCTTGGATATTCGAATTATCAAACGCTTCAATTCGGTGCGGTGTATAGATTCCCATCGCTCTTCCGAGATTTTCAACTGCCTTGATTGTTCGGTCTTCATCCTTTTCAATTAGGGAGAATTTTTCCTTTAAGGCAATGTTCGCATTCTTTTCCGCTAATTTAACAAGTTCCTTCTTGGATCCTTTTTGCGGTTTTAAAACCTTTACTTCAAGCAACTGCTCAAGAATGCTTGAGTCTATTTTTTCAGATATAAGAATTTCCTTAGGCTTAAAATGATTCGCTTTTGTGTAAAATTGGCCAAGAAAACTAAGTATTTCTTCTTCCGGTTCATTATAGATTGGGAAAAGCGACACATCACGCTCAATCAGTTTTCCTTGGCGGACGAAGAATACCTGGACACACATCCAACCTTTATCAACCGCGTAACCGAATACATCACGATCAGTGAAATCGGTCATCGTAATTTTTTGTTTCTCCATTGTCGCTTCGATGTGGGCAATTTTATCACGAAACTCTTTGGCCCGTTCAAAATCTAGTTCTTCAGCGGCAGCTGTCATTTTTTCAGTGAGGTCTTTTTTTATTTCTTTATAACCTCCGTTTAAAAATCGGGTGATTTCGTCGGTTAATTCCTTGTATTGCTGCTCGCTAATATCGTGAATGCAAGGTGCTAGGCATTGTCCCATGTGATAATACAAGCAAACCCGATCGGGTAGGGTAGAGCATTTTCTTAATGGGTAAATGCGGTCGAGGAGCTTTTTTGTCTCATTGGCTGCTTGGACATTTGGATATGGTCCAAAATACTTTCCTTTATCTTTTTTGACTTGTCTCGTTGTGATGAGCCGTGGATGGCGCTCGGATGTAAGTTTAATAAACGGATATGTTTTATCATCCTTTAGCATCACATTGTATTTTGGGTCATGTTTTTTAATTAGATTAATTTCCAGGAGAAGTGCTTCAATATTGGACGAAGTTACAATATACTCAAAATCCTCAATTTCACTGACTAGCCTTAATGTTTTTCCATCATGTGAGCCAGTGAAATAGGATCGAACACGATTTTTTAAAATTTTCGCCTTTCCAACGTAGATGACTGTTCCTTGGCGGTCCTTCATTAGATAACAGCCAGGCTGGTCAGGTAGTAATGTTAGTTTATTTTTAATGGTTTCATTCATAAGACTGACCACACCTTTTTTTATATTCTTTTTCATTATAACCTTGGTGTGAAAATTTTTAAATGAAAAAAGCCCCAGTTGGACTGAGGCTTTTTGGAAGATTAAAGATGTTTTTTAAGTAGGTTTTCTAATGATTCTTTTGGTTGGAAACCAAGAGTCTTATCAACTTGTTGACCGTCTTTGAAAACCATTAAGGTCGGGATGCTCATTACTCCAAATTGAGCAGCTGTCTCTTGATTGTCATCCACATCAAGCTTAACAATTTTCACCTTTTCGCCTAATTCTGCATCAAGTTCTTCAAGAACTGGAGCAATCATTTTACAAGGACCACACCAAGGTGCCCAAAAATCTACTAAAACCACTCCTGAGCTAGTTTCAGTAGCGAAGTTTTGATCAGTTACATTTACAATAGCCATACTCAATTTGCCTCCTAATTATTACTGGTAAATCTACCGTCAGTATATCACTATGACTCCATTCTTGCTATTAATTTGCTCCTTATATAAATTTCCCTTTGTGGTAGTTCCTATTCACTGTTTTTGGGCATGGGGATTCTCAAACTTTCCTGGTGGCTGCGGGTTTGGGAATGACTTTGACGATGTGATTCCCAAACTCCTCTACTGCCGACGACTTTGGGAATCAAAACCCCAATTTGATTCCCAAACCTCACTACATAATGAAGGATTGGGAATCAAAACCCCGGTTTGATTCCCAAACCGCACTCCATAACAAAAGTTTAGGAATCAAATCGTCATATTTATTCCCAAACCTTACTACATATCAAAAGTTTAAGAATCAAATCCTCAAATTGATTCCCAAACCTCACTTCACAACGAGAGTTTAGGAACCAAAACCCCTGATTGATTTCGAACTTCGCTTTAACCATCAAGATTGAGAATCAATTCCCCAACCTCCACAAAAAAATGGCCGACACATGTCAGCCATTTTCATAATTACGCATTTACCTTTAATTTCTTAAACTCTTCTGTTAGCATAGGAACGACTTCGAATAGATCTCCGACGATTCCGTAGTCTGCTACTTTGAAGATGTTTGCTTCTGGATCTTTATTGATCGCCACAATGACCTTCGAGTTCGACATACCTGCTAAATGTTGAATTGCACCTGAGATACCGCAAGCGATATATAGATCAGGAGTTACCACTTTACCTGTTTGACCGATTTGTAAAGAATAATCGCAATATTCCGCGTCACATGCACCACGAGATGCTCCTACCGCACCGCCAAGAACATTAGCAAGTTCTTTTAATGGTTCGAAACCATCTTCGCTCTTTACACCACGCCCACCAGCAACAACGACCTTTGCTTCTGATAAATCAACACCTTCTGTTGCTTTTCGAACTACTTCCTTAATAATGGTGCGTAAGTCTTTTACATTGACAGATACAGAAGAAACTTCCCCGTTTCTGGACTCATCCTTTGCAAGAACACCGATATTGTTCGGACGAACGGTCGCAAAAATAAAGTTATCTGTAAAGATTTTCTTTTCAAACGCTTTGCCGGAATAGATTGGTCGGGTAAACACAACATTACCACCAGCCACTTCAATTGCAGTCGCATCAGAAACAAGACCAACTTGTAGTTTTGCTGCAATTTTTGGAGCAAGGTCTTTACCAAGTGCAGTATGACCTAAAATGAGTCCTTCAGGCTTTTCTGAATCTATCACAGCTAATAACGCTTGTGAGAAACCATCTGATGTATAAGATGTTAATTTGTCGTTTTCAACAACGACAACTCGGTCTGCGCCATATTGGATTAATTCACTAGCTAAAGAGTTAACTGACCCGCCGATTAACACACCTACAACTTCTCCGCCTTCAGCTACCGTTTTTCCAGCAGCCACTGCTTCAAAGGAAACGTTCCGTAGAGAACCATCACGAACTTCACCTAATACTAAAACTTTTCTCGCCATTTGTTAAACCTCCTGTGAATACAAAATATGTGAGTATTAAACTACTTTCGCTTCCGTGTGTAGAAGGTGGACTAATTCCTTCACTTGATCATTAAGATCACCGCTTAGAATTTTTCCAGCTTCCTTTTGGGCTGGTAAGTAGATTTCAATTGTTTTGGTTTTCGCTTCAACATCGTCTTCTTCCAAATCTAAATCATCAAGTTCAAGCTCATCGAGTGGCTTTTTCTTTGCTTTCATGATTCCAGGTAAAGACGGATAACGTGGCTCGTTTAAGCCTTGTTGTGCCGTTACAAGCAACGGTAAAGTTGATTCGATTACTTCAGAGTCGCCCTCAACATCGCGAACGATTTTTACATTTTTTCCATCGATTTCAAGATTTGTAATCGTTGTGACATAAGGAATGTTTAACAATTCAGCAACACGAGGTCCTACCTGCCCAGAACCGCCATCGATAGCAACATTTCCGGCTAAAATTAAATCAGCATTTTTATCTTTTAAGTATTCGGAAATGATTTTTGAAGTGGTGAATTGGTCACCGTAATCTATATCATCTTCAGTGTTAATTAGGACCGCTTTATCCGCCCCCATCGCAAGGGCCGTTCTTAGTTGCTTTTCAGCATCCTCGCCACCAACGGAAATGACTGTCACTTCACCGCCATGAGCGTCGCGTACTCTAATCGCTTCTTCTACCGCATACTCATCGTAAGGGTTGATGATGAACTCAGCACCATCTTCATTGATTTTTCCGCCAGAGATGGTGATTTTTTCTTCAGTGTCAAAAGTTCTTTTCATTAAAACGTAGATGTTCATTGTTTCCCCTCCTGAAAAATTCGTCAGTTCAAAAGATTGAGATAATTTTCAATAAAATTATTTCCCTTTAAATTGTGGTTCTCTTTTTTCTAGGAATGCAGCAATTCCTTCTTGCCCATCCTCGGAGCCAAATACTTTACCAAAAAGTAATGCCTCTTGTTTCACACCAGCATAGAATTCAGAAGTCTTGGCGTAATTAAGAAGTTCAATGGCAGCCCGAATGGATACTGGACTCTTCTTGGCTATTTTTCTAGCAATCTTGTAAGCGTTTTCCAAAACCTCAGCATCCGGGTAAGCATGATTAGCTAGTCCGTATTGAACTGCTTCGGTCCCAGATATCGGGTCGCTCGTAAACAACATTTCTGCAGCACGGGCAACACCTACATATTTCGGAAGCCGCTGTGATCCTGCGAAACCAGGAACTAAACCAAGCTGAAGCTCCGGTAAACCTAGTTTAGCATTTTCAGAGACTAAACGGAAATGGCAAGCCATTGCCAATTCGAGACCGCCACCTAGTGCAGCACCATGAATGGAGGCAATAATTGGTTTTGGAAACTTTTCCATGCGTTCAAATATATTTTGTCCGTATTCGCCCAGTTTTGAAAATTCCTCTTCAGACTTCACTTCGGTAAATTCCTTAATGTCTGCCCCAGCTGAGAAAAATCTGCCTTCACCATGAATGACGATGACGCGGATTTCCTCATTTGGTTCAATTTCATCTAATACAGCTGATAACTCCTTTAAAAGCCCTGAAGAAAGAGCGTTTGCCGGAGGTCGGTTGATAGTAATGGTGGCAATCCTGTCTTCAAACGACCATTTTAAATATTCCAATTCAAATCCTCCTTTATGAAACATGGTTATTACCTATGGCCACAGCCATTAATAAGAAGCTGATGGACAGCCGGTGCAAGGGCTAACAAATCATAACGCTGCTCGTTCATCACCCAGGAAGTGATGGTTTCATCCATCGTTCCAAAAATCATTTGCCTGGCCAGTCTTGTATCTAGTGTTGGAATAAATTCACCATTTTCTTTACCTTCTACTAATATTTGGTCAACAACCTGTAAATAATCTTTTAAAACATCATTGATTTTTAAACGAAGTTCCTTATTTGACTGTCGAAGTTCCAGTTGTGTGACAATTGCAAGGTGGTGATTTTCCGAAAGAAGTTGAAAATGTGATTCGACCAACATTAATAATTTCTCTACTGCGCTGTCTTTTCCTGCAATTTTTTGCTGAATTTTTTCTACGAATGTGCCCATTTTTTCTTGAAATAGTGATATTAGAATATCTTCCTTATTTTTAAAATAAAGATAAATGGTCCCATCGGCGACACCTGCCTGTTTGGCAATCTTTGATACTTGCGCAGCATGGTAGCCATTTTCTGCAATGACTACTACGGCAGCATCGATAATTTGCATATATTTTGGTTTGTTTTTTTTCATTTATTCCACTCCAAAAAAGAGGTCACTAACGATGATAGAAATATGAATGAATAATCATTCATATTTCTATCATAGTAAGTAACCTGATTAATGTCAATAATCTGAAAAAATTATTCTTGTATAATGGACAAGCCTTATCTGAAAAATAAAGAGTCAAAAATCGACTCTAAAAATAGTCCATTACGTTTGATTGGTCAACTCTTCTAGTTTTTTCTTTTCTTCATCCACTAAAGCTCTTCTAAGAATTTTCCCAACTGCTGTTTTGGGCAATTCTTTTCTAAATTCATAGATTCGCGGGACTTTATAGGCTGCTAATTGTTTTCTAACAAACTTATCTAGTTCATCCTCTGTGAGAGTCGATCCTTCTTTTAAAACAATATATGCCTTAACAGTTTCTCCGCGATAAGCATCTGGTACTCCGGCGGCAACAACCTCTTGGATATCGGGATGTTCATATAATACCTCTTCAATTTCACGCGGATAAATATTAAATCCGCCTGCAATAATCATATCTTTTTTTCGGTCAACAATAAAGAAATAACCTTCTTCGTCCATATAACCTAAATCTCCCGTTAATAACCAATCGTTTCGTAAGGTTTGCGCCGTTTCCTCCGGCTTATTCCAATAGCCCTTCATTACTTGTGGACCGCGTATGGCAACTTCGCCAATTTCACCTGGTGGTAATGGCTCCCCTGTTTCAATGGAAAATATCGCCGCATCTGTGTCGGGCCACGGCACTCCGATACTACCTTTAACCCTTGGTCTGTCCCATAAAAAGTTTGCATGGGTTACAGGAGACGATTCTGTTAAACCATACCCTTCAACTAATTTTCCACCTGTTGCTGTTTCAAAATTTTGCTGCACTTCTACAGGTAATGGTGCTGAGCCAGAGAGACAGGAATCGATTGAAGATAAATCATATTTTTTTATATCAGGGTAATTTAACAGACCGATATAAATAGTTGGTGCTCCTGGGAATAAAGTTGGTTTTTCTTTATGAATGGTTTTTAGGGTTGTTTCTGCATCAAACTTTGGTAAAAGAATCATTTCATTGCCATCCATAACCGCTAACAGTAAGACCGTTGTCATCCCATAAACATGGAATAATGGCAGGATTCCTAAAATTTTTTCTTGCCCTGGTTTGCATTTGTACATCCAGGCTTTACACATCGTGGCATTGGCAACTAAGTTTTTATGAGTTAACATAACCCCTTTTGGAAAACCAGTCGTTCCACCTGTATATTGCAATAAGGCAAGATCTTCTTCAAAATCAAACTCATATCTCTTAAGTTCTTTGGCAGGTTGTTTGAGGATTTCTGTTAATAAATGATTGTTGCCCTCGTGTTTCACGTTAACAACAATGCCATATTGTTTCTTTTGAATAAATGGATAAATTAGGTTTTTGGGAAACGGAAGCGCCTCTTTGATAGCGGTTACAATGACATGTTGCAGGTTTGTCTTATGAATCACCTTCGATAACCGAGGAAATAATATGTCGAGTGTGATGATAATCTTTGAATCGGAATCATTCATTTGATACTCAAGTTCTCTCTCCATATAGAGCGGGTTTGTCATGACAACAACGGCGCCAGCTAATAAAGCACCGAAATAACTAATCACCGCTTGTGGCGTATTCGGTAGCATGATCGCCACCCGATCACCTTTTGTTATTCCTAATTGTTGTAAATATGAAGCGAGATTTGTAGCTTTTTCATGCAATTCATAGAAGGTCATTTCTTTACCCATAAAATGAATAGCAGTCTTGTCGGGATATTCTTTGGCCGCATTGATTAAGTATTGTTGTAATGGCTGGGAAGGATAGGATAGCGTATGGGGTATTTCATCGGGATAAGTCTTGAGCCAGGGCTTTTCTACATGCATCGGCGAACCTCCTTTTTGATTTTTCTAAAAATTCAAATTATAGATAACCACTTTTATTATAATACAGGATATTGGTATAAACAATCACAAAAAAACTACCTAGTCGAACTAGGTAGTTTCCTCTTTAGGCAAAAAACACTAAATAGATGACCCCAATTAATAAAAAACCAGCACATAAACCAATTAGTACTTTTGCTAATGTTTCCACTTTGTTCGCTCCTTACAGGATTCCTGCACCGATGACGTAGGAAAGACCAACTGAGATGACCAGTGCAATAAACCCAACCGCGCGGTTATCCTTTTCTATTTCTTTATCCACATTAAATTTAGGAGTTAAAAATTCAAAAATAAAATAACCAACTAATAATAGAAAAAACCCAAATACTCCCCAACTAATGACGGTAAAAAGATTATCATGCTGCATAATGGAGAAACGAAAAATATTAGCAACACCAAATATTTTTCCTCCAGTTGCCATCGCAACCGCCAGATTACCGTTTTTAATTTCTTCCCAATTTTTATACTTCGTGACTAGCTCAAAAATAGCTAAAAAGACGATCATACAAAGGATGACGACACTATAATAGGCTGCGGTACTCACAAACACATTTTCCCAAAATCCACTATTCATTTAAAAGTGAGCCTCCCTCGCTTATTTAAATTCAACAATGGTAACACCTATACCACCTTCGCCCGCATCACCAAATCGGGTTCTTTTTACGGAACGGTGATTCCTTAAATATTCGGTTACTCCTTGTCTTAATGCTCCGGTCCCTTTTCCATGAATAATCGAAACTCTTGGATAGCCAGCCAATAAAGCATCATCGATATATTTTTCTACACGCATTAACGCATCTTCAAAACGTTCACCACGGAGGTCGAGCTCTAAGCCAACGTGGAAGTCCTTACCTTTGACGATGGCCATTGGCTTCACTTCTTTTCGCTTAGGTGTACTCGTATATTCAAGATCCTTTTCGTTAACTTTCATTTTTAAAATTCCAATTTGCACAACCCATTCTTTATCGGAGGATTGCTCGATAATGGTTCCCATTTGACCGAATGTCAGAACTTTTACTTCATCTCCAGGTGTTAAGCTATGGGTTTTCTTTTTCGTTTTCAGTGTTGCAGACGATTTTTTCACTGTTGGTGTGGCTTCATCGAGACGTTTTCTAGCTTCAATTAGTTCATGCTCTTTTACTTCGGCATTTTTTTCTATTCTCAGTTTGCGCAGTTCTCTGATAATGTGTTCAGCTTCACCTTTTGCCTTGTCAACAATTTCAACCGCTTTTTCTTGAGCCTTCTCATACATGGTATCCTTCTGTTCATAGAAGGCTATCATTTGATTTTGTAGGTCTTTATGAAGCTTTTCGGCATTCTTTAATAGTTCATTTGCCTCAAGACGATCATGTTCAGCCTCGCGCCTACTTGTTTCTAATGAAGCAATCATATTTTCAATTTGATTCGTGTCTGCACTAATTTGCTTACGGGCATTGTCAATCACACGGTCACCAAGTCCTAACCGCTTAGAAATTTCAAAAGCATTACTTCTTCCCGGGACACCTATAAGGAGCTTGTAGGTTGGACTTAAAGTCTCAATGTCAAATTCAACGCTGGCATTGACAACTCCAGGTCGATTGTAGCCATATGCCTTTAATTCCGGATAGTGAGTCGTTGCGATTACCCGTGCTCCACTTTTTATTACTTCATCTAATATTGAGATTGCAAGGGCCGCCCCCTCTTGCGGGTCGGTCCCTGCACCTAATTCATCAAACAAAACTAGGCTATTAAAGTCGACCTTTTTTAGAATATCAACAATATTCACCATATGGGAGGAGAAAGTACTTAAGCTTTGTTCAATTGACTGTTCGTCACCGATATCGGCAAAAACCGAGTCGAAAACGGCCACTTCTGAACCATCTAATGCTGGTATTTGTAAGCCAGCTTGGGCCATCAGAACACAGAGCCCTACCGTTTTTAATGTAACGGTTTTTCCACCTGTGTTTGGTCCGGTAATGACGATGGTCGTGAAATCTTTGCCTAGCATCACATCATTTGCGACAACTTCATCCTTGGGAATCAATGGATGGCGCGCTTTATATAAAGTGATTCTACCATCTTGATTGATGGCCGGCTTAGAGGCTTTTATTTTATGAGCATATCGAGCCTTGGCAAACATAAAATCCAATTCGCCTAAAACATAGACAATGGTTAACAGTTCTTGCTCAAACTGGGCAACGAACGCTGAGAGTTCAGCTAGAATTCGTTCAATTTCGAGCTGTTCCTTCACTCTGATTTCTTGAAGCTGGTTGTTCAATTGGACGATCGCTTGTGGTTCGATAAATAGCGTTGCACCTGATGAGCTTTGATCGTGTATAATTCCGCCATAATGGCCACGGTATTCTTGTTTGACCGGAATAACGTAGCGATCATTACGAATTGTGATCAGCGAATCTGACAACATCTTTTGTGCGTTGGAGGAACGAATCATGCTTTCAAGTTTTTCTCGAACACGAGACTCGCCCACGCGCATTTGTTGGCGAAGGTTACGCAAAGTATCACTCGCGCTGTCTAGAACCTCGCCTCCTTCATCTATGGCATTTCGAATTTTTTCTTCCAGTTCGGCTAAGACCATCATTTTATTCACATATTGACTTAAGATTGGCAATTCGACAGCGTCGGCTATCATGTCTTCTACAAACCGTTTCATTTGGCGGCTGACCCGTACGGTGCTTGCTACTTGCATTAGTTCCTGAGGACTTAATATTCCGCCGATTGCTGACCGTTTTACATGAGGACGTATATTAAAAATACCCGACAATGGCACATTTCCTTTTAATCGAAACACTGTCGCGGCTTCATCAGTTTCTTCCTGTAGCTTTATGACTTCTTGATAATCAGTTGACGGGCTTAACTTATTTACTTTTTCCTGTCCAAGGGTTGAAGAGACAAATGCGTAGATTTGCTCTTTAATTTTATCAAATTCCAAAACCTTTAGAACTCTTTGATGCATGGAGGTAACACCCCTTATCTATTAAATCGGTACGCTGATGTTCATCATTTTTTGATATGTACGGATATTCCTTCTTTTATATACGACGAAGAATGGAATTGGTTTCGTACAAATAAAATTGTTGGAAAAATCCTAGTCCAAATTATGATTTACTCTGTTTGCTTACTAATCATTATGTGATTTAAATGAATGTTTTATTTTTATCACTGAGTAATGGGACGATGGTGTTTCAAACAAATAAAGGAGCTGAACCTATCAGACTCAGCCCCTACTAGCAATGTAGTCAAACCATAGTTCCTTAATTTGTTTCGAAAAGATAGGTGTATTTTTGATAACAGACTGGGCAATTGATGAATCCTTTATCGGTGCTTGGATAAAATCAATTGGAAGCAGTGCCGCAATATATAAAATAATAAAGACCAATAAATAAGCCTCAACAAGACCTAAAATTCCGCCAGCCCAAATATTCAGCTGTTTTAGAATCGGAATATGGGCGATAAAATCTAGCATCGTTCCAATGATTTGGAGGAAAATTTTCACCGAAAAAAAGATAATGGCGAAAGCAATCGCTCGGTAATAGGCATCCTCAAAATGGTCACCGTTAAAAATTGCATGTAGTGCGGTTTCCGTTCCGAAATCAGGATATGGGACCCATAAGGTCAGCTTTGGAGCGAGATCATCATAGTAGGTTGCCGCTATAATAAAAGACACAAAAAATCCTACTAAATGGATAAACTGTAATATAAGTCCTCTTTTCAAACCAACAAAAAATCCGATTAAAAAAATGACAAGAATGACGATATTGAGCATATGGAATCATTCCTTTACTTTAGATAATTCCGCCTCAAGCTTCTCGACTTGATCCTTAAGCTTAACAAAATCGTTCATTGCATTTAAAGCGGTTAATACTGCTAATCTACTAACATCAAGTGAAGGATTCTTAGAACCAATTTCACGCATTTTATCATCAACCATCGAAGCAACTAACCGAATGTGACTAGCACTTTCTGTTCCAACGATGGCATATTGCTGCCCATATATATCAACCGTCGTACGTACCTTTCTCGAATCTGCCAAATCCTACACCCCTATCAAAAAAAAGAATCCTACACACTATCATACCACGAACACCAAAACAGTGAAAAGCCACAACTTAAGACACACACACCCTTTAACGCGTTAAAGCACAGCGGGACTGTCCCGCTGTGCTTTAAAGTGCTAAAGGGTTTGTTTGGTTATGCTCTTAGTACGGCGCCAGTTTTTTGCTCGAGGGCGTTTAGTACTTGTTGATGGGCTTTGGTGACGTCTTCGTCGGTTAAGGTACGTTCTGGATCTAGGTATTTTAATGAGAACGCAATTGATTTTTTGCCTGGCTCTAGGCGGTCACCTTCGTAGAGATCGAATATGCTGATTTCTTTTAGAAGTGCTCCGCCCGCTTCCTGAATGACACTCTTCAATTCATTCGCAGATTTATCCTTCTCCACTACTAGGGCGATATCTCTGGTGATAGATGGATACCTTGGAATTGCTTGATATTTTAACGGCTCTTGGTCAGCAGTCAATATATCCCTTAGATTCAATTCACAAACATAGGTGTCTTTTAAGTCTTTATCCTTTTGAACCTGTGGATGAAGCTGGCCGACAAACCCAATTACCTTGCCATCCAATGCTACTTCTGCTGTTCGTCCTGGATGCATACCTTGAGGAGCAGCCTGGCGATATTCCACACGATCCGCTAATCCTAGCTTAGCAAATAAACCTTCTAGAATTCCCTTTACAACATAGAAATCAACTGGCTTTTTCTCTCCCTGCCATAAATGAGTATGCCAAAGTCCTGTTAAAGCAATTGCCAGATGTTCCTGCTCCTCAGGAAGAATATCCCCTTCGTTTGCTAAGAAAACAGCACCCGCTTCATAGACTCCGGTACTATCATTTTGTCTGGCCGCATTATATTTTAAAATATCTAATAATCCAGGTACAATACTTAAACGCAGCTGGCTTCGTTCTTCGCTCATCGGCATCGCTAAACGAATTGGCTCACGTTTCTCTAACGCAAATTGGGCTGCCTTATCTTCACTTGTTAATGAATAAGTAACCGCTTGAAAAAGGCCAGCAGATTCTAAATAACTCCGAACCCTTCTGCGCTTAGCTTGGTAGTCTGACAATCTTCCAGGAGTGGCTTCCCCAATTGGTAAGGTAGAAGGAATGTTATCATAGCCGTATAAGCGAGCTACCTCTTCGACTAAATCTTCTTCAATCGAAATATCGCCACGGCGAGTTGGTACGGTTACTTTGAATACCTCATTATCCGTTTCAACCTCAAATTGCAAACGATCAAAAATATCTTCCACTGTTTTAACTTCTAAATTGGTCCCAATGACTAGATTGATTTTATCTAAAGATGTTGAAACAACCGCTGGCTGAATGTCCATATGGTCCGCTTCTACTGATCCTTGCAAAACTTCTCCGCCAGCATACAATTCCATTAAATAAGCAGCACGTTCAGCAGCGGCACGAACCCGATTAGGGTCAACACCTTTTTCAAAACGAGCACTTGCTTCGCTGCGTAACCCATGAACCTTAGACGCTTTGCGAATCGTAGTCCCCTTGAAATAAGCTGACTCTAGTAATACCGTCGTAGTGTCAGATGAAACCTCAGAATTCGCTCCACCCATGACACCTGCTAAGGCAACCGGTTCTTGACCGTTCGTAATAACCAATTCATCACTTGCTAATGTTCGTTTAACATCATCAAGCGTTTCAATGATTTCACCTTCATGTGCTAAACGAACTATAATTTCTTTTGAACCTAATTTATCATAATCAAATGCATGTAATGGCTGTCCGTATTCTAATAGGATGTAGTTTGTAATATCGACCACATTATTATGAGGACGAATCCCTGCTGCCATTAATCGCGCTTGCATCCAAAGTGGCGCTGGGCCAATCTTGACATTCTTAATCACTTTCCCGACGTATAGCGGGTTATCTTCTTTAGCATCCACTGTAATCGAAATATAATCGGACGCTTTTTCCTGGGCTAGGGTCAGGGTCGTTTCCGGAAGTTTAACATCTCTCCCAAGAATAGCTGCCACTTCATAAGCTACCCCTAACATACTTAATGCATCTGCACGATTAGGTGTAATGCTTAATTCAAGAACTTGATCGTCACGATTCAAGAGTGTCAATGCATCTACTCCAACCTCTGCATCAGCAGGGAAAACGAAAATACCTTCAGAGTATTCTTTTGCTACTAATTTGCCTTCAATTCCGAGCTCCTGAAGTGAGCAAATCATTCCATTTGATTCTTCACCACGAAGCTTTGCCTTTTTAATTTTGAAATTTCCGGGTAAAACAGCTCCTACAGTCGCTACCGCAACCTTTTGACCTTGAGCAACGTTTTTCGCACCGCAAATAATCTGTACAGGTGTTTCCCCGCCAATATCAACTAAGCACTTGCTCAATTTATCAGCATTCGGGTGCTGTTCCCGCTCTAATACATGACCGACAACGACACCGCTCATTCCTTCATTTAAAATTTTGACACCCTCGACCTCAATCCCACTCTTCGTAATTCTTTCGGCTAATTCAGTCGGCGAAATCCCAGTTAAATCAACATAATCCTGAAGCCATTTATATGAAACAAACATGTTTATACCCTCCCTTATTTACTCTTGAACCGAAAATTGCTTTAAGAAACGCACATCATTTGTATAGAAATGACGGATATCATCAACACCATATTTCAACATTGCAATCCGCTCTGGTCCCATACCGAAGGCGAATCCAGTGTATTTCTTAGAGTCGTAGCCAGCCATTTCCAACACGTTTGGATGAACCATTCCTGCGCCAAGAATTTCAATCCAGCCGGTTTTCTTACATACGTTACAGCCATCCCCGCCACAGATTTTACAAGAAATATCTAATTCAACTGAAGGCTCCGTGAATGGGAAAAAGCTTGGGCGTAAACGAATTTTACGGTCTTCTCCAAAGATTTTTTTCACGAACAATTCTAATGTCCCTTTAAGGTCACTCATGCGAATGTTTTCGCCGACGACTAAGCCTTCAATTTGCATAAACTGATGAGAGTGTGTCGCATCATCGTTATCGCGGCGGTACACCTTTCCAGGACAAATAATCTTGATTGGCCCTTTGCCTTCATTTTTTTCCATCGTTCTTGCTTGAACTGGAGATGTATGGGTACGCAATAAGATTTCTTCTGAAATATAGAAGGAGTCCTGCATATCTCTTGCCGGGTGACCTTTCGGTAAGTTCAGCGCTTCGAAATTGTAGTAATCCTTTTCTACTTCTGGTCCTTCGGCAATTTGATAGCCCATCCCAATAAACAAATCTTCAATTTCTTCAATGATCTTGGTTAATGGATGACGGTTGCCTTGGCGAACTGGACGTCCTGGTAGGGTAACGTCGATTTTTTCAGAAGCAAGTTTGGCATTAATCACAACTGTTTCTAAATCAGCTTGTTTTTCGGAAATTTTAGATGCAATGATTTCACGGACTTCGTTAACCAGTGCTCCCATTTTCGGTCTTTCTTCCTCAGAAATCTTGCCCATTCCTCTTAATACTTCAGTAATCGGCCCTTTTTTCCCTAAGTAAGCAACACGAACATCATTCAATGCCTTAAGGTCAGTAGCCGCTTCAATTAAATTCAGCGCTTCCGTTTGCAATTCTTTTAAACGATCTTGCATTTGATTTTTCCTCCTTTAAAATTAAAAATCTTGCATGATTTTTGAAAAATAAAAAAACCTCTATCCCCAAAAAGGGACGAGGTTCAATTCGCGGTACCACCCTTATAAATGTGTACAAATATGTATACATTCACTTCGTTGAAGATAACGGCTTAGCCGGGTGCACCTTTACACATTAAAGTGGTCCCGGTGCCAACTCTGGAGGTGAACTTCACTTACCCTTTCCATAAAGATGCTTTCAGTCAAGGCATCTTCTCCCTAAAAGTTAGGTACAAGCTACTTTTCTCCGTCAATGTTTTTTGATCATGCAGTTTTGCAAATTATTATATTATAAAATGCGTTTCGTTTCAAATTGTTCTTACCTATTTTTAAAATAATATAGCAATATTCCAGCAGCAACGGCTACGTTTAAAGATTCACTTTTTCCATAAATCGGAATAAAGAGATTTTGATCCGTTCTAGCTAATAGTTCTGGGTTTATCCCATTTCCTTCATTTCCGACAATGATGGCAAATTTCCCTGCAGGTTTCACTTCGGTAAAGGTGGTTGCATTTTCCAAAGCGGTACCAAAAATCGAAACAGACTCAGCTCTTAATTTATTGACCCATTCAAAAAGGTCGCCCCTTAAAATAGGCAAGTGAAAATGGCTACCTTGAGCGGAACGGAGAACCTTTGAATTGTAAATATCAACGCTTCCAGTTCCGACGATAATCATATCAATACCTGCAGCATCAGCGGTACGAATAATCGTTCCGAGATTGCCTGGATCTTGAACTGCATCGAGGAGTAAAAAGCTCTGTCCATCCACATCACTATACTTCGGTTGGACACATACCGCAAAAATCCCTTGGGAGGTTTCCGTTTCCGCCAACTCCTTGACAACTTCCTTATTAATTTGTGTCACGGGGATGGCACCATAGTTCATTCGATGGGGAATCATTACTTCTTCGGAAACAATAATTTCTTGCACCATACCTTTAACTTTTAATGCTTCTTCTAACAGATGAAAACCTTCAATTAAAAAGGTACCTGTGCTTTCCCGTTCTTTCTTTGTATGTAGTTTTTTCCACTGCTTAACCTGTGGATTTTTCGAAGAGTGAATATACTTCACGAGATTCGCTCCTTTAATTGACCTGTTCAATTTTAATATTATATCTTTCTTTGATACATATTAAAAGTAATAATGGAAAAACTTATGTAAGTAATACAGAAAAGGAGTGGGACTTGATGAATTTAAATTTGCGAAATGCGATTGTTCATAACGTTCAAGGAAACACGCAAGATCAATTAAGAGATACCATTGTGGACGCCATTCAAACCGGGGAAGAAAAAATGCTTCCTGGTCTAGGGGTACTATTTGAAATAATCTGGAATAATTCTACTGAAGATGAACGACAAGAAATGCTACAAACGTTACAACAAGGGTTAAAATAAATATGACAAAAAAAGAAACTCCAGAACCAATCCGGAGTTTCTTTTTTTATTATTCGTAAGTAATTTTATCCACAGTTTCTTGATCTAAGCGTTTGGTTACTTCAACAATTAATTTAACCGCATTTTCATAGTCATCACGGTGAAGCATGGCTGCATGTGAGTGAATATAACGTGTGGCCACTGTGATGGCTAATGAAGGCGAACCTTTATGAGCTAAATGAATGGAACCAGCATCTGTTCCGCCACCTGCAATCACATCAAATTGATATGGAATTCCTAACTCATCAGCAACACCTGTAACAAAATCACGTAAACCTTTATGGGAAACCATTGAAGCATCATATAATAAGATTTGTGGACCCTTACCCATTTTGCTCATTGCTTCTTTTTCAGAGATTCCCGGGGTGTCTCCCGCGATACCGACGTCAACACCAAAGCCGATGTCTGGCTCGACAGCATTGGCTGAAGTTCTTGCTCCTCTTAAACCAACCTCTTCTTGTACCGTTCCTACTCCATAAACAACGTTTGGATGGTCAACACCCTTTAATTGTTTTAGGACATCAATGGCAATCGCACATCCAATGCGGTTGTCCCAAGCCTTAGCAAGTAGCATTTTTTCATTGTTCATCACCGTAAACTCGAAGTAAGGAACGACCATATCACCTGGACGAACGCCCCATTCCAATGCTTCCTCACGGCTTGACGCACCGATATCAATGAACATATCCTTAATTTCAACTGGCTTTTTGCGCGCTTCAGCTGATAAGATATGCGGTGGTTTGGACCCAATAACACCAGTTACATCGCCTTTGTTTGTGACAATCGTAACCCGTTGTGCCAGCATTACCTGTGACCACCAGCCACCAACAGTTTGAAATTTCAAGAAACCTTTGTCATCGATTTGAGTAATCATGAAACCGACTTCATCTAAGTGCCCGGCAACCATGATTTTTGGCCCGCCTTGTTTACCAACCTTTTTGGCAATTAAACTGCCTAAATGGTCAGACGTTACCTCGTCCGCAAAAGGCTCGATGTATTTTTTCATGACCTCACGAGGTTCTCTTTCATTTCCAGGAATACCCTTTGCATCGGTTAAATCCTTGAGCATGGTTAGTGTTTCATCTAATTTCGTCATTGATTCGACTCCCTTAATATGTATTCATGATTTATTATACAAAAAGACTTAGCAAAATGCACAAATTTTCACACTAATATCCTGTTTGTTGCCTTTCATAATTTACTTCATTTTTCAAAATGTATGCTTGTTCGATATCTTGATAACTTAAACCAAGTAGTTCTGCTAAAGAAAGATACGCAGAGAACAACTTTTGATAATTCTCAAATGATTGTCCTTCTTTAAAAAGATTTATTGCCGAAAACACAGTCAAAAATTGCTGGGTTAAGTCCTGCAAATGCTTGCTTTCCAGATTTAATTGGTATTGTTCAAACCCACATTCCAACCCCAGGGATAGAATAAAATGAACTCCATCGACAAATTCTTCTAAAATCTTTTCTCTTCGTGCCGGTGGCTTGAGACTCCAAAATTTAAAGCAGCGTGTTTCATTGGCTAGTTCACCTACTTCAACTAATAAGGCGAGAATTTTTTTTTCAATTAAATTCTCATTTTCTAGCTGGTGATTACTTTCAATATGGGAGTCTAAACTCTTTTGCATCTCATAAAGCTTTACTAATTGCATTTTTACCACTCCTTTAAAAAAGATTATAGCAAAAGTTGAAACCTTTTTAAGGTTTAACCGTATAGCAAGAAAAGTGATATTTTTGGAGGAATAAAAGATGTGGTTTCTTCGTACCTTGTTATTTGCGTTAATTTTATTTTTGGTTTATTACCTAATAAAATATATCATTAATCCAAAAAGGAAGCTTGAGTTAGCACATGAACAAAAAAGCTATTATTATTTTGATGATAAGGCGAATGTCCGTAAAAATTTCCTTCTCACTTACAAAGGGGTACTTTTTGAAGGAGAAAAATACTTAGGTGCAACAACTGATTCGTTTGAGGTAGTCTCGATATTTATTTTCCCAAAAGATTCGGGAGCTTTAATGGGCTTAACGAAGTCTGA
Organism: Pseudoneobacillus rhizolycopersici; assembly: GCF_054786815.1. Lineage (NCBI taxonomy): Bacteria > Bacillati > Bacillota > Bacilli > Caryophanales > Bacillaceae > Pseudoneobacillus > Pseudoneobacillus rhizolycopersici. The sequence continues at coordinate 85,161 of NZ_JBTOOE010000008.1, read as the reverse complement.
TTTTCGATATATCGAAAAGAAGGTTCAGGACCAATATCCTAATGCGAAAATTGATTGGAAAAGTCCAATCAAAGATTTACTCAACAAAGAATAATAGAAAATGGTTATCCTTTTGACATTGGATAACCATTTTTTTATTTATGAGGTTGAAGCCTTTTTAAAAAATTCCTTCCAACGAATGACGGCTATTTTCTCTCTTAATAAATAGACGAGTACGGTTAGAGCAAATAAAATGATGGCAATAATCGTCGGGGTAAATCGACTAATAAACTGACCAAAGATCGTATAAAAGAATGCCAGTGGTAGATTGGAATAGAAGGAGCCCCTTGCATATTCTTTAAAGTTCTTTTTGCGCTGCATTAAACAAAAGTTCATTAAATGAAAATGAATAAAAGGAATTAACCGTAAAATAGCAATCTGTCCAACTGTTAAATTACGATATTCACCAAACCATTTGATTTTGATGCGCGAGAGTTTCTCATACGTTTTAGGCATTTTATTAATCACAAAATAAAAGGCCAAACTAACGAGCATTAATCCGATTAACGAATATATGGTACCTAGTACGGTCCCAAAGATGACTCCGCCAGCGATGCAAACAATGGCCACTGGCAAGAATAAAAATTGCCTGACGATATGAAAGAAGATAAAGGCTAATGGGGCTAAATATCCAACTGACTTCACAAACACAAACACCATTGTAAGTTGTTCGTCCATTCTGCTCACACCGCCTTCTAATTTATGCCTTCTAAAGCATATAAAATCGGACTAGTTGTTATGACAATTATTTTAAATATAGGTAAATTAAGACCACCTGAATTACTGCTAATAAGGGAAAACCAATCCGAAACGAAGAGTGTTTTGTTTTATGTCTGAAAGCATTCATTCCGATGGTCGTTCCGATTGCTCCGAAACAAATCGCTGTAATCCAGAGTGCTCGTTCACTTATACGCCACCCACCTTTTTGTGCGCGGCTTTTATCAAAGCCCATTAGAATAAAGCCATAGATGTTAATAAAAAGCACGATTAGCCATGTCCAAATCTCCATCGACTATACACCTCTCCTAAAAGATAAAAAGCCACTCCCGAAATCCGAGAATGGCTAGTAAAGATTACTGGTTTAATTGAGCTTTAGCAGCGTTTGCTAATTCAGTGAATGCAGCAGCGTCGCTGATTGCTAATTCAGAAAGCATTTTGCGGTTTACTTCGATACCAGCAAGCTTTAAACCGTGCATTAAACGGCTGTAAGAAAGACCGTTCATGCGAGCTGCTGCGTTGATACGAGTAACCCAAAGTTTGCGGAAGTCGCGCTTCTTTTGGCGACGGTCGCGGAATGCATACATTAAAGATTTCATTACTTGTTGATTGGCAACTTTATATAATGTATGTTTTGAACCGAAATAACCTTTTGCTAATTTAATGACTTTTTTACGACGTCTGCGAGTAACTGTACCGCCTTTTACACGTGGCATGTGTTTTCCCTCCTATATTTCCATAACCATAGATGGCTTAAATGTTTACTAATAAGAAACGAATGCGTTTGTAGTCACCGCTAGAAACTAATGTAGCTTTACGAAGGTGACGTTTTTGTTTTTGAGATTTGTTTGCGAACATATGGCTTCTATAAGCATGGCTACGCTTTAATTTACCAGATCCAGTTCTTTTGAAACGCTTTGCAGCGCCACGGTGAGTTTTCATTTTAGGCATTATGGTATCCTCCTTATTGCTTATCGATTTTCGGTGCTAACATTAAGAACATACTGCGACCATCCATTTTTGGTGGGGACTCAACAGTTGCTACTTCAACACAAGCAGCAGAGAAACGGTCTAGCACACGTTGACCGATTTCCTTATGTGTAATCGCACGTCCTTTGAAACGGATCGATGCTTTTACTTTATCGCCTTTTTCTAAGAATTTAATTGCATTGCGAAGCTTAGTGTTAAAGTCATGCTCATCAATCGTTGGGCTAAGGCGAACCTCTTTAACATTGATGATCTTTTGATTTTTACGCGCTTCTTTTTCTTTCTTTTGTTGCTCAAATTTAAACTTTCCATAATCCATAATCCGGGCTACAGGCGGTTTTGCATTTGGAGCAACAAGTACAACATCAAGATTGACACGAGCAGCAATTTCTAATGCTTCGGTTTTTGTCTTGATTCCCAATTGGTCACCATTTTGGTCAATAAGACGAACTTCGCGAGCGCGAATTCCCTCATTCAACATCATGTCTTTACTAATAGTTAGACACCTCCAAGGTATTTTAGCGAATACAGCAACTTGAATAATTTCCCCGCTAAAAAAACATTAAAAAAGTGTGGATGCATATAACACCCACACTTTACGAAACAAATTTAAAAGAAGTTGTTTTCGTTTAACCTGTTAACTGCCTATATTGGCGCTATTCAGGTGAGAAGCGGGTGCTTCTTCTTATTCGAACGCTTGTATTCAATTACCTTAGCAACTATATCATAAAAAACGATGTATTGTCAAACATAAATAATTTCCGTAACAACGAATTAAATATTATCAAAATATACAACGTTATGCAATAGAATTTTAGAAAAATAACATTTGACAATAATTTACTGTTAGCGTAATACCTCAGCAGCAAGCTTTCCTGAAAAATCAGCTAAAGGAATGATATCGGAATTTTGTTCACCATATTTGCGGACGTTTACCGATTTTGATTCAACTTCCTTGTCACCTAACACAAGCATATATGGAATCTTTTGCATTTGTGCTTCGCGAATTTTGTACCCGATTTTTTCATCGCGACTATCCAGTTCCACACGCAATCCTTTTGATTGCAATTCTTCTAAAACTTCGCGCGCATAATCTGCGTGTGCATCTGGGGATACCGGAATGACTCTTACTTGAACAGGCGCTAACCATGCTGGGAAAGCTCCTTTGTATTCTTCAATCAAGTAAGCAACAAAGCGTTCCATTGTTGAAACAACGCCGCGGTGAATAACTACAGGACGATGGTGTTTGCCGTCTTCTCCGATATAAGTTAGATCAAATCGTTCTGGCAATAAGAAGTCCAATTGAACAGTTGATAAAGTTTCTTCCTTGCCTAGAGCTGTTTTTACTTGAACATCAAGCTTCGGACCATAGAAAGCCGCCTCGCCTTCAGCCTCAAAGTAATTAACACCCATTTCATCCATAGCTTCTTTCAGCATCGATTGTGCCTTATTCCACATCTCATCATCATCAAAGTATTTCTCTTTATCTTCTGGATCGCGATAGGATAAACGGAAAGTATAATCAGTAATGTTGAAATCTTTGTACACTTCCATAACAAGATTTACTACTCGCTTGAATTCATCCTTAATTTGATCGGGGCGAACAAAGATATGCGCGTCATTCAGAGTCATACCACGAACACGCTGTAATCCGGAAAGTGCTCCAGACATTTCATAACGATGCATTGTTCCAAGCTCAGCAATCCGAATTGGCAATTCACGATAACTATGAGGAGCATTTTTATAAACCATCATATGGTGCGGACAGTTCATCGGACGTAACACCAGTTGCTCATTATCCATTTCCATGACCGGGAACATATCTTCATGATAATGGTCCCAGTGACCAGAAGTTTTGTATAGATCGACACTTCCCATGATTGGTGTATAGACATGGTCATATCCTAAACGAACTTCTTTATCGACAATATATCGTTCGATTGTGCGGCGGATTGTTGCTCCTTTTGGTAACCAAACAGGCAAGCCCTGACCTACTAACTGGTTATTAGTGAATAAGTTAAGTTCCTTACCAATTTTTCGGTGATCACGTTCTTTTGCCTCTTCAAGTAGACGGAGGTGCTCAGCTAAATCTTCCTTCTTGAAGAAAGCTGTTCCATAAATGCGCTGCAACATTTTATTGTCACTGTTTCCGCGCCAATAAGCACCGGCAATGCTTAACAATTTAAATTCCTTCAGCTTTCCTGTTGAAGGAACATGGACGCCGCGGCAAAGGTCAATAAATTCTGCCTGCTGATATAGCGTCACTTGCTCATCTTGCGGAATCGCTTCGATAAGTTCTAATTTATATTCGTCATCCATTTCCTTAAACAGCTGAACCGCTTCATCACGAGAAACTTCTTTACGAATAATTTCGATGTTTTCGTTTATGATTTTCGCCATTTCCTTTTCAATCTTTGGTAAGTCTTCTGGAGTAATGGACTCCTCAATATCAACATCGTAGTAGAATCCACCCTCGATAACTGGTCCTACACCAAGTTTCACGCTTGGATATAAGCGTTTTAATGCTTGGGCCATAAGGTGGGCAGAACTGTGACGAAGCACTTCTAACGCTTCCGGTTGTTCTTGAGTAATAATTTCGACGGCTCCATCTTCTAAAAGCGGACGACGAAGATCATACATTTGACCATTAAATTTTGCGGCAATGGCTTTCTTTTTCAAACCTGAACTAATGGATGCTGCTATATCTTCTGTTGTCGTTCCCTTAGGAAACTCCTTAACAGCACCATCTGGAAACGAAACTTTAATAAGCTCACTCATTGTTACTTCCTCCTTAAATTAGTTAAGCGTCATGATAGACTCTTTTGATAAAAATAAAAAAACCCGCCCCCTAGGAAAAGGGACGAGTTTGATTAAACACGTGGTTCCACCCAAATTTTCACAACTAGAATAAAAAACTAGATGTGACTTTGTAGTAATAACGGTTTTTAGCCGTCAATCCATACTAAAAGGTTTCCGGATTGAAGTTTAAAGGTGGTAAGTAGTCTTGTCATGTTAGGAAGCTTTCAGCCGCTGACTTCCCTCTCTAGTAACTGATTCACAGAATACTCATGTCCTTATCATTACTTTTAACATTTATGATAATATGTACAATATTATAGTAGGTAATGATAGGAAATGCAAGTAGGCAATGATCCATTTTTACAAATTTATCGGATTCACTGGTGCTGATGCTTAAACTGTTCAAGTGGCAGTAAAATTACGCGTTCCTCAAAAATGTTTTTTATCGTTCGGATCACCGGTTCCTCAACGTCAGCAGTATATAAGAAAATTTCCCTTGGAGCCATCGATAAAAGCGGAGCAATTGTGACCGAGTCCACATAAATCGGATGATTGGAAAGCAGTTTACGATCAATCATCCGCGCAACTTCCGATCGTTTCATTTCTTCCAACTTCTCATTGTAAAAGATTGGCTCGTCCTCATATACTAATGATAAACGCGTCATTTTTTCCGGTCGCCCACGTAGAAATTCCCGTAAGGTTTGAATAAAAACCTGATATTCCTGTTCCATTTTATATTCATCTAGTGATATTTCCACAAAATTCAATAGTTTTTCTTGAAAATCTCGTAATCTAAATCGAACAAATGCCTCGAAGGAAAAAGCGATATTCGAGTCTTGTAACAGATCACGAACAGCTTTTCTTATCGTTGTTCCATCCATCGAATTACCAATAAAATCAGCTAATTCTTCATTTTCACCTTCCATTATGGAATAAACAATTGAAAGTATATGATCTTGTTCTTCAGGGTCACTATAGAAAAACTGCTCAGTTAAGATCTGCCGTAACCAATCATCACGTTTTGTTCTATAAATAAACTCAAAAAACACTTCGGTAACAGCATTTTTAAAATGTTCATCCAGTAAACCGACATTTATTTTAATTGTTTGGCGTTCTTCCAGAAGAAGAATTTCATCACAAAACAATATTTTTTCTTTAAGTTTTGAATAAAGTCTGTTCACATCCTCTTTATTTTGGAAGATGATCTCTACCAACCAAATCCCCCCTAGCCCCATGCACCGTTTATCTGTTTTTTATGAAAATTTCTTTTTACATGTATATGGGGGGCTTGGTCAAATTAGAAGTTTTTGAAAAAAATAAAAACAGATAGCTCAGGTAGAGCTATCTGTTTAGATGCGGCGGTTTGGACCGTCTATTTCAATGGCTTCGGTTAAGTAGCGAATTCGTTCCATTAGACGGCGAGCCTTTACCTTTTCTTCTTCACCGCGTTGACTATAGGTTAGGTGGTGCTCTAATTCTTCATAATTAAAATTAGATGTGAAAAAGGTTGGCAGATTTTCAAGCATTCGATATTGTAAAATCGGGCCCAGAATTTCATCCCTCATCCAGCTTGACATCGTTTCAGCACCGATATCATCCATCATTAAAATGGGTTCCTTCTTAATCGCTTCAATTTTTGAATTTAATGTTTGGTCACCAATCGCAGATTTTAATTCCCTAACAAGCTCCGGAAAATAAACAATCATCGAGGAAATTTGTTTTTCCGCCAATTGATTGGCAATGGCCCCTAAAAGATACGATTTTCCTACACCAAATTTGCCATAAAAGTATAAACCTTTCACAGTTTGGCCAGTAGGATACTTTTCCACAAAAGATGTTGCCTTATCAATGGCATCAATTCGTTTTGGAGTTGATTCATCAATATACAGATTAGCAAAGGAGGCTTTTAATATATCCTTCGGAACATAAAGGCTTTGAATGAGTTTTTCATTTTTTAGGCGTTCATCAAACATGATTTTTCTTGGGCACCGATGATATTCAAGATCAATCGATTGACGAAGTATAACCAGTTTAGGTGAAAAACCCTGAAGCATGTTTTGACAGTTAGATAAATCGGTACACTTTTCACATTCCTTACTTTGCGAAGAATACTCATAAAGTTTAATTAAATTTTTCTCCAGCATTTCATTTGTAAGTTGATCGCGGTTTTCGTTAATAAATGCTTTAATATAAGGATCAGAATAGACTTCTTGTTTCTGCTTTTCATAGCGTTTTTGAAAGCTTTCGTTAAAAGCTAGCTTTTTTAACGTCTCACTTAATTTTTCCATATATTTTTCCCTCCTTTACTTTTTAAATTTTTTCAATCGTTCTTCCAGTGCCCGCTTTTTCGCAGCAACATCATTACCTTCTTGGCTTGGTTCGTTCCTCTTATTCGTGTCACCATCATGAAACCAATCCGGCAACAACTCCGTTCGAATCGGCTTTTTATCATTTGTCTTTTTCTTAGACTTATTATTCCCCCACTCAAGATATTGACGATGTTCTTTTAGAGCTAAGGAAAAAGCTTCGTCAACCGTTTTAATCCCTTTTCTGGACCAGTGGCTCGCAATTTTTTCCACATAGGTTTTGGTTAGTTTCATATCCGTTTTCATCAGAACAAAATGGAGTAAAACATTTGCCACTGCTGGAGTAAGTTGTTGATGAAACATCACATCTTCAACGATTTGCAAATCCGATTTGCTAGGCTCACTGCCACCAGAAACATCGATTAAAAACTGTCTTGGTGAAACCGATTCAAAATATTGCTTTAGTTTTTCTTCCTTTGTTTGTGGTTCTTTCGGTTGTGTTTTTAACATGACCGGCTGAACCTTATCAACCAGTAATGGCAACTGGTCATTATGCTGGTATTGATAATGGTTCCGAGCCGCTTTACGCAATTCATCAATGTTAATTCCATCCACGTCCACAGCATCATAAATAATTCCTTGCATTTCAATCGGACCAATCTCATACAGAAAAGCTAAATTCGCAATTGCCTCTTTCACTTTTAGAGTAAGATATTGGTCGGGTACAAGGGATTTTCTTAAACCAGCGGTTAACAGTTCAAAATTAAACGTGTCAATTGGTACTTGAATCGTCTTCGTCTCTGCCCTGCCGATATAAGTCTTTCCTTCTTCCAGTTCTAAATCTTGCGATGTTTCTATATAAGCTTGTGGTGATTCGGGGAAGGCAGACGAAAAAACTTCACCGAAGGCAGTGGTCACATCATCGTAGCCATCCTCACTTTCCGAAAATCTTCGATCACTAAAAATGCGCTTTAACCGGCTATACTGTTTCTTGCCAATCTTTTGATATAAGTAAATATTAAGCATCCCGTCTAGGAAAAATCGTTCCGGGTTTAACGGCGGTTTAAGCTCGTAAACAAAAAAACGATTATCGTCTGTCGTTTTCACATATGTTTTTAACAGCCCAATTCCTTCGAGCTTTTTTCTGGCATAATAGATTTCCCGCAAATTCGTATCTAAAAAGTTCATCAAACTATGATGGGTTGTCGATTCCGACCATAACCGATTTTCTTCTAATTCTGCCCATAGGGTCAAATAAAGGCTTAGGGCGGTTGAACCGAGTAATGGTTGATACAATAAAGTAAGAACCTTCTGGTCAAAAAAATGCAACAAACCATCTGAAGAAACTTCATAACGGTCAATCGGGAGAAGCTCTTGCCAATGCTGAGCCATTTTCAAAAATCCCCTTTTCCAAAAATCAAAAAAGAGCCAAAACCGTTCAATCTATTAACGGTCATAGAACGGAATTTTAGCTCTATTTTAATTGTTCTCGTTTAATTAATTCCTTTAACTCATCTATAAAAACATTAATATCTTTGAATTGACGGTAAACGGAGGCAAAGCGTACATAGGCAACCTCATCAATCTTAGCCAATCTGTCCATAACCATTTCACCAATTGCATCACTTTTAATTTCAGAGATTCCAGTGCTGCGAAGCTCCTTTTCGACCTCACTAACAATATCCTCCAATTCCTTAAGAGCAACTGGGCGCTTTTCACAAGCCTTTATCAATCCTCTTAAAACCTTCTCTCGGCTAAACTCCTCTCGAGTCCCTTCCTTCTTCACGACAATAAGAGGAATTTCTTCTACTTTTTCAAAAGTGGTGAAACGAAAATTGCATTCCTCACACTCTCTTCTTCGACGAATAGCTTTCGCTTCATCGACAGGGCGCGAGTCCAGAACGCGAGTACCATTATGTTGACAAGAAGGACATTTCACTTTTCCATCACTCCAATGTGTAAGCGCAAGCATTTATTTTCTTATTTATATCTTATAAAAAACTAGCCATTTAGACAAGGGAACTGCGTAAACCCTACCCCCTGCCTTTCCCAATAAAGTTGGCAGCTTGGTTTAGTTTTTGATAAAAGTCAACCACTTGTTTTTTCAAGAAAGGGTAAGAGCCAAATAGCGAATAACTTTCCGTTGAGATATGTAGATCAACAGCAATCTCAAGTGGTTTAACCGCAACCACTGTAATAATAAGAAAGGATTGTCTTCCTCTTTTCAGATTGACTGATATTTCACCATGCTCCTTTGATAAATGTCCCATTACATAATTATCATTTTGCTTTACAGTTGTTTCAACGATATCGAATATTTGTTTATAGGTACCTTTATAGTAATGAGTGATTAATTTTTCGTCACGATGGTTTTCTTTCGTTTCACAAATTCTTTGATAACGGGCAAAAATAGACATTTTTAACTTCAAACCCCTCTGCTTAAAATGTACAAAAAAGAGGTGTATTTGATATACACCTCTTGTTAACATTCATCGTTATTATTGGGCTTTTACTTTTGCTTGTTGTACAGCAACTGGACCCATACCGCGAGGAATTTCGATGTTCTCTCGCGTTTGAGCATTCAAACTTTGCGCAATATAATCAGCAGCAATATTTGGATCTAAATCTCCGCAAGTGTAGACATCAATACTTGCGTATCCATGCTCTGGAAAGCTATGAATCGTTAAGTGTGATTCAGAGATTATGACAACCCCACTCACACCTTGTGGCGCGAATTTGTGAAAAGCTACTTCACGAATTTCAGCACCTGATTTTAATGCAGCATCAACGAAGATTTGTTCAATTAATTGCATGTCGTTTAATTTTTCAAAATCGCATCCCCATAGTTCAGAGATGACATGACGTCCCATAGTTTCCATTGTATTTCCCCCTTAACACGATTATCATGAATTTCTTAAAACGCTGGTAAGATGCAACTACCACGGGGGAAAGTTAGTCCAGAGAGGTCCTAACCCTTTAAGTAGTTCCATATTATCTTAAGAAGAAGTTCACGATGACTAGTATACTTCGTTTATATTATTTTTGCAACAAGGAAATTTAATTTTATTAGAATCTTAAATAGTTGCATAAAAATAGCTTGCCGGACTGACCAGCAAGCTTTTATATTATCCTACGTTTACTGTTGTGGATTGACTTTTCATGGCATTTGCAACGAATTTTACTAGATCGACGACACGGCAAGAATACCCCCACTCGTTGTCGTACCATGCTAATACTTTAACCTTGTTGGTTCCGATGACCATTGTTGATAATCCATCGATGATGGCCGAATTTTCATTTGTGTTGAAATCGACAGACACAAGCGGTTCGGTTGTGAAGCCAAGGATTCCTTTTAACTCACCGTAAGCAGCTTCAATAAATGCATCATTGATCTCGTCCACTGTAACATCTTTCTCTAAATCTACGACTAAATCTACCAAAGATACATTTGGAGTTGGAACACGTAAAGCCATTCCATGAAGCTTACCTTTTAATTCAGGTAAAACAAGTGATAAAGCTTTAGCAGCTCCAGTTGTAGTTGGAATGATAGATTGTGCGCAACCTCTTGCTCTTCTTAAATCCTTATGCGGATTATCAATATTATTTTGATCATTCGTGTATGCGTGAACGGTTGTCATTAACCCATTAACAATGCCAAACTTTTTATTTAAAACTTTAGCAACCGGTGCTAAGCAATTCGTTGTACAAGAAGCATTTGAGATAACATGGTGTTCGTTCACATCGAATTTTTCTTCGTTAACGCCCATAACAATAGTGATATCCTCATCTTTAGCCGGGGCCGTGATGACAACCTTTTTGGCACCTGCTTCAATATGTGCACTTGCTTTGTCTTTAGAGTTAAACTTCCCGGTAGCTTCGATAACAATATCAATATTTAATTCTTTCCATGGTAATTGTTTTGGATCACGATTACTTAAAAGTTGAACATATTTTCCATTTACTTCAAGTCCGTTCTCTAAAGCAACAACTTCCCCTTTAAATGGTCCATGATTTGTGTCATACTTTATTAAATGAGCAAGCGTTTCTGATGGATAGCTTGCGTTGATTGCAACGATTTCAAGATTATCCTCTAAAATTGCCTTTCTAAACACCATTCTTCCGATTCTTCCAAAGCCATTAATTGCGATTCTAGGTTTCATTATGCGGCCCCTCTCCTATATATGTTATACTTATATGCTATTAATATGGTTTTAGTATAACACATTCAACTATTGTTGTGATGAAAATTTTACTCAATTGTTAAAGTTGGACTTTTCTGACAATGGTATGATTAAAGGGGAATAAGTTTGAGGCCATAAAAAAACGACTTAAGTTCCACTTAAGCCGTTTCAATTACTTTCCAATTTTCCAGTATCCGTAATAATTGATCCTGTGTTTCGTCCACTGTTCCGTTATTATTGATTACCTCGTCAGCAAGAGAAATTTTATCCTTAAGTGGCATTTGGGAATGTATCCTTGCCAAGGCATCATTTTTCGGTAACCCATTTCTAGCCATTAGTCTTTGCAGCTGGACATCCTCCCCAACATAAACTAACAGCACCTTTTCCACTAAATGGGTAAGCTTGCTTTCAAATAAAAGCGGAATGTCCAACACTACCACAGGATGTCCTGCAGCAATTAGTCTTTCCTTTTCCGAGTTCATTCTTTCACGAACGGCTGGGTGGACAATAGCATTTAGTTGTAATCTTTTCGCCTCGTTATGAAAGACGATCGTGCCAAGCTTGCCACGATCAATTTCTCCATCTACCGCTACGATTTCTTCGCCAAACGTCTCAACTATCTGCTGATAGGCATTTTCGCCTTTTTCAACTACCCTACGTGCTTCGACATCTGCGTCAATAACCGGAATGCCAAGGTCTAGAAACATCCGAGTTACCGTACTCTTGCCACTGGCAATCCCACCTGTTAATCCAATTATTAGTGACATAAAAATACCTCATACAAATTTATAATTTCCAAACACCTATGATGATTAATAATACCCCTGGGATGAAGGTAAATTTTTGCACCCAGTCACTTTTTGAAAAAAATGCACCACTTTTGAGACCGGCTGTTACGAATAACGAGCTCATCACCGCAACGGCAAGCGCTAAATAAAATGGTGAAAAACCTAGGATAGCAGCGCCAACACCAGCACCAAAAGCATCTAAAGATAAAGCTACGCCGAGCATCAGCGCTTCAATTCCGGTTATCGTTCCAGATAAGTCAAAGTCGGCTGACATCGGTTTGCGTAAAATGTTGATGACAATGCCTAATGATTTAATTTCAAAATTAACAATCGTTTTTTCCATCGTTACGATTTCTTTGTTTTTCTCAGGGCGAAAAAACTGAAACAACACCCATGCCCCAATAAGGATTAAGATGAATCCGCCAATTTTATCCGTAATGCCAGGTGGAAACACTTTTTCAAGCGCATGCCCAACACCCGAAGCAATCAGTAGGGATATTGCAGAGCAGCAAGAAATAATAAGGATGGACTTAAAGGGAATTTTCATTTTCCGTAATCCATAGGTAAAACCAACACTGAAGCTATCAAGACTTACGGCAAAAGCAAGTATTAGAAGTGAAAGCGTCTGCGCCATATTGTGAAGGCTCCTTCCTGATAAACTATGAACAGTATATGGAGGGAACCTTCAAAATGTTATTCTTCTTACTTTAGCGGTTGGCAATTGGGGCAAAAATGAGTACCTCGTCCACCTACAACTGTTTTTTCTAGTGGTTGACCACAATTTTTACATCCTTCGCCTTTACGACCGTAAACAAATAATTCTAACTGGAACATCCCAATTTCCCCTTGGGAATTTACATAGGAGCGAATCGTACTTCCACCCTTCTCAACCGCTTCAGAAAGTGTGTTGATGATTTCCTGATGGAGCCTTGCTAGTTGCATCGAATTTAATGAGCTAGCAATGGTTTCCGGATGGATTCGTGAGCGAAACAAGGCTTCATCAACGTAAATATTGCCAAGCCCAACAACAATATTTTGGTCAAGTAAGGCTGGTTTAATTTTCCGGTTCGTTTTCTTCAGCTTTTCCATTAAATAATCGGCCGTAAAATCGGCGGCAAACGGCTCTGGTCCTAATTGTAAAAGGGGTGCGTTCATGAATTCTGTCCCCTTTTTAAATAAATGCATCGTCCCAAATTTTCTTACGTCTCGGTAACGAAGCTCTGTGCCATCGGTAAAATGAAAAATCACATGGGTATGCTTATCAATAGGCTCATCCTTTGGGTAAACAGCATACCTACCTTCCATTCGTAAATGGGAGACGAGTGCAAATTTATCACTGTAAAAAATCAGGAATTTTCCACGGCGAGAAATGGACTGAATCGTTTCTCCTTTTAGAGCATCACAAAACTGTACTACCTCAGATGGATTCTTAATCATTTTCGGCCAATTAACCGTTATGCTTTCTATCGTTTTATCAAGAACGAGCTTTTCTAATGTTCTTCGGACCGTTTCGACCTCAGGAAGCTCTGGCATGTCACGTCACCTCCTATTAATATTTTTTACCCCAAAGCCCTGATCAAGGCTCTTTTTGTTTTTCTATTTGGCATCGTACCAGGTAGGTCCATAAGAATAATCCACTTTTAATGGAACCGATAATTCCACAGCATTCTCCATCACTTCTGGAACAATTTGTTTTAATGTTTCAATCTCGTCCTTTGGTGCTTCAAAAATTAATTCGTCATGGACCTGTAATAATAAGCGCGTTTTTAAGTTTTCCCGTTCAAGTCGTTCAGCCATATCAATCATCGCTTTTTTAATAATGTCGGCTGCACTGCCTTGTATTGGTGTATTCATCGCAGTTCGCTCAGCAAAGCTGCGAATATTAAAATTACGACTCGTTATCTCAGGTAGATATCTTCTGCGATGAAGGATTGTTGAAACATAACCTTGTTGTTTAGCTATTTTTACAATATCCTCCATATAGTCCTTTACGCCTGGATAGCTTGTTAAATAACGTTCGATAAAGAGGCCAGCTTCTTTTCGAGTAATACTTAAGCTTTGTGATAATCCGTAATCACTAATCCCATAGACAATTCCGAAATTAACAGCTTTAGCATGGCGGCGCATATCAGAAGTTACCTCTTCAGCCGATACATGGAAAACTTCCATCGCTGTCTTCGTGTGGATATCCAAATTTTCTTTAAAAGCCTGAATCAATTTCTCGTCATTAGCAATATGCGCTAAGACTCTTAACTCAATTTGTGAGTAGTCTGCTGCAAAGATGACCCAATCCTTTTCCGAAGGGATGAAAGCCTGACGAATTTTTCTTCCTTCCTCCAAACGAATCGGAATATTTTGTAAGTTAGGATCCAGGGAGCTTAGCCTTCCCGTTTGTGCCAGCACTTGGTTAAACCGAGTATGCACCTTATCGCTGTTTGGATGAACAACCTTTAGTAGTCCCTCCAGATAAGTAGATTGAAGCTTACCAAGCTGACGATAGTTAAGAATCTCAGCAATAATCTCATGATCATCTGCCAACTTTTCTAACACATCCGCAGAAGTTGAATAGCCCGTTTTCGTTTTCTTTCCCGAAGAAAGACCCAGCTTTTCAAACAAAATCGTACCAAGCTGCTTCGGTGAGTTTATGTTAAAATGCTCCCCTGCAAGTTGATGGATTTTATTTTCGAGACCAATCAGCTTGACCGCAATTCCCTCATTCATATTTTTAAGTCGTTCGATATCGACTTTCACACCGGTTGATTCCATATCCGCTAAAATGAGCGAAAGCGGCAATTCTAAATCATAAAATAGCTCGGATTGGTGATTCTCTTTTAATTGGTCCTCTAATATACCACTTAGTTGCTCTAAAACTATCGCTTTTCGGACGATGTGCTCAGAGAGTGATTCAAGTTCAGGAATTCGTCTCTTTGCCCCTTTTCCATAAAACTCATCATCTGATTGAACATAATGGTTGTTGTATTGTCTGGCCACTGAGGCAATATCATCAATTGTTTCAGATGGATTGAGCAAATAGGAGGCGATTAATAAATCAAACTGGATTCCTCGTAAATGAATTCCATGCTTTCTTAGAGAAACCTCTGAACGTTTTCCATCATAAACCATTTTCAGCTTAGACTCATCTTCAGCCCATTGCTTAAACAGTGGAGAGGCAAATGCTTTTTCTGTTTCAATAAAAAAGTTGCCATTTTGATTGACGATCGCTATTCCTAGAATCGGGGCAAGATGATAATTATCCTCTAATAGCTCCACATAAAGAGACACATGATTGGTTAACATCGCTGAGGTTATTTCTTGCACAGTCTCATATTGTACCCTTTCTAGTTCGACTTTGGCAGCTTCTGTTCCGTCAGGTTCAATTTTATCCAGCAATGAATTAAAGCCAAGCTCTTTAAAGATGGCTTTTAACTTTTCAACATTATAGCCAACGTAAGCAATTTCAGGGAGAGTAACTTCAACGGGTGCTTCTCGAGTAATGGTTGCTAGTTCTTTACTCATGAGTGCTTGGTCTTTAAATTCAATTAGCTTGTCCTTTAATTTTGCCCCACTTACTTGTTCTACGGAGGAAAGCAATGTTTCTAGTGTTTCAAATTCTTTTAATAATTTTATCGCTGTTTTTTCACCAACGCCGGGAACTCCCGGAATATTGTCTGATTGGTCGCCCATTAAACCTTTCATATCAATAATTTGTTTTGGAGTTAGGCCGTATTTTTCTAAAATATGCTTTGGTGTATAGGCTTCAATATCGGTAATGCCTTTTCTAGTAATACCTACGGTTACCTGTTCTGAAGCTAATTGTGTTAAGTCTTTATCACCTGAAATGACTTTTACTTGATAGCCTTCCTCTTCAGCAACTTTTGAGACGGTACCGATAATATCGTCCGCTTCATAATTTTCCAATTCATAGCGTGAGATTCCATATGCATCTAACAAATCGCGGATAAATGGGAATTGCTCGGAAAGCTCAGGTGGGGTCTTTTGACGACCACCTTTATATTCGGTAAAGGTTTTATGACGAAACGTTGTTTTTCCGGCATCAAATGCCACTAACAAGTGAGTTGGCTTCTCTTCCTCCAAAATTTTCATTAACATCGTCGTAAAACCATAAATCGCATTCGTATGTACACCTTTATCATTATTTAATAACGGCAAAGCAAAAAAAGCACGGTAAGCAATACTATTCCCGTCGATTAAAACTAATTTTTTCTCCATCGCGTTTCTCCTTTCAAAAAAAAGACCGTCATTCCTCTCTCTATTCTATCATGGATAGAAATAGAAAGAAAAATAACGGCGTTCAAATAATAAGTTACTTCGTATATCCCATTAGCAATCTTGCATATGGAGAATCTGATGGTAAAACGATGACAGATTTCTCGTTAATCGTTTTCTTATAGGATTCTAGTGTTCGGAATAGTTCATAGAAACTAGGGTCTTTAGAGAAGGAATTGTTGTAAATCTTTGCGGCTTCTCCTTCCCCTTCCGCACGAATGACTTCTGCATCAGCTTGTGCTTTAGCAAGCATTTCCTTTACTTCACGGTCGGTTTCGGCAATTGTCCGATTCTTCTGTGCATCTCCCATTGATAAATATTCCTGTGCTTTTGATTCACGTTCAGAAATCATTCTTGTGTATACAGATTGTTCGTTTTCAGCCGGTAAATCGGTTCTCTTCATCCGAACATCAACAAGAACAATTCCATAATTATCTTGTGTTAATAACTCGTTAACCTTATTTGTTACTCGATCATTCAAGGAACCACGTGAAGACTTCTCATCATTTATTATCTCATCATAATTTAATTGACCAAGTTCAGCACGAACAACTGAATAGATGAATTCTTCCATTCGTGATTCAGCTTTTTCAACCGTTCTGGCGTTTGAAATCATTTTTTTCGGGTCTTCAATACGCCAAATAGCATAGTTATCTATGATCATTCTCTTTTTATCTTTCGTGTTGATTTCTGCTTCCTGGACATCGTATGTCATCTGATACTTAGGAAGGGATGAGACACTTTGAATAAAAGGAAGTTTATAGCTTAGTCCAGGTGTACCTTCGATTCGAACAACTTCTCCAAACTGGCGGACAACTCGGTATTCCCCTTCTTTTACAATAAATAGATTAGTAAATACAAAGATTAAGATAACCAATAAAACGACTAAAAATATCCCACCCTTGGTATAGTTTCGCCAATTAATGCCACGGGTTTTCATATCAATCACATTGTTATTGTCCATTAGTCTCACTTCCTTCCTCTTTCGTCTTCGGTTGGTTATTCTCTAATGGACGGATTGGAAAATACTTAAGTGTATTACCATCGTCATTCATAATATAAATTTCTGTATTTGGTAAGACTTGCTCAATCGTTTCAAGGACGAGACGCTGTCTCGTAATTTCAGGATTTTTACTGTATTCAGCGAATAGTTTATTAAAAATCGCGACGTCCCCACGAGCTCTTTCGATACGGGCCGCTTTATCCCCTTGAGCATTTGAGATTAATGCATCCTTTTCCCCTTGAGCCTCATTAGTCCGCTTATTTCGGTATTTTTTCGCTTCGTTAATTTTTGTATTCATCGTTTCTCTAGCGTCGGTAACGTTTGTAAACGCCTTACGAACTTCATCATTTGGTAGTTCGACATCTTGAAGTTTCACCGCTAAAATTGAAATCCCAATGTCATATTTAGAAATTAAATCAGATAATAGATCGCGGACATCGGCTTCGATTTCTGCTTTTCCACTAGTAAGAGCGTCGTCAATTTTTGAACTACCAATAATGCTTCTTAAGCTCGCAGATGTAGCATCATAAAGAATTTCCTCTGGCTTATCCGCATTGAATAAAAATTGCGCGGGGTTGGTAATTTTCCATTGTACAACGAGATCTGCAAGGACAATGTTTTCATCCCCTGTAATCATCTTTGTTTCATTCGGAAACTCCTTGATTTGGCCTTCTCTTTCCTCATAACCAAATTGTAAGCTAAATGTCTCTTTCGATAGCTTTTCGACATTTTGGATTGGCCAAGGTAATTTAAAATGCAGCCCGGGTTCAGTGAGACCCTGTTCGACTTTTCCAAATGTTAGAATAACCGCCTGTTCCGATTCATCAACGGTATACCAGGTCGTAAATGCCACAATACTTAAAATACCAATTAAAAAAACTAGTCCAGTAATCGTATAGATTCTTTTTATACTGACCATTGATTCATCACTTCCTTCTTAAAAAATATCCGCATTAGTCTATACGAACGAAAATTAAAAAAGTTGCATTAATTTTAAAAAAGAAAAGAGAAAGAGCGGGGTCTGCTCTTTCTCTTTCTTGCTTGGTCCCAATCTAATGGGGGTTTTCATTAAGAATCTTATCATTTGTATATGAATTGATTGTTAATGGTTGGTTAAGTTATTGTAAATTATCTAGTGCTGTGACTTTTTCTAACGAAATAGTAAATGTTGACCCCTTGCCCACTACACTTTTGACAGAAATCGTACCTTTATGTGCTTCAACAATATGTTTTACGATGGCTAAACCTAGTCCAGTCCCACCAGAATTTCGACTTCTAGCACGGTCAACTCGATAAAACCGTTCGAAAATTCGCGATACTTCATCCTGTTGGATTCCTATTCCCGTATCCTTAACATGAATATATACCCTATCGCCATCAGCATTTACCCCCATCTCAACATTACCTTGTGAACCAGTGTAATTGATTGCATTACTTAATAGATTGATAAATACCTGCTTAAGTCGGTAATAGTCCCCTTTTACAAAATGAGGAGAAGTTTTAGAGATGATTTGCAAACTGATATTTTTTTGGATAGCTCTTCCTACCAGCATTGTTTTTACCTCTTCAAGTAGAGATAGTATGTCGATTTCCTCAAGCTCCAGTTGAAAGTCATGCTGCTCTATTCTAGAAAGATCCAATAAATCTTGAATTAACGTTTGCAGGCGATCACTTTCTTTTAAGATAATCGATAAAAAGGATTCTAATGTATCTTGATCCTTCATCGCCCCGTCCAAAAGCGTTTCAGAGAAACCTTTGATAGAGGTAATCGGTGTTTTCAATTCATGAGATACATTTGCTACAAAATCCTTGCGCATTTGCTCTAATTTTTTAAGCTCAGTGATGTCATGAAAAACAAGGAGGACCCCCTTCCACTCATTCTGGGTCCCAATTATCGGCGAGCCAAATACATCAAAAAATCGCCTTTCAATCCCGATAGGAAGTAATAGTGTCCGTTTAATATTTTGTTCAGTCATAAAGATTTCTTCTATTAAGTTGGTGATTTCTTTATACTGAATAACATTATAATAAAGCTGCGACATATAGGATTCAGGACTAACGTCAAATACCTCTTTATAAGTTTTATTAATTAAACTTATATAGCCTCGGTTATCAATTAATATTAGAGCACTTCCCATATTCTCTATTAACGTCGATAAACGATCTTGCTGCATTTCCTGATTTTTGACAATTTCTTCAAAATTCCTGGCAAGAATATTGATAGAATGACTGAGAAGGCTTGTTTCATTTTGTTGATCAACATATGTACGCGCCCGGTAATTTCCTTTAGCTAATTCTAGAGCCACCTCTGTTGCTGCTTCAATTGGCTTAGTATAACGATTTTTTATCTTATTCCCTAAGAAAAGGATTAAGATAATGTCCATTACAATGCCAACTCCTAAAATGGTCCATAATCCACTAGGGGCTTGTTCATGGTAAGTAAGGAATAAGCGTCCCAATAAGAAGATAGTGAATATCAATATAGCAATAATGAGGGTGATGAGAATCAAAAATAGTCTAGAACGTTTTTTCATCACAGAGTCTTTGGCTCCTCAAGTTTATAGCCGATCCCTCTAATAGTCTTTATAAATAGTGGTTTTTTTGAATTTTTTTCAATTTTTTCACGCAAATGGCTAATATGAACATCAACAATTCTCGTATCGCCTGCAAAATCATAGTTCCACACGGCGCTTAGCAGTTGATCTCTCGTTAGTACTCGTCCTTTATTGGTCACTAGGTACATTAATAATTCAAATTCCTTTGGTGTTAGTTCAATCACTTCATCTTCCATAAAGGCTTCGTACTTATTCGGGAAAATTTTCAAATTCGCAATTTGGATATAGTCCTTATCTTCATCTTGGACAGGTTGATTGACAGGCGCTTGGGTTCTGCGTAAAATCGCCTTTACTCTAGCTACTACTTCCCTAGGACTAAACGGCTTTGTCATATAATCGTCTGCCCCTAATTCTAAACCGATGATTTTATCAAATTCGTCATCTTTTGCCGTAAGCATGAGAATCGGTGTGGACACTTTCTGTTGTCTCAATTGTTTACAAACTTCAATACCATCTAATTTGGGAAGCATTAAATCTAACACAATAAAATCAGGATTCAACGAAATAGCTAAATCGCGACCTATTTCCCCATCAGTTGCTGTGATAACCTCGAAGCCATTTTGCTCTAAATTGTATTGAAGTAGGGTAAGGATATGCTGCTCATCATCAACGACTAAGACTTTTTTTGACATAATTGCCTCCGCTTTCATTATTAACCCCTGTGAAAACCCCATAGTATTCATCTCTTATTATAATGAAAAAATAAAAAAAACCACAGTAAAATACCTGTGGATTTAAAAATTATCTAAAGCCCGACCTTCCATTTTCTCTAATTTGTGAGGTGGACATACTAAAATATCTCCAACAATTACCGTTTCTTCCGATTCATTTGTGCCGACGACATGAATGACTACGGTATGAGCGCTTTTATTCACTTCTGTTACTTCAAATAAAAATTGCACGGTACCATAATGATATACTTGTTTAGGGAACTCTAAACTTTGCTTTAAAATATGACTCCCAGGTCCAGGCATATATTTAGAAACGGCAGCAGTGATAATCCCTGTTAGCATAATGGTAGGGACAATTGGTTTTTGGAATGGAGTTTGAGATGCATAATCGTGCTGAATATAGAGTGGATTTGCATCATTGGTTAATCCAAGATATAAGAGTAAATCCTTATCTTCTATTTTTTCTGTTAGGGACAATTTTTCGCCTACAGAAATCTCTTCAATCTTGCGTCCAAGCTTTCTTTTTTTACCTAACAACAACAGGACACACCTCCAAATAGTGAAAGCGATTTCTAAAAAAATGATAGAAAAGGGACTGACCAATATTTGTTCATCGATCAGACCCCTTCTGGCTTTTTTATACTAAAACACTCATAACATTACGGACAGCTTCCGCTGATTTATCAAGAGCTTTCTTTTCCTCTTGCGTTAATTCAAGCTCGATCACTTTTTCAATTCCGTTAGCGCCTAGAATGGTCGGCACTCCAAGATAAATTCCTTCATAGCCATACTCACCCTCTAGATACGCAATGGAAGGAATGACGCGACGCTGGTCTTTAAGAATAGCTTCACACATTTGTACAAGAGAAGCAGCAGGTGCATAATAAGCACTTCCGTTACCTAGAAGGTTAACGATTTCCCCACCACCCTTACGAGTACGTTCCACGATTGCATCTAAACGGTCTTTCGGAATTAATGTTTCTAACGGAATTCCTCCCGCGTAGGAGTAACGAACAAGTGGAACCATTTCGTCGCCATGACCACCAAGAACAAAACCAGTAATATCTTTCACAGATAGGTTTAGTTCTTGAGCAATAAATGTACGGAAACGGGCAGTGTCTAGAACTCCTGATTGACCAATTACACGATTTTTAGGGAAACCTGTCTCTTTAAACAATGTGTAAGTCATTGCATCTACTGGGTTAGTTAAAACAACCACATAAGCGTTTGGCGAATGTTTAACGATTTCAGCGGCAACACTCTTCATGATTTTTTGGTTTGTTTGCACTAAATCGTCACGGCTCATCCCCGGCTTACGGGCAATACCCGCTGTCACAACAACAATGTCTGAATCCTTTGTATCCTCATAGTTAGATGTACCGATGATGTTTGCATCAAAACCTTGTACAGGACTTGCTTCTAACATGTCTAGCGCTTTCCCTTTAGTTGGGTTTTCCAATTGCGGAATATCAACTAAAACCACATCAGCAAGCTCTTTTTGTGCAATCATAAGTGCTGTTGTTGCACCTGTAAAACCGCCACCAATAACTGACACTTTTCTACGTTTAAAAGACATGGTAAATCCCCCTAATCGAGTTTTATATTTGAAAAGGGGCCGTTAAAAACGACCCGAGAAACTTCCATACTTTAATCTTATGCCATGTTCTTGATTAATTCGTCACCGAATTCAGAGCACTTTACTTCCGTTGCCCCTTCCATTAAGCGCGCGAAATCATAGGTTACAACTTTAGACGCAATTGACTTTTCCATAGATTGGATAATTAATTTTGCGGCTTCGTTCCAGCCTAAATGCTCAAGCATTAACACCCCTGAAAGGATGACAGAAGATGGATTTACTTTATCTAAACCAGCGTATTTTGGAGCAGTACCGTGTGTAGCTTCAAAAATTGCATGGCCAGTTTCGTAGTTGATGTTTGCTCCTGGTGCGATACCGATACCGCCTACTTGAGCAGCTAATGCGTCAGAAATATAGTCACCGTTTAAGTTCATAGTAGCAACAACATCGAACTCACTAGGTCTTGTTAAAATTTGTTGTAAGAAGATGTCTGCAATCGCATCTTTTACGATGATTTTGCCTGCTGCTTCAGCGTCTGCTTGAGCTTTGTTAGCTGCTTCAGAGCCTTGCTCTTCTTTAATTCTGTCATATTGCGCCCAAGTGAATACTTTATCGCCAAATTCTTTTTCAGCAAGCTCATATGCCCAGTTCTTGAACGCACCTTCAGTAAACTTCATAATGTTACCTTTATGTACGATTGTTAAAGATTTACGACCTTCGTTAATCGTATAGTTTAATGCAGCACGAACTAAGCGAGAAGTACCTTCTTCAGAAATAGGCTTAATACCGATACCTGATGTTTCAGGGAAACGAATTTTCTTCACACCCATTTCAGTTTGAAGGAAGTTGATTAATTTTTCTACTTCTGCTGAACCTTTTGCGTATTCAATTCCAGCATAAATATCCTCTGTGTTCTCACGGAAAATCACCATGTCAGTGTCTTGAGGACGCTTAACTGGTGATGGAACGCCTTCAAACCAACGTACTGGACGTAAGCACACGAATAAATCTAATTCTTGACGTAATGCTACGTTTAATGAACGAATTCCGCCGCCAACTGGAGTAGTTAAAGGACCTTTGATAGCAATGAAATATTCGCTAATTGCATCAAGTGTTTCTTGTGGTAACCATTCACCCGTTTGGTTAAATGCTTTTTCCCCTGCTAAAACTTCTTTCCAAACGATTTTCTTTTCGCCATTATAGGCTTTTTCAACTGCTGCGTCTAATACGCGAGAAGCTGCTGCCCAAATATCAGGACCGGTACCGTCTCCTTCAATAAAAGGAATGATAGGATTGTTTGGTACGTTTAATACCCCATTTGAAACTGTGATTTTTTCTCCAGACATTATGTATCCCTCCAAAATTTCTTTGTTCAACTATAAATGGATCGAAAAATGAATACTCAAAGGTTAGAAGAAAAATCTTCTAACCTCATTCATTTTAACAGTTTTCGATTGAAAGTAAAATATTAGCCTCTTTGCTCAATTGGTACATAAGTCTGCATGCCAGGACCTGTGTACTCTGCACGAGGGCGAATCAGGCGGTTGTTATCATATTGTTCTAAAATGTGTGCCAACCAACCAGATACACGGCTAACAGCAAAGATTGGTGTAAACAAATCATGATCGATTCCAAGACTATGGTACATGGAAGCTGAGTAGAAATCCACATTTGGTGGTAAATTCTTTTCACTTGTAACAATTTTTTCAATCTCGACTGACATTTGGTACCAATGCGGTTCACCAGTTAAAGCCGTTAATTTTTCAGACATTTTTCTTAGATGCTTGGCACGAGGATCACCTTGACGGTACACACGATGTCCGAATCCCATAATTTTCTCTTTATTTGCAAGCTTACCGTGAACATAGCTATCTACGTTTTCTAATGTGCCAATTTCTTTTAGCATTTTCATTACAGCTTCATTAGCACCGCCGTGAAGTGGTCCTTTTAATGCGCCGATTGCCGCAGTCACACCAGAATATACATCAGAAAGCGTTGCCACACAAACACGCGCAGTAAATGTAGAGGCATTTAACTCATGGTCAGCATGAAGAACTAATGCTTTATCTAGCGCTTCAACTGCAATAGAATCTGGTTCGTTACCTGTTAACATAAATAAAAAGTTAGCGGCAAAATTTAAATCTTTGCGTGGAGTCACTGGCTCTAGCCCAGCTCTTACGCGGGAAAACGCTGCCACAATGGCTGGCATTTTTGCTTGCAAACGAATGGCTTTACGATAATTTGCATCTCTTTCCATTACATCCGCTTCGTCGTCATAAAGACCTAGTAATGAAACAGCGGTACGGATGGCTGCCATCGGGTGAATATCACCGATTGGAATCAGTTTAAAATGTTCAATGATTTCCTTTGGAAGATCCATATTATCTGCTAATTGCTGCTTCAATTGGGCTAATTCAGCCGCAGTTGGAAGCTTGCGATGCCATAATAAAAATATTACTTCTTCAAAGGTTGCGTTGTCGGCTAAATCATCAATATTGTAACCAACATACGTTAATGTATCATCGATAATTGAACTAATCGATGAAGATGTAGCTACTACCCCTTCAAGACCTCTTGTAACTGACAATCTAATCTCTCCTTTACATGAAAAATTTCCCCATCAACCTATTAATGTCGGCTTAAGCCGTATAAATGAATCATAGTACAATATCCCGATTTCTTCAAAGTTATCGAGCGGGTGCTCGGTAAAAAGCAGAGTGTTCCGATTTATTATGTATCTACTGTATTCACCAATAAAAAAACTTCATTAAGAAAAAAGGATACGCTTACAAGCCTATTATAAACAATAATCAGAACTTTGGGAATGAAAACCACATAAAATGGCTGAAAAATTATTATACCGAAAAATAACTATCTAAAAAACTCAAAAATTTTCATCGCTAAAAAGGCGATTCCAGCACCGATCAATGGTCCGACTGATACACCATTAAATAACGAAACGGCAAGAATTGTTCCAATTACTAGTGCGGTTGTAATATGTGGGTCTGTTGAAAGTAATGTCACTCCCCCCTTTGCCAGTAATGCGACAGCCATTCCTGAGAGGAGTGCAATCCAAGCATATGGTGATTTAAAAGCACCACTTAAATCCTTAAAGCCTATATCACCATTGGCAATTGGAGATAATACTGCGATGGTAATGACGATAACTCCCCATTCAATTCCTTTTGTTTGGATTTGCGTGAAATATTTAGAATCGAGACCGATTATTTTTAGGATAAATAAAACAGCAATGGCTATAATCAATGATTTATTTTTTGCTAATAGGCCGATAACTAAGAGTAATAGTAAAAATAATAATGACTGCACCTTATCTTCCCTCCAATCTGGTGACGTTATTGTAATATAACTTATGTTTTAATAACTTATTGTTTAATTTTTGGTTTTAATAGGATAATCATACTTCCATGATGGAAAAAACGAGCCAGAATATGCGAATTATTCAATAAAATGTTAAAATAAATTCATTAATGCGTTTTTAGTCTGGGGGGAAGATATGAATCTAACATATGTTTACCGAACATTGCGATTTATTTTAGTCGCAGGGGCAGTTATCTTAGGGCTGATGGCGTTTTACTTTATTTCTAAGGTAACCTATCCATTTTTAATCGGTCTGGCAATTGCATTTTTAATTAATCCGCTCGTCAATTTTTTTGTTAGCAAATTTAGAATGCCAAGGTCGGTATCCGTCCTAGTAGCGTTAGTTATTTTATTTTCTGTTGCGGCCGGCCTGATCATCTTACTTATTGCAGAAATTGTTTCTGGAGCCGAATACTTAGCGAAGGTAGTACCTAATCATTTAGACACCGTAATCAATTATTTAGAGGAGCTATTTGCCGCGCAAATCATTCCTTTATATAACCAATTAACAAGCTTATTTAATAATTTGGATGCTGGCCAGCAGGATACGATAATGGAAAATATCCAAAATGTTGGTACTAAATTTGGTACAACTGTTGGCGCATTTATTCAGAATTTCTTTGGAAATATTCCAAACATCTTATCATGGTTTCCTAACGCCGCAACTGTTCTGATTTTTTCATTGCTAGCAACCTTTTTTATCAGTAAGGATTGGTACCGCCTTAGTGCCTTAGGAAGCAGACTGTTACCCGGACGCGCAAAGACTAGTGGAAAAACAGTGTTTGAAGATTTAAAAAAGGCATTGTTTGGTTTTATTAAAGCACAGTTGACGTTAATTTCAATTACGACAGTTATTATTTTGATTGGACTGCTCGTTCTTCGGGTGGACTATGCTATAACGATTGCATTAATTTGTGGTATTGTTGATATTATTCCCTATCTAGGAACTGGCGCCATTTTTGTTCCATGGATTATTTATGAAGCAATATCTGGTGATATCAGCACAGCGATTGGCTTGGGAGTCCTTTATGTGGTTGTGTTAGTCCAAAGACAAGTAATGGAGCCTAAGATTCTTTCCTCCAATATTGGTTTAGATCCACTGGCAACCTTAATTTCCTTGTTTGTTGGTTTTAAACTATTAGGATTTTTAGGGTTGATCGCAGGACCAGTTTTACTTGTGATCATCAGCACCCTACACCGTGCCAACGTTTTCCGCGATCTTTGGTCGTTTATACTGGGGAGAGAAGAAATTAAGTGATTAGAAAAAGCTACTCTGTTTGTAAAGAGTAGCTTTTTTAGGTTAGTAAATGATTTTCCTGTTGTTTTTGTGGATTTTTGCATGAAATTTTTTCTTCATGAATTTTTTAAAATAAACTCTAGTTACCGGGAAAAGGAGTAGGAACCCCATAATGTCGGTGAGAAAGCCAGGAGCTAATAGAAAGATTCCACCGACCAAAATGCAAATTCCATCCAGAATGGTTTCCCCGGGCATTTCTCCCATTTGTAACTGCTGCTGAAGCTGGCGATATACGGATAACCCCTGCTTTTTTGCTAAATAAGAGCCGATGACTCCTGTAAAGATAATTAAAAAAATGGTCGGCCAAGTACCGATGATTCTACCAGAAACTAATAAAAAACTGATTTCAGCTGCTGGTATGATGATAATTAAAAGTAAGAGTAATCTCAATGATAACGCCCCTATTCTACACTGCCTACCTATATAATAATACCAATAAAAGATAAGTTCAATTTCTGAAATGGTGTAACCAAAAAAGGGTACCCCAAATTAGGGCACCCATCAATCAAATTTTAAAGTACGCTGGCGTGACCATTGTAGATGACGCCGCGTCCTGAGTCTACGGTAATTTCTTGGCCGTCTTTGAATAATTTTGTAGCATTTTCAACTCCCACGATAACCGGAATACCTAGGTTTAGTCCTACCACGGCAGCGTGACTTGTTAGACCGCCTTCTTCGGCAATAAGGGCAGCGCATTTTTCAATCGCCGGAACCATTTCACGATCAGAGCCATAAGTAATTAGGATAGAGCCCTCTTTCACCTTAGCCAAAGCTTCGGCAGCATTCAATGCAACGACAACCCTACCATAAGCTGACTTTCTACCAATACCTTGCGCCTTCGCAATGATATCACCAACAACATGAATCTTCATTAAATTGGTTGTTCCTGCTTCTCCAACCGGAACACCTGCTGTAATGACCACTAGATCTCCATGCTTCACTAATCCGCTATTTACACTTTCATCAACGGCAATATCAAGCATTTCATCTGTTGTTCGTGCTTGTTGACCCATTTGTGGGTACACGCCCCAAACTAGTGATAAGCTACGCTTTGTTGTTTCGCTTGCTGTCACGGCAACAATTGGCGCTTTTGGACGATACTTCGAAATCATTCGAGCCGTATGTCCACTTTCAGTAGGAGTGATGATGGCATTTACATCCAGATTCAGAGCTGTGTATGCAACAGATTGGCCAATTGCATCAGTAATATTATGGTCGTTCTCCTTGCTGCGAGCGGAAAGGATTTCTTTATGGTCTAATGCTTCCTCTGCTCTTGAAGCAATATTGTGCATTGTTTGAACTGCCTCAACCGGATAATTCCCTGCAGCCGTTTCACCAGAAAGCATGATAGCATCTGTTCCGTCAAAAATCGCATTCGCAACATCACTGGCCTCAGCGCGAGTTGGACGCGGATTACGCTGCATCGAGTCTAACATTTGTGTTGCCGTAATAACCGGCTTTCCTTGCGCATTACATTTTTTGA
Source organism: Pseudoneobacillus rhizolycopersici (assembly GCF_054786815.1). Classification (NCBI taxonomy): domain Bacteria; kingdom Bacillati; phylum Bacillota; class Bacilli; order Caryophanales; family Bacillaceae; genus Pseudoneobacillus; species Pseudoneobacillus rhizolycopersici. Next base: position 57,034 of record NZ_JBTOOE010000008.1, on the reverse strand, counting down.
TGAGCATTTTTTGAACTAGCGGAACTTCTTCTGCCGGGATTTCTACACCTAAATCTCCTCTGGCAACCATTAAACCATTAGAAATTTCAAGAATCTCATCAATATAGTCAACGCCCTCTTGGTTTTCGATTTTAGGAATGATTTGAATATGAGTAGCTTGATTCTCTTCTAATAATCGACGGATTTCGAGAACATCGGAAGCACGTCTTACGAACGAGGCCGCAATAAAATCAACTTCTTGTTGGATTCCGAACAGGATATCCTTTGCATCCTTTTCCGTAATTCCTGGTAATTTAACGGAAACACCAGGCACATTGACTCCTTTTTTATTTTTCAATGTACCGCTATTTAAGATTTTCGTTTGAATTTCCTGTTTATCTTTATCAATTGATAGTACTTCCAATCCAATCAATCCATCATCAAGTAAAATTCTTGAACCAACATGGACATCGTGGATTAGCCCCGGATATGTAACAGAGAACTTTTCAGTAGTACCTTCAACCTCGACCATGGAAACGATGATATGGTTACCTGCTTGTAGTTCAATCGCTCCACCCACCATATTGTTCGTTCTGATTTCAGGGCCTTTCGTATCCAATAAAATCGCCACAGTTTTTCCAGTTTGGCGAGCTGCTTCACGGATATTCTTAATTCTTGCTCCATGTTCTTCATGGTCACCATGAGAAAAATTTAATCTCGCAACGTTCATTCCCGCTTCAATCAGTTGGGTTAATTTTTCGACACTCTCACTTGCCGGACCAATCGTACAAACGATTTTTGTTTTGCGCATTATCATATCCTCCAATTAAATCGATAATTCTTTCGAAAGTTTGTATAGACTTAAATCTCCAGAATGCTTATGGCTAAATATTTCGGATAAATCGGAATCGACTAACTTGTTCTGTTGAATTCCGACTGCTCTTCCACCCTTACCTTCCATTAATAATTCTACTGCTCGCGCCCCAAGACGGCTTGCCAATACACGGTCAAAAGCTGTTGGTGAACCGCCACGTTGGATATGGCCTAACACGGAAATTCGCGTATCAATATTGGCTGCTTCTTTTAATTGTTTTGCGAAATCGGTTGCACTACAAACTCCCTCAGCTACCACAATAATACTATGCTTCTTTCCACGCTCATGTCCACTCTTTAAGCGTGCCGCAATTTCTTCCATGTCATAATTCTCTTCAGGGATTAAAATCGTTTCCGCACCTCCGGCAAGTCCAGCCCATAGTGCGATATCTCCTGCATCGCGTCCCATTACTTCAATAATGAAAGTACGCTCATGAGAGGTAGCCGTATCACGAATTTTGTCAATTGCATCAATGACTGTATTTAAAGCGGTATCAAAGCCAATCGTAAAATCAGTCCCCGCAATATCATTATCGATTGTTCCTGGTACCCCAACACAAGGATAGCCTTGTTCCGTTAACGCCTTGGCTCCCCGATAGGAACCATCCCCACCGATAACGACCAAACCTTCAATCCCCAATTTTTTTAATTGCTCGATTCCTTTTTGCTGGCCCTCTTTCGTTCTAAACTCTTCACATCTTGCAGAATAAAGCATCGTTCCGCCACGATGAATGATATCACCAACCGATCCTAATTCTAGCTTTTTTATATTTCCATTTATTAATCCTGTATAACCCCCATAAACTCCATAAACGTCCAAATTATGAAAAATAGCTTTACGGACAACAGCCCGAACGGCTGGGTTCATTCCAGGAGAATCACCGCCACTAGTAAGTACTCCGATTTTTTTCATCTTTTCCACCTCTAAAAAATAATGTGAAAAACAATTATGTAATAAAAATTGTGCAAATCTAGGCTATTCTTATTATGAACAAATCGCCCCAGAATATTTCTAAAATAACATGAACCTATTGGTATCTCAATACAATAAGCATGAACTTTTAGGAAAAACTCTCGATTTCAAAATGTAAGCGTTTTAGAATAGGGAAAATGTCATAAACTTTTCAAATTAAAATAGTGTTCTATAATAGACAAATAAAAAGCTGACTCAAAGCAATTCGAGCCAGCTTTTATATTTATTTGACGCCTATCGATTCTTCTTCCTGGGAAAATTCACCAATTGCTTTGAATTTTTGATAGCGTTGATCGATTAATTGAATATCGGTCATTTTTGTTAATTCCTGTAAGGAACTAAAAAGAACTTGATCGATTTCACTAGCTTGTTGTTTCAAGTCACGATGAGCGCCACCCTTAACTTCAGGAATAATCTCATCAATAACCCCAAGTTGCTTTAAGTCTGGTGCAGTAATTTTCATCGTTTCTGCCGCTTGCTTAGCCAATGAGGAATCCTTCCAAAGAATCGCAGCAGCACCTTCAGGCGAAATTACCGAGTATGTTGAATTTTCTAGCATATGAATATGATTTCCAACACCTAGGGCTAAGGCACCACCACTTCCACCTTCACCAATCACGATACAAACAACTGGAACTTTTAAACTTGCCATTTCAAATAAATTTTTAGCAATTGCCTCGCTTTGACCACGTTCCTCTGCTGCCTTACCTGGATATGCACCCTTCGTATCAATAAAACAAATAATTGGACGATGAAACTTTTCCGCCTGATGCATTAAACGCAGTGCTTTACGATAACCTTCCGGATGTGGCATCCCAAAATTACGACGAATATTCTCCTTCGTATCTTTTCCACGTTGATGACCAATGACTGTTACAGGTATTCCCCGATACATTGCTACCCCACCGACGATTGCCTCATCATCACCAAAAGTACGATCTCCATGACATTCAAAGAAATCTTTAAAAAGTAAAGAAATATAGTCAAGTGTAGTTGGGCGATTTGGGTGACGAGCAATTTGCACGCGATCCCACGGTTTCATATTTTCGTAAATATCTTTTTCAAGCTTTTCTAAGCGGGATTCCAGTTTTTCTATTTCAACGGAAAGGTCAACATCCGCATTCTTGGTAAATTCCTTTAATTCGACAATCTTTTTTCGCAATTCAATGACCGGTTTTTCAAACTCTAATTCTCCTACCATTGAAGAGCACCCCCCGGTTGATGGATTTCAAGTAGGTTCATCATCTTTTCTCTTAGCTCTAATCTTGAAACAACTGCATCTAACTGACCATGTTTCAAAAGAAATTCAGCTGTTTGAAAATCCTCCGGAAGTTCTTCGCGGATGGTTTGTTCAATAATTCGTCTACCAGCAAAGCCAATTAACGCACCTGGTTCAGCAAAATTATAGTCCCCAAGTGATGCAAAGCTTGCAGACACCCCGCCAGTTGTTGGATGGGTCATAATCGATATAATCAATCCGCCATGATCGCTAAATCGTTTTAGAGCAACACTCGTCTTCGCCATTTGCATTAGGCTCAAAACCCCCTCCTGCATTCTGGCACCACCTGAAGCTGTGAAAATAATAAATGGTACTGAAAGTTGGTCAGCCTTTTCAATTGCACGAGTAATTTTTTCTCCAACAACTGAGCCCATACTTCCCATTCGAAAGGTAGAATCCATAATTGCTACAACGATTGGGAATCCACCAACTGTACCTGTTCCTGTTACAACAGCTTCGTTTAAATTTGTCTTTTTAATATCGCCCTGTAACTTCTCAAGATAATCCGGAAAATTTAAAGGATTCTCTGAAGTCATACTGGAATCCATTTCTTCAAAACTATTTTCATCCAAAAAGCTTTCAATTCTTTCAAAAGAGTTCATTGGATAATGATAACCGCAATGAAAACAAACCTTATTATTTTTAACTAGTTCCTTTGTGTACATGATTTTTTTACAATCCGGACATTTGGACATAATACCTTCAGGTACATCCTGTTTAGCACTCTCAGAAGGTATCGTTGCATATTTCTTCTTCTTATTTTTAGTAAATAACCCCTTAATTTGCAAAGTGAAACCTCCTAAATACGCAAGTGGTCAGACCACTTTTTGTTTTTTAATACCCAGCTCACAAGCTTGGGCAATAAATTAGCTTGTCCTATTACTATAGAACAATTTTTATACAAAATATGTTTGAATTTGTCGTTATAAAGACGACATATTCCGCATTTTATGATAAGTGTCTAATACTTGTTGCTCGGCACTATTTTCTAACGCGATGATTAATTCTTCGTATAATGATCGATGAATAGCCGCCTTCTTTATTTCTAAAGCATTTATATAATCATATAAAATATGCCATATTCTCAGTAACAAATAGTTTTCTGCCATTTCGGCAATCTCAAAGAAAAATTGTTCGTCATCGACAATTTCCGATTGGATTTTCGAGCGAAGTGTAGCCAAATCGGTTTTTGTTTTTCTGCCCACAGCGAGCCGAAGACAGTCCATTTCAATGTAATTTCTAGTCTCGATCACATCTTTAATTGCTTTTTCATCTTGAAGAACAAATGTCCCTAACAATTGGACCAGTTGATTGCCTCGAAAATCGCGAATGAACGTCCCTTCTCCGCGCCTAGTTTCAATTAGACCAAGCAACTCTAACGCCCTTAAAGCTTCACGAACGGAGGAGCGCCCAACATTAAGGCGCTCAGATAGTTCCCGTTCGGAAGGTAGTTTGTCACCAGGTTTTAATCGTTCCTGTGTTATAAGACCTCTCAATTGCTTGACAATTTCTAGATAAACCTTTGATTCTTTTTGTGAGGATGGCACCAGTATCATCACTCACTTTTGCCAATAATCGCTAATTGACGGGTTTTTTCTTTAATTTCCTCTGGATCGACCTTAATTCGGGCAACGCCTGTATCCATCGCAGCTTTCGCAACAGCTGCGGCAACTTCAGGAGCCACACGTGGGTCAAACGGTCCAGGAATAACATAATCGGAATGAAGCTCGTCTTCCGAAATGAGACCGGCAATGGCTTCAACAGCCGCTACTTTCATTGATTCATTTATATGGGTTGCGCGTACATCTAATGCACCTCGAAAAATCCCCGGGAAGGCAAGAACGTTATTTACTTGATTAGGGAAGTCAGAACGGCCAGTTCCGATTACGCTTGCTCCGGCTTCTTTAGCAATTTCAGGCATGATTTCTGGAACTGGGTTTGCCATTGCAAAAATTATGGCATCCGGATTCATGGATTCCACCATTTCTTTAGTGAGAGCCCCCGCAACAGAAACACCGATAAAGACATCGGCACCTTGAATAACATCTTCAAGATTGCCTTTTAGATTTTCACGGTTAGTATATTTAGCTACCTCGTCCTTGATGGCATTCATTCCTTTTGGACGACCTTCATAAATAGCCCCTTTTGTATCACACATGATGATGTCTCTGACACCATAACGATATAAAAGTTTGATGATGGCAATACCTGCTGCTCCGGCACCGTTTGCCACTACCTTAATTTCGGTAATTTTTTTGCCGACAATCTTTAAAGCATTCAAAAGCCCGGCAACCGTTACAATAGCAGTACCATGTTGATCATCATGAAAAATTGGGATATTCGTTTCCCGCTTTAAGCGTTCCTCCACTTCAAAGCAGTGAGGAGCTGAAATATCTTCAAGATTAACACCACCAAAAGTTGGCTCAAGTAGCTTAACCGTTTCCACAATTTTATCAACATCTGTCGTTGCAAGACAAATTGGAAAGGCATCCACACCTGCAAAACTCTTAAATAATACTGCCTTTCCTTCCATTACAGGAAGAGCCGCCTCTGGACCAATATTTCCTAACCCTAAAACAGCTGTTCCATCCGAAACCACTGCTACCATGTTCCCCTTCATGGTATAGTCATATACTGTTTCCGGTTTATCGTAAATTTCTTTACAAGGCTCCGCAACCCCGGGTGAATAGGCGAGACTTAAATCTCTTGCGTCTCTCACAGGTACCTTTGATTTTGATTCCAGTTTGCCTTGGTTTTCTCGGTGCATTTGCAATGCTTCTTCGCGCAAATTCATTCTTTATTCACTCCCTAAATTGATCAACATAGGATTTTTCTATATCGCTGCTAAGTGAATGGACTCTAGTAAAATAGTGGTCAGACCACAAATAAATTCTATTTACCAATATAACATAACTCAGCAACTTGTAAAGACTATTCCTTTAGGATTACGTTATCCAAACCAAGAATATTTTTTAATTGATCAAGCAAATATCCCGTTGGTTTAATAGAGAATTCTTCATCTAAAAGGACAGTTTTTTTTGATTTTTCGTAATATAAAACAATGCTAGTGTGCCCGTGGTTCTTTCGAAAAAGTTCTTTTAGTTGTTGAAGTACTTTATTCGATTGCTGTGATTCTTCTAATTTTAAATACAAGACGGATTTTGGTTTTTTATTCTTTTCTAACCACTCTTGCATTGGTACTACATTTTCGATAATGAGTTGTACCGTTTCGGATCGTTCTTCCACTTTCCCATTTACAACCAACATACTTCCCTGTTTAAGATGGAGGAGTGTTTTTGTATAGACTGTTGGAAAAACCACTGCCTCCATTTCCCCACTTGGGTCAGAAACCGTAAGGAAAGCCATTGCTTCTCCCTTTTTGGTACGAATTTTTTTAATTCCTGTTATATAAATCCCTACCAACACACGCTTGTTTGCTTTATTTAAACCAGATAGCTGTTTACAGCCAGATAGAAGTAATTCTTTTTCATAGGCAGTAACAGGATGGTCAGAAAGGTAAAGTCCTAAAACCTCTTTTTCAAGATTAAGTTTATCTTCAATTAATAGCGGTTCAATTTCGACATATTTAGGTTTCAAAAAGAACTCTGCCTCGGAAAAAAAGTCAATTTGATTCGTTTCTTCTGGATTAACTAGCACAGAATGGTCAATTGCTACATCTAAACTCGCTAAATAGATAGCTCTATCCTTTCCAAACTCATCAAAACTACCCGAGTGGACAAGTGTTTCCAACGTTTTTCGATTGATGATTTTCATTGAAACCCGCATACAAAAATCAAACAAATCGTCGAATTTCTTTTGCTTACGCTTTTGAAATATTTCCTTCATGACCACTGCACCAATGCCTTTAATTGCAGCTAGGCTGTATCTTATCGCGCCGCTCTCAACATGAAAGGAGTAACCGCTCTTATTAATGGAAGGCGGTAACACCTTTAAATTCATTTGTTTAACCTCACGAATATATTGAGCAATCTTTGATTCATTTCCTATTACCGATGTTAATAAGGCAGCCATAAAATATAATGGATAATGGGCTTTTAAATAGGCCAATTGATAAGAAATTAAGCTATAGGCAACAGCATGGCTACGATTAAACCCATAATTGGCAAAACGAACAATCAAATCGTAAATTTCATTGGCAACATTTTCTTGATAGCCATTGTTGAGAGAGCCTTTCACAAAATGGGTTCGTTCCCGGTCTAATATTTCTTTTTGTTTTTTCGAAACTGCTCGCCGGAGCAAATCTGCTTCACCTAGTGAGAAACCAGCCATTTTTGAGGCGATTTGGATAATTTGTTCTTGATAAACAATGACTCCATATGTTTTATCCAAAATATCCTTTAAATCTGGATGTGGGTAGTGAATCGGTTCAATGCCATGTTTACGGTCAATAAATAACGGAATATTTTCCATTGGACCTGGACGGTACAACGCATTGACCGCGACAATATCTTCAAATTGCGATGGCTTTAGTTTTATTAAAACCTTCCGCATCCCCTCCGATTCTAGCTGAAAAATACCGGTTGTATCTCCATCCGACAAAAGTTCAAAGACAGCTGGGTCATTTAATGGCAACGTCTTTAAATTTATTTTTTCACCTTTGCCCTTTTCGATTTGTCGCACGATATCCTCGAGTAAGGTTAAATTCCTTAACCCAAGAAAATCCATTTTCAACAGTCCAATATCCTCGAGATATTCCATTGAATATTGCGTTAGATAGACTCCTTGGTGTCCGTTTTGAATCGGAACCATATTTACCAAGGGCTCCTCACTGATAATGACTCCTGCAGCATGTGTGGAGGTATGCCGTGGCAACCCTTCAAGCTTTAGCGCCGTCTGAAACAGCTTTTTATGTAACTCGTTTTCACCGACAAATTCTCGTAGCCCTTCAGATTCCTTATAAGCCGATTGCAAACTAATCCCTAACTGTGAGGGCACTTGTTTCGACAGGGAATCGAGTTCCTTAGTATTTAGGCCAAACGCCCGACCTACATCCCTCAATGCTGCCTTTGCCGCCAATGTACCAAAGGTGATGATTTGAGCGACATGCAACTCTCCGTATTTCCCTGCTACATAGCGAATAACTTCGTCCCTTTTTACGTCAGGGAAGTCAATATCAATATCGGGCATTGAGATTCGCTCTGGATTTAGAAATCGTTCGAATAAAAGATCATGTTCGATAGGGTCGACATCGGTAATATTTAGAACGTAAGCAACTAATGATCCTGCTGCAGAGCCACGACCCGGCCCAGTAAGAATGTCATTTTCATTAGCAAATTTCATAAAGTCCCAAACAATTAAAAAATAGTCACTAAATTGCATTTTTTTAATAATTTGCAGTTCATAGGCTAGCCGCTCATGATATTCTTTCGATGGCTTAGCAATCTTTTCCTGCAATCCCTGAAAGCAAAGTTCCTCTAACAAGTTGTCAGCCGTATATCCTTCACCTGTTGGGAATTTAGGCAAATGCTTTTCATTTAATGAAAGAAGTACATTACACTGTTCGGCAATCTTTAACGAGTTCTCTAACGCATTGGGATACTCCGAAAATAACTTTACCATTTCCTGACTAGATTTAAAGTAATATTGGTCACTATCTAGCTTTTCATGGTGGTCATCTTGCAATTTTTCGCCATTTTTTATTGCTAATAAGCATTCGTGGGCTAAGGCATCCTCTTGTTCTAAGTAAAAAACCTGATTTGTCGCAACGGATGCTGTTTCTGTTTCACGTCCAAGTTGGAGTATTTCATTATGTATCGAAACTTCTTTTGTTGTTTGATGATTCTGCAAACCTAAAAAAAAGTTAGTTTTACCAAAAATAGATTGGTATTTTAAAATCGACTCCCTAGCTAATTCTCTATTTTTATTTAACAATTGGGATTCTATTTCTCCCTCAAGCCCAGGCGTGATTGCTATGAGCCCTGCATGGTAATGTTTGAGCCATTTGAGTGGTATGCCTGTATCTGATTTCGTTTTGATAACACTACTTATCTTTAGAAGATTTTGAAAACCATAACGATCCTTTGCTAGCAAAACAAGAGGATACGTCTCCTCTTTTTCATTTAAAATATCGGCGGTTAGTCCTAATATCGGTTTGATTCCGTGTTTTAAACATTCTTTATAAAAAGGAATGGTTCCATACATGACATTTCGGTCAGTCAATGCTAGTGCTTGAAAACCTTTCTGTTTGGCCGCTTGGACCAAAGAATTAATCGGAATGGTACTGCTTAATAAGCTATAGGTACTGTACACATGAAGGTGAATAAAAGACATTTCAAGTTCCCTCCCTTCCACTTACTTACGTTTCTATTATAGAGCCCAATCAATAAAAAAGAAAATATGTTCTCATTACATTCATCGAATGTTTTGTGGCTTTATCATAGAAGCTGTCCACTTTTCATATGATGAAGTAAGTCGATAATAGGACAGGTGGTTTTGTTATGAAGGAAATTGGCTTTTTCCCCACATTAATTGTTAGTTATTTTATTGCGCTAGGAGTTATTTTAGGAGGCTCGCTACTAAGTGGTTTAGCGGCATTTTTAACCGGACAACCTCCACTTACGACCATCTTCCGCTATTCAACCGATCTACGAATTTGGGCAATCATCGCCGCCATTGGAGGTACCTTTGATACCGTGTATAGCTTCGAAAAGGGTCTATTAGAAGCGGGAACCAAGGAAATCTTTAAACAGTTTATTTTAATTTTGGCAGCCTTAGGCGGTGCCCAGACGGGAGCTAAGCTGATATTTTGGTTGACTGAGGGTCATACACAACTATGAGAATTCCATCTATCCAATTATGGAAGGAATGGCGGCGCTTTTTTACAGGGATGGCCATAGGAGCAATGATTAGCTGGAGTATTTTTGTATTCATATTTGGCATATTGCAAGAAAAACAAGCAAAGCTTATTCATGAACAGGCTCATGATATTAAAAAATTAGAATCCGAAAAAAAAATATGGCAGGATGAATTTGCTGCACTAAATAAAAAAAATCAGGAAAAAATAACAGTTCAAGAGTTAAAAATAAAGATAAACCCAAAAACGGCTGAAAAGTTCAATTTAAATAAGTTTAGTGTTTATGAAGTGGAAGAGAGTATTAAAAACGATTTAGAAATGGTTGTCGCCAAAGATTTGGAGACAGTCTACAAAAGCCGTGAACTAATCAAGAGGGCAATTGAAAATAAAGTGTTTAAAATTGATAGCAAGCGTTATCGACTAGAAGTAGATGAAATCTATATTTATACAACCTTAAATATTCAGCTTCATATTCATTTAGCAAGTTAAAAAGACCCTGGCAAAAGGGTCTTTCAGACTGTAGACAAACTCGGAGAGTTTCGAGTGTGCTACAGTCTTTTTTCTATTAAAATAAATTTATACGCTAAAGAATCGTTGATTTCCGCGAAGGGCGAACGCTTTCCGCGGGGTGTGCCTTGAGCCTCCTCAGTCGCTATGCTCCCTGCGGGGTCTCAAGGCGCACACTAGTCCCGCAGGAGTCGTCGCCCTTCGCTCCAATCAACTAGTATCCTGAAAAAAAACTATGAGGTGACGTACCATGATGACCAAAAACCAATCCAATGAACGTGATCAATTAGAAATGCTGACTATCGACCAATTAGTTCTTAGAAGGTCATTTGGTACGATGCCTTTTGTCAACAATCTGAAAGACCCTACAAGAGGGTCTTTTCTTTAATGGTTGGAACAAAGTTCATCTAACTCTTTCACTACCTTTTCCGCTTCTTCCCAATGATAGATAGAAGCACCGGCTGCTAAAGGATGGCCACCACCGTTATAGTTACGGGCGACACCATTAATGATTGGACCTTTTGACCGTAAGCGAACTCGAACTTGGTCTTCTTCTTCGATAAAGAATACCCATGCTTTAATCCCTTTTACATTCCCCAGTGTTCCAACGAGTAAGGAAGCTTCGGATGGCACGACATTAAAACGTTTTAATACTTCCTTTGATAGTGTCACCGTGGCTACCCCAGTTTGGCGCATTTCAAAATTTTCAAGAATGTAACCATTTAATTTAATGACATTTGGCTCTAGCTCATACATTTTGTCAAATAGATCAGTTCTTGAAAATTGATAATGAATTAGTTCACCTGCATACATAAAGGTCTTTTCGGATGTACTCGGAAATAAAAATCTTCCCGTATCACCAACAATTCCTGCAAAAAGTAGTCTAGCTGCCTCATCTGACATCGTTAACCCTTTATCCTTACCATATAGGTAAAATTCATAAATCATTTCACTAACTGAACTGGCTGTTGTATCAACCCATAATAAATCCCCATATGGATCTTCATTAGGATGATGATCGATTTTGATTAACATTTTCCCAAGTGTATATCTGGAATCACAAATTCGTTCTTGATTGGCTGTATCGCAAACAATCACGAGGGCATCTTGGAAAACCTCATCACCAATCACATCCAAGCGTCTCATATAATGTAAGGATGGGTCTTCCTTTCCTACTGCATATACTCTTTTATTTGGGAAAGAATTCTTCAAAATTTCAACCAGCCCGCATTGGGAACCATAGGCATCCGGATCCGGCCGGACATGACGATGGACAATAATCGTATCAAATTGTTGGATTGTTTCTAGAATTTGCTCTTTCATATAGGTCTCCTTTATTTCTAGTGGAATTTAAACCAAAGAACCGTTAAAATAAATAGGTGAATGTCGATTTTTGTAGATGGAGGTTTCAACTATGCCTATTTTAGTTATATGTATTGTCATTTCGTTTGTTTTTTATCTTTTCTATAAAGTAAAATTTGTCAGAAGCAAGCTTCCTGTCGAAAGAAAATGGATTTCTGCTAAATCAAGTATGGCACTTGGTTTGTTTGTTGCTTTATTTGGTGTGAATCAGCTGTTTTTGTTCCAATCTACCACTACCTATATTATTGCAGCAATTTTTATTTTAATCGGTGGTTTGAGCACTTTTACGGGTTGGAAAGCATACAAACATTTCTTACCCTTAGCCGTGCAGGAATATGATCAAGTTTCAAAAAGATAATCAACAATTATAAGCTGTTTCGACTTAGAAACAGCTTCTTTATTATGTTTCTTTTCGTACGTATTTAACTCCGTTCAAGGAGCTGGCACATCATCATTGCTTTGCCGACAAGGGTTCCCTCATTATATACTTCTACATCTACTTTTCCAAATTTACGTCCGACTTCTAATACCTTTGGGTAGATTTCAAGCATACTGTCAATTTGAACTGGTTTAATAAAGTAGATGGTCATATTTTCTACAACTAAATCACCTTTTTTATAAGAGCGCAACACTCTGTTAGCCGCTTCCGAAACAATGGTCGTAAATACACCATAGGAAATTGTTCCAAGATAATTAGTCATTTGAGGTGTCACTTCACATTGATAAATGTCTTCACCCTTATTTTTACCGGTTGCGAAGACTAACTGACTTGTAACAATATCATCAATTGTCTCCCCAACCTGTGGCTGTCGCCCAATCATTTGCAGTGCTTTTAACACGTCCTGCCTACTAATAATCCCTTCTAACCGATTAGAGCTGTCAACGACGGGCAAGACTTCAATTCCTTCCCATACCATCATATGAGAGGCAGAGGCAACGCTCGTTTTACCACTTACGGTCATTGGATTTTTGGTCATAATTTTATCAATGAATGTTTCAGGGCTTTGACCGAGAATATCCTTTGCTGTTACCATTCCTTGAATTTTTCGATTATCATCAATTACCGGAAAGCGGCTATGGGTTGTTTCACGGTTTTGTTCATGCCACGTCGCCGCTGTATCATTTACATGTAGATAAATTGTTTTTTCAATCGGTGTAAGAATATCTTCAACCAGAACAATTTCTTTTTTGATGAGTTGATCATAAATCGCCCGGTTAATCATTGTTGCAACCGTAAAGGTATCATAGCTGCTTGAGATGATCGGTAATTGCAGTTCATCAGCTAATTTTTTGATATGATCTTCAGCATCAAACCCCCCGGTAATCAAAACTGCTGCTCCAGCTTTTAAAGCCAGTTCATGGGCATTTGTCCGATTCCCAACAATTAATAGGTTTCCTGCTCCTGTATAGCGCATCATCGCGTCAAGCTTCATCGCACCAATAACAAATTTATTTAATGTTTTATGAAGTCCTGCTTTGCCCCCGACAACTTGGCCATCGATAATATTGACGATTTCGGCATAGGTTAGCTTTTCGATATTTTCCTTTTTCTTGCGTTCAATACGAATGGTGCCGACTCGTTCAATTGTACTCACATAGCCTTTATTTTCAGAATCCTTTATGGCCCGATAAGCGGTACCTTCACTAACACCCATTACTTTAGCAATCTGGCGAACGGATATTTTTTCCCCTATCGGAAGTGAATCAATGTATTGGAGTATTTGTTCATGCTTTGTAGCCATACGTTCACCTTTTTCACTCTTGATACTTCCATTATAAAGTGAAGGTTTGGCTGATTTCAATGTTATCTGCTTACTTGGCTTGGCTTTTTATCAATTAGTGTCCAAGATACCTTACTTTTTTGTTTTTTTGTTTCTTTAAAGGGATGGCCCGTTTTTTTGGTGAGTATAGCAAGGCAGATAAATTTCCGGCAATGACAAAGAGAACGAAGATAAGCCAAGTGATAGCAAAGGTCCCTGCTAGTCCATCAGCAAAAATTGAAAATCTAGGGACAGCAAAATAGAGTAAAAAAGCACTTACTAACAAGCATAAAATATACCGATTTTTCTTCACGATGGATGAATCCCCCTTTTTTACTTTTACATAGCTTGTTCTATACTTATGCAAAGAAGGGGGAAAACATTAAAGAAAATTTTTATAGCTCAATAGCGTCCCCAGGGTGGAGTACTTTTCCATTTTCGTTCTCTAGAAGTTTTAAAAATTGGTTTGGGTCCTGTTTAATTGGTGGGAAGGTATTATAATGAATCGGTACAACCTGCTTCGCTTGAAGTAGCTTGGCCGCATATGCCGCATCCTCCGGCCCCATAGTAAAATTGTCGCCAATCGGCAAAAAGGCTAAATCAATCGAATGGCGGTCACCGATTAATTTCATATCTGAAAATAGGGCTGTATCCCCCGCATGGTAAATGGTCTTATCTTCTGATGTAAATAAAATCCCCGCTGGCATTCCGCAATAAATGATTTCATTCTTATCTGTCATATAAGCACTTCCGTGGAACGCCTGCGTTAATTTCACTTTTCCAAATTCAAATTGATAGGCGCCACCAATTGACATTCCATGTACTTTTTTTACTCCCTGCCAGCTCATCAATGTCGCTAGTTCGTGCATGGCGATAACAAGGGAGTTATTTTTCATCGCAAGCTGAACGGTGTCGCCAACATGATCATTATGCCCATGGGTTAATAAAATGACGTCGGGTTTAACCTCATCTAGAGTTAAGTCAGTTAAGCTGTTTCCAGTAATGAATGGATCTATAAGTATGACTTTTCCGTTCGTTTCAATTTTTACAACTGAATGGCCATGGTAGGATACTTTCATTATAGGTTGCCTCCTTTTAAGCTGTTGTTATCTATTTCCACAAAAGTTAAGGATATCCTTCTTGATATTTTTTATACTTGGTTGTGGTGGTTAGTAGCCACTTTTCGATTTCAGCAAAAAAGGTTACTAAAGCTCTTTTCAAATTTTACTTTTTCTCTTTTCCTTGCTAATCTCAAAACATAGACTTTTATAAAGGGGGAACTACATAATGAATGAGCGTATTCAAAAGGTATCAAGTTGGATGAGAGATTCTGATATTCAGCTTTCTTTTATCACGAACCCGGATAATGTGTTTTATTTTAGCGGCTTTTTAAGCAATCCACATGAGCGCTTACTTGCAGTTGCCATTTTCCAGGAACAGGAGCCATTTTTAATCTGTCCTGCCATGGAAGTGGAGGATGTAAAGAGAACGGGCTGGCAAGGTGATATTATCGGCCATACAGACATTGATCGTCCATGGGAATTAGTTCAAAAAGCCATCAGCAAACGAAACCTTACCATCAACAAAGTGGCCATTGAAAAAGAGCATATGAATGTGGAGCGCTATGAGGCAATATCTCAGCTTTTCCCACAAGCTACTTTTGTTTCTGCAGAGGATAAAGTCCGCACGCTTCGTCTTATCAAAGATGAAAACGAATTAAAATCGCTTCGCGAGGCTTGTGCACTAGCAGATTACGCAATTGAAGTTGGCTGCCAAGAAATCAAAGAAGGCAAAACTGAATTAGACGTGTTAGCGGCTGTGGAGTATGCCTTAAAGAAAAAGGGCGTCAGTGAAATGTCATTCTCTACTATGGTATTAACAGGTGCAAATGCTGCATCCCCTCACGGAAACCCTGGATTAACGAAAATTAAAAAAGGTGACTTTGTTTTGTTTGACCTTGGGGTAGTCGTGGATGGATATTGTTCCGATATTACCCGTACCGTTGCTTACGGTGAAATTAACGAGAAGCAGCGTGAAATTTATGAGACCGTTTTAAAAGCACAGCTTGCTGCGGTTGAAGCAAGTATGCCAGGGAAAACTGCCGCTGAAGTAGATTTAGCTGCGAGAAATATGATCAGAGAGGCTGGCTATGGTGACTACTTCCCACACCGACTTGGCCATGGACTCGGGATTAGCGTTCATGAATATCCATCATTAACTGAAACGAATCCACTTATCCTTGAAGAAGGCATGGTGTACACAATCGAGCCGGGGATTTATGTGCCGAATGTGGCAGGTGTTCGTATTGAAGATGATGTCTATATTACGAAAGATGGCGTAGAGATTTTAACAAAATTCCCGAAAACACTTGTAACAGTATAAAAAAAAATCCGAGGGACTTGCATAGCCCTCGGATTTTTCGTTTTTTTAAAGTTGTTCTAAAACTTCTCTTGCACTCTTATATTCAAGGTTTTGATCTTTCGCCACTGCTTCATAGGTCACATAGCCGTTTAATGTGTTGATACCTTTTAGAAGCGCTTCGTTATCTAAGCATGCTTGTTTGTATCCTTTATTCGCAATCGAAACAGCATAAGGTACTGTCACATTCGTTAACGCGATCGTTGATGTACGCGGTACCGCACCAGGCATGTTCGCAACCGCATAGTGAACCACGCCATGCTTCGTATAAGTAGGGTTGTCATGAGTTGTGATTCGATCGGTTGTTTCAAAAATACCACCTTGATCAATGGCGATATCGACAACAACAGAACCAGGCTTCATTGACTTAATCATTTCTTCAGAAACAAGCTTCGGAGCCTTAGCACCAGGAATTAAAACAGCGCCGATAACTAGGTCTGATTCCTTCACAGCCTCAGCAATATTGTATGGGTTAGACATTAATGTCGTAGCATCAGCACCGAATAGGTCGTCTAACTGGCGTAAACGTTCTGGGTTTAAGTCTAGGATGGTTACTTTTGCGCCTAAACCAATCGCCATTTTTGCAGCATTTGTTCCGGCAACTCCCCCACCGATAATCGTAACTACTCCACGTTGAACACCAGGTACTCCAGATAATAGGATTCCTTGCCCACCATGAACTTTCTCTAAAAATTGAGCGCCAATTTGCGCAGACATTCTTCCTGCAACCTCACTCATTGGGGTTAATAGCGGCAGGGCACCATTTGGAGTTTGCACGGTTTCATAAGCAATCCCAACCACTTTTTTGTCAAGTAATGCTTGAGTTAATTCTGGTTCTGGTGCTAAATGTAAGTATGTAAACAGAATTAATCCTTCACGGAAGTATGTATATTCACTTGGAAGTGGTTCTTTAACTTTCATGACCATGTCCATTGACCAAGCATCTGCTGCTGTGTCAACGATTTTACCACCTGCATTGAAGTAATCTTCGTCGGTAAATCCAGAACCTAGTCCAGCTCCTGTTTCGATAAAAACTTCATGACCAAATTTGGTTAAGTTAACAACTCCAGCTGGGGTCATCGCTACACGATTTTCGTTATTTTTAATCTCTTTAGGTACTCCGATACGCACGATGCATACCTCCCGAATTTATATAATTTGAAGTAATTCGATTTTACTATATCACCTTTAATAGAAAAGAAGAAGTAAAATCTGCATATTAATTTGAAAGCACTTACATTTTAACAAAATAACTTATTAAAAACCAACATAAAAAAGGGCTGATAAATGAAATCTCAGCCCAACTCTTTTATGACAACTCTGTTTGCTCTTCTGATTGTATCTCTTCCTGCTGTATCCCTCCGACGGTTCCGCTGTTATAGGAATCCATGATTTGCTGCGAAACCTCATTTAACCCGTCTTCGTCGTAAAAAAAGCCATATTGATCTTGTGGGTCGCGTTTTTTCAACTTTAAGTCCCCCTTTTTTATTTATTGTTAGAACTTTTGTCACAGATATACCTGTTAAAATTTTGTATAATATAAATGTGGAAGGAATTACAACTTGATTTTAACTCTATACTGATTTTTTCAGGAAAAGGGGGAAGCAAGATGTTAACTTATAAAAATATTATGGTTGCAGTGGATGGCTCTAAGGAAGCTGACTGGGCATTTAAAAAATCAATTGAAGTGGCGAAAAGAAATAACGCCCAGATTATTTTAACCCATGTCGTTGATACACGTACATTTGCAACGGTTGAAGCCTACGATTACACAATAGCAGAACGGGCTGATCGCTATGCCGGGGAAATGATGGAAAGCTACAAAAGAGAGGCTGAAGCTGCCGGAATTAACAACGTATCAATTTTGATCGATTATGGTTCACCAAAGCTGAAAATTCCAAGGGAACTTGCAAAAAAACATAGCGTCGATCTAATTATTTGCGGTGCAACAGGACTCAATATGGTCGAGCGTTTCTTCATCGGCAGTGTCTCTGAAAATATTACCCGATATGCCCCTTGTGATGTCTTGATTGTTCGGACTGAAAAAGATAACTAAGCCTGGAGCTGTTTCCAGGCTTTTTTTGTTATTATTAGTAACATCTAGCCGGTATTTTGTAGTAAAATAGTGAGCAGAACCTTAATGGAGGTAAACTTGCAAATGGATTTTTTTCAATTTAATCATAGACTTGGGATTCCTATTCCTCATCTAGTGGATGAGTGGGATGAATATAATAATGAAACACGAGAGGCTATCCTATTTCACTGGGAGAAAATCAGAGGTTCAATTCCAGATCGAATTGCTGATATTGAAACCGAAATCAACACTAAACAACATCAGCTTTCAAACGAAAGTGACTTCAAAAAATCCTGTCAATTAAACAGTGAAATTGCGGATTTAGCCTCGGTAATTAACGACTTATGGTTATGGTACAGAACCAATCAGGATCTATCGGCAAAAGCTCACATGTAAAAAGTCTGACGTTTACGCGTCAGACTTTTTTAGATCCTTTTGTAACTCTTTTACGACATGGCCCAACTCTGGAAGAATTAACTTATTCATCGCAAGGCGGACAGCGCCAGTTGATCCTGGAGTTGAAAAAACTGCCTTATCATTGACTACTCCAGCAATGGCCCTTGATAAAATCGCGGCGGAACCAATATCCTCTTGGTAACTTAGTAGTCTAAACAACTCGCCAAAACCGCTGATTTCCTTATCAAATAATTTTCGAATTGTTTCGATGGTAACATCCCTTTTGGCAATTCCCGTTCCGCCATTCGTCAAAACAACATCGATTTGCTCATTTCTGCAAGCCTTTAATACCTCAGAGCTAATGGCCTCTGATTCATCCTTAACAATCACATAATCAATCATCTGGTGACCGGCGCTCTCTAACAGCTCCTTCATCAATTGACCGCTTTTATCGGTATCCTTCGTGCGGGTATCACTAACCGTTATAATTTTACAGCGAACAGAAGTTATCGCTGTTTTTTTATGCTCTTGTAAGCTCATATCCATTCCCCATTATAAAATTTCATTATGTTTATTCTGTAAATAGCGCATTTGATAATAGTTTTGGGCAAATTCAGTCACTTTTCTCGTTAAGAAATAGTTTGAGCCTGCCCCAATCGACATACTGATTAGTGGGATACCCTGAAGGTATTTTTTCCGAAAGGTCATAATCGCAATGGCCTTTAACAGTTGTTTAATTGGCTGTTCAAACCATGAAACATCGGTTAACTTTTCATTGCCTTCAAATAAGTAGTCATGGGCATCAGATAGCTCGTTTTTTAATTCCTCCCACCCCTGAATTTGCAGACGATTTGGTAGGGTGGCAATATGAAAAACTTTTAGACTGGACATCATTTCAAATGGTGTGTTCACTTCAAACCCGTAGGACATGGCTATTAATTGAACGGCACGCAGGTTGATGACAGCCATGGCAGGTAAATCTGAGCTAAGTAAGATGGTTCCTCCAGTACCAGCTAGGGCACCTTGGGCAAACGAGTAGAAACGGTGACGAGCGACTTGTTGCCCGACAATATAGTTTAATTGGTCTATTTCAAGTTTTCGCATATCTGTAATCGTTTCAATTTGCGGGTCAAAAACTCTCCCTGCAGTCAGAATTCGTTCCTTTGCATCTGCTTGGAACTGCGTCCCTTGAATGATAGCATGCAAATGAAAAAGCCAATTATCTAAAAGGGCAAAAAATTGTGTTTGGATGTCGTCTGGAAGAAGTGAAAAAGCTCTTTCCAAGTATTTTTCATAGGTTAATTCAAAATCATTTGGTTGATATCCTAACAGCTTCGTTTCCCATTCCGTTAACTTCTCTCTTACTCTTTGATCTCTTTCTGTCCACATTCTTTTTCACCATCCCTTAAATAGACTTTTTTATAAGTATACCATGAGATAGTTTTATCTAAAAGAAACAGGCAAAGCCTCTCGAAAAGTCTTTGCCTGTAAATAGGTTTTATTTAGATAAACGGACAACGTCACGAGCAATCATAACTTCTTCATTAGTCGGTATAACCATTACTTTAACCGGGGAATGCGGATAGCTGACAAATCGCTCCCCACCTCGTGTTTTATTAAGGGAAGGATCCCAATACACGCCCATAAATTCTAATCCTCTAAGAACTCTGGCACGGATGACGTCACTATTTTCACCGATACCGGCAGTAAATATAATCGCATCAACTCCCGACATACGGGCAGCATAAGAGCCGATATATTTATGGATTCTGCTTGCAAAAACCTCTAAGGCTAACTCCGCTCGCTGATTTCCTTGTGCAGCAAGATCCTCAATGTCTCTTAAATCACTAGATAATCCAGAAACTCCTAGCATCCCACTCTTTTTGTTTAGTACGTTTAACACATCGTCAGCGTTCATTCCGGTCTTTTCCATGATGTATGGGATTAGGGCTGGATCGATATTTCCGGAACGAGTCCCCATGGTTACACCCGCTAATGGAGTAAAGCCCATGGAGGTATCAATCGATTTACCACCTTCAATTGCGGCAATACTCGCTCCATTTCCTAAATGGCATGAAATTAACCGCAGCTGTTCCAGCGGTCTCCCCAGCATATCAGCAGCTCTTAGCGATACATATTTATGTGAGGTTCCGTGGAAACCATATTTTCGAATCCCATACTTTTTATAATATTCATAGGGTAGACTGTATAGAAATGATTTTTCAGGCATCGTTTGATGAAAGGCTGTATCAAATACAGCTATCGCAGGAACATTGGGCAGCACATGTTGAAATGCCTTGATTCCAGTAATATTGGCTGGATTATGTAATGGTGCTAATTCCGATAATTCTTCGATTTTTGCAAGTACGTCATCAGTAATTAAGACCGAATCAGTAAACACTTCGCCGCCATGTACGACACGATGGCCAATACCTTCAATTTCATCAAGGGACTGAATAATCCCTAAAGTTGTGAGTTTATCTAAAAGCATCGAAACCGCGATATCATGATTTGCAATATCTGTTGTTTCTTTGATTTTTTCTCCGTTGACTGAAATCGTAAAAGTTGAATCATTCAAGCCAATTCTCTCCACGATTCCACTTGTAATTACTTTTTCTTCCGGCATTTCAAACAGCTGAAATTTTAAGGAAGAACTTCCAGCGTTAATAGCGATAATTTTTGCCATAATCCTTAGCTCCTTTGCTTACGATATACCCCTTTGTTTATTGTCTTCGATTTCATCTCTCTCCATACAAAATTAAAGCATTCAAATGAAGACATTTCAAATGTTATCAACCATTTCAGTTGATGTTGTTATTTTCCGATTATTAATACTATTGGAAAATGGTTCGTTTTTCACAAAAAAACAGACCACTTTATTGGCCTGTTCAAAGTTAATATTTATTTTCTTCTATCCAATCTTCAATTTGACCAAGAATATTTTCCATCGCGTTCCCATTCGAAAAACTTGGTAGATTGACTAAAAGAGCTTGCTTAGGTGCTTGAACATTGTCTCCTTTTTTCTGCAAAACTAAAATGCTTTTTGACGCATTTTTATTTTTAAACATATTGGTAGGTAACTGCAGAAGTCCTTGGATAAAGACATGTTCCTTTAAAAACTCCCGTAATGCAGGGGCTTCATCACTTTCAAATAATCCATTAGGGATAACAAAGAACAAATAGCCTCCTGGTTTCGTATGTTTCACGCTTTTTTCAATCAACAAATGATGTGCATAGGAATGTCCTTCCTTAGCCTTTAACTGATAATCAAGAGCTCGTACATCATTTGGGTAATAGCCCACCGGCAAATCACAGATGATACTATCGACGGGATCAACAAATAACGGTTCTAAGCTATCTTGGTTAAAAAATTCAACCGGATGCCTTTGTAAATTTGCGTTCACGTAAGCTAGTTTGATTAAAAGGTCATCCACGTCAATACCAATTGCAGAGATACTTTTGTTTGGCTGGTTATTGATAACGGCTGTTAATAGATTACCTGTCCCAACAGTCGGGTCAAGCAAGCTTATTTGCTCGTTTTTATTAAATTTATTCACTAAATAACCCATTAATATCCCTACAGAATCCGGGGTCATTTGATGATTAGGATGCGCGCTTTCTTTCATCCCTTTTAATATTGCTAACTGAAAAGCTTTGCGAAGTTCTTCATTTGTATATTCTTCCAACTTAACTTCTTTATATTTTTTTTCAAGACGTTTAGCTGCCAGCTCGGTTAGATCCTCTTGGAGGACGTGACCTTCATAAATATTTTCCCCGGTGTCTGCAACGGCTTCTAGGTAGGTATAGGATAATTCCTCTTGAAGAGAAAGGGCTGTTTCGTTAATAACGGTAAATAATTTTTCAACTGGAGAAATTTTAAGCATTGTTACCTCCCGCTCTCCTATAAAAGTTAAAAGAGACCTCGAGCCATCTCGAGGTCCGTTCGTACATTATCTTGCTTGCTTCGCTGCTTCAATAGCCGCTTCGTAGTTAGGGTGATCGGTTGCTTCAGGCACATATTCCACATATGTCACTGTATCAGTAGAATCAATAACAAATACGGCACGAGTTAAAAGACGAAGCTCCTTAATCGCTACCCCATAAGCTTCACCAAATGAAAGGTCACGATGGTCGGAAACGGTTTGAACGTTTTCGATTCCAGCTGCACCACACCAACGCTTTTGTGCAAATGGTAAGTCATTGCTAACAGTTATAACCTTAACGTTATCTAAGGAAGCAGCTTCTTGGTTGAATCTGCGTACTTCAGCATCACAAACCCCTGTATCAATGGAAGGGACTGAGATAATTAATCGAACTTGCCCCTTAGAGCTTTCTAGTGTTACAGGTGATAAATCGTTAGCTAATACTGTAAAATCAGGTGCTTTATCGCCAACCTTTACTTCATTAGCAGGTAAAGTAATAGGGTTGCCTTTAAAAGTTACATTTGCCATTTTTGAAAATCCTCCCTTTGTTCATATGTACAAAATAAATGATAACTTTTCACAGCGGTTTTTGCAAAAAATTACGCTTAGTCCGCAAGAAAAAAGTTAACCTTCCCTCCTAAGGATGGTTAACCTTGACTTTTTTAGATATCGAGGTCATGTTTTGGTCCTTGGTTGTTTTGATGATCAGTTTGATTTTTCTCTTTATCCTTCTTAGAGAACATTTGCTGAACCTTTTCAACGGCTTGAGGAGCCAAATCGAGAATTTTTTCCAATAAATGAGTGCTTTCATCTAAATGGAGCATTTTAACACCTTGAGAGTTTACAATCAGGAAGGCAATTGGTGTAATAGAAACTCCTCCACCGCTACCGCCTCCGAAAGGATGCTGCTTTTGTCCCTGGCCTTGGCCCTGTGAAGAGCCTCCTCCCCCGCCTTGTCCATCAATTGAAAATTCACTTCCACCTGCAGCAAAACCGAAACCAACCTTCGAAACCGTAAGTATTACGCTCCCATCAGGCGTTTCCACAGGGTCGCCGATTATCGTATTGACATCAATCATTGCTTTAAGGCTTTCCATTGCGGTCGTCATTAATCCTTGAATTGGATGATCAGACATAGTCGTTTCCTCCTTACTTAGGCTTTTCTAGATTGAACTGATAATGGTTTTGTTTTAAGTTTGGGGCGTCCACCCTTCCACATTTTCATCAGTTTTAAACCTGCTATCATAGCTTGCCCGATACGAAATTGAAACATACACTTAAAGCTTAATTGAGAAATCTTATGGTTAAAATATGGAGTTACCGTCATTTTCGGCATTTCTAAAAGCCTAAAATAATGACTAATGAGGCCAATTAATGAACCTTTTGCCGCCCAAATCGCGCCAGTTAGTACAGCCGTATCAGCAGCATCACCAACGCCTATATTGGTATGCCATTCTACTCGTTTCACCGACACTTTTTTAAAAAAGGTTCTCACAATCGTATGGAGATTCACAACGTGTCTCAGAAGCCATTTTGTACTGTCAATACTTTCAACAATATCCTTTTTACCTATCTGAGTATCTTTCATACCTTGCTTCGATTTTTCTTTCAAGACAATCGTAGGCGAATTATCATCTATTTTGATAACAGGGATTTCTTTTTTATATTTTATTAGTCCAAACCATATTTTAAAGGTTATCTTTAAATGATCATTGTCATTCCCATGATAGTAATCCAATAGGATGGATAATTTGCTCCAAAACAAGATAATAATCAGAACCAAAAGGATAATCAGCGCTATTATTAGCCACTTCATCTCGCTCACAACCTTTCAGACTTTTATTATCTACTTTTTGGAAAAAATTAAACCTATCAGACAGATGCTGATAGGCTTTTTTTATACTTCATGAACGACTGAAGTGTCCGAGAATAGATCATGAAGGCCTTGTTTTTTTGGTAAGAAGGCCACAATAACATAACTAATCATAATGGTTGTTGAGATAAAACGGCCGATCCATTCCCGAAATAGGATGGTCTTCCACGATAACTTTTCTTCTTTTAGTCCTACTACCTTTAGTCCAAACACCATTTTCCCAAGGGTTTGCCGGAAAAATTTCGTCATGAACACAAAATAAGCGTAAAAAGTAATCGCTGTTGCAATCGTAATTGGGGCAAATAGTTCATTGCCTACTATAGGAATATCGAAAACCCGAAAGACCGGTTTAATCATAATTCTGTCTATACTGCCAATCACGATTAAATCGAGAAGATAGGCCCAAAACCGCATCCAGAAACCCGCAAAATGAATAGGCGAAGCAGGTGTTTCATCTCGATGAAGATCTATTTGATTGGATTCTTGCTCAACGATATTTTCCATCCACGCTAACCTCCTAATCGGCGTATAAATACATGAGTCGAGGTGAATTTGGCTGGGTTAGCATTTTCATTAATCCCGCCATTTCTACATCTTTACCCATGATTTTTTGTGCACTCATGCTAAACAGGGAGCCGAAGCCAAAGGCATCATTATAGCGAACAACCTCGGCATCCGTTATTTTTAGATCCTTTTTCATTGTTTCGATGACATCGTCAAAGTAACCAAAATCATCAATTAGATTTAATTCTTTCGCTTGTCTTCCATCATAAATCCGCCCATCGGCAATTTGTTTCACCTTGTCAGGTGCAATATTTCTACCTTCCGAAATCACCTTAACAAAGCCTTCATAAGAATTATTGATCATCGTTTGTAAAATTTTTGTTTCTTCCTTAGTCATTTGCCTAGTAGGACTCATTATGTCTTTATATGGACCGCTTTTAATGGTCACAAAGTCGACTCCATATTTTTCGGCAAGTCCCTCATAGTTGATTCCCTGCATAATGACTCCTAGTGAACCAGTTAATGTTTCGGGGCTTGCAAAAATTTTCTGCGCAGGGGCTGAAATATAATAGCCCCCAGATGCAGCTATCGATCCCATTGATATGTACACTGGTTTTTTCGCTTCTTTTTGTATCTCGACAATTTTATTATGGATTTCAGCGCTTTCAACGACACCTCCCCCTGGAGAATTGACGCGAAGGATTATTCCTTTTACAGTGTCATCCTCTTTGACATGCTTTAATTTTTCTAAAAATGTTCGATGGCTATAGCCGGGACTTGCAAAAATAGAACTTACATCCCCACCAGTATCTTGAATGACTCCATCGACTTCTAACACGGCAACCTTTTTTAACTTGCTCCCTTTTTCAATCACTTCCTCGATAAATTTTTCGTCCTCCATTGCAAAAAGATCCCCAAATGATTTTCTCTCGCTGAAGGCAAAGGAAGACATCAGGTTAATGATGGTAGAAAAAATAAATAGGGCAGCTGCTATCGCTAACGCAGCCCAGCGTTTTCCATTCATTGTGGAAGCACCTCCAAAAAATTCATATATTGTTCAATTTATTATGTACGAATCTGAATTAAAAAAGTTCTCAAAACATGGTAAACTTAATTTTTAATAAGGTTGAATTTAGGATAGTCTATGTTAAAAGCAATCATTTTAATAGGAGGAATACATAATGCCAGAACGACGTAATGTTTATTTTTATCATACAAATGACCCTTCCATGTTGGAAAAGGTAGAACCGCTATATGAATTAGCTAACCGATATGGCTATAAGGTGCTAAAGGATCCTAAAGAAGCTAACATCATCATTAGTATCGGTGGGGATGGCACGTTTTTACAAGCGGTAAGAAAAACAGGATTCCGAGAAGATTGCCTATATGCCGGAATCTCAACCATTGGTCGGTTAGGAATTTATACCGATTTTCACATCAATGACACGTCCAAAATGATTGAAGCGATTACAAATGAACAAATTGAGGTACGCCGTTATCCGACAATTGATGTGACGATTGATGATCAATTTTCTTTCCGTTGCTTAAACGAGTTTACGATTCGTTCTGCGATTATCAAAACCTTTGTTATGGATGTCTTTATTGATCAATTACACTTTGAAACATTCCGCGGTGATGGAATGATTGTTTCCACACCAACAGGCAGTACCGGTTATAATCGGTCCGTGAATGGTGCGATTGTAGATCCGTTTTTACCTTGCATGCAAGTGACGGAAATGGCCTCTGTAAATGATAATCTTTACCGTACCATTGGGTCATCATTTATTTTAAGCAGTGATAGGGAATTAACCTTGAAGGTGGTCCAAAATGGGAATAACCACCCAACGATGGGGATGGACAACGAGGCATTAAGCGTCCAACATGTTGAAAAAATTCATATCAAACTAAGTAATAGTCGCATTAAAACGGTGAAGTTAAAGGATAATTCTTTCTGGGAGAAAGTCAAACGGACGTTTTTATAGTAAGAAAAAGCCTGGCTTGGTGCCAGGCTTTTGGATTATGCTGGAATATTGTTTTTTCGTTTCGCGCTTGCTGCGAACAGCTTCGTTTTGGAAAATGAATAAATGGTTAAGGCTAACCAAATAAACATAAAAGCAAGTAAATGAGATTTGGAGAAATGCTCACCGTAAACAAAGACTCCAAGCATTAACGATATGGTCGGTGCAATATATTGAAGGAACCCTAAGGTTGATAATGGAATCTTCTGAGCACCAATGGCGAAAAATAATAGCGGTGTCGCTGTTGCTGCACCAGCACCAAGTAACAAGAGGTCAGTGGTTAAGGACATCGTTAAAAAGGCTTGATTGCCTTGGATAAATAGATAAATGAGATAAAAGATTCCAAGTGGCGTTACCATCATCGTTTCTAGAGTCAGCCCAATCGCCGAATCAACTTTGATCATTTTTTTCGCTAACCCGTACAATCCGAATGAAACAGCTAGTGACACAGAAACCCATGGAAAACTTCCGTAACTTAAGGTTAATACTAGGACACCGATGGAAGCTAGAACTAACGACAGGATTTGAAGGAGGTTTAATTTTTCTTTTAAAATGATTAGACCAAGGAGGATACTAACCAACGGATTTATATAGTAGCCTAAACTTGCTTCAATCATGTGATTACTATTAACTGCCCAAATATAGAGAAACCAGTTACCTGATATGAGTAAGGATGCGAGTATGAGCGACAATAATAATTTCTTTTGTTGCCAGAGCTGTGCAATGGTTTCTTTTAATCTACCAATCTTTTTTGTGCATGCAAGAAGGAAGACCATGAAAACAAACGACCACACGACCCGATGGGCTAAAATTTCGTCTGAATTAACTTCATTGACCAATTTCCAATAAATCGGTAAAAGCCCCCACAGTAAATAGGAAAATGCCGCCGATAAAACACCTATTTGATTTTCACTTCGCTTCATTCAATGCGCCTCGATTCTTTAGAGATTCGAAATAATATTAATTAATTATAAAGCGAAATTGAAAATGTGCAATAGGTTGGGAAAAATAAATATGGGGATAGGGCTTAGTGACCTCTTTTAGGGTATTTTCTGGAAAATGGTCACCAAGAATGATTCTTGGCGATGTTTAACTAAAAAACGGACACGGTAAATTGGACACTTGGTGACCACTTTTGATGACTTTCTTGAAAATCGGTCGCCAAGAACGTGTCCTGGTGACCACTTTTAATGCTTTTTCTGAAAATCGGTCGCCAAGAACGTGTCCTGCTTATCCCTGATAAACAATCTCCCCACCAATTACGGTCATTTTCACCTTCAAATCAGTGATGGAATCGGCTGGAACAGTGAAGATATCTTTCTCCAAAATTGTAAAATCAGCCAAATAACCTTCTCTCAATTCGCCGCGATCGTTTTCATGACAAATAGCATAGGCGCTACCTTTAGTAAACAATGAAACTGCTTCATAAACAGATAATCTTTCGGACTCCCCATAAACAACACGCTGAGGATCATTTTTGTTGGTTCTTGTAACGGCTGCATGGATACCCCACAGTGGATTTAACGGTTCAATCGGTGCATCTGACCCGCCAGCACAAGGGATACCGGAATCAATTAATGTTTTCCAAGCATAACAATATTCCATTTTATCAGCACCGACCCGATCGATTACCCACGGAAAATCGGAAGCTAAAAATCGCGGTTGTAAATCTAAAATCAACGAAGGTAGTCTCCGTGCGCGCTCAATTAAGCTTTGATTTAAAATCTGGGCATGGATAATCCGATCTCGACCATTTGTGACCGGATGGGCCTCGATAGCATTTAAGGCATACTCAAACGCCAAATCTCCAATCGTATGAATCGCAACGGGCAAATTCAACCTTCTAGCTTTTCCATATAGCTCATTTAATTCCTCTTGGGTAAAAATCGCCACACCACTGGTTGATGGATCATCAGCATATGGAGAGCTTAATAAAGCGGTTCTACCACCTAAAGCACCATCGGCAAATATTTTCATTGCACCGAATTCTACCGACAAATCGCCAGAATAGGGCATCCAGCCACCCTCAACCATCTCGTCGACAACCTCATGATGGATCAATAAATGAGCACGAAATCTTTGGCCATTTTCCTTGATTACCTTTTCGAACGTGCGATGAACATTATTGAAACCGTTGTAATAATTCAAATCTTCCGTGTGCCCACCAGTTAGGCCCAACTTGTAAGCATCTTGAATGGCAGCGGTCATTGCACGTTCTAAATGCTCATTAGTTACCTTTGGAACTACTTCTAATACTAACTCCTGTGCCTGATCTTTTAGAAGACCATTTAATTCACCATCCGCATCCTTTTCGATAATCCCTCCAGCAGGTACCAAGGTTTCCTTAGTAATCCCCGCAAGTTCTAGTGCCTTCGTATTCACCACTAGCGCATGACGGCAAACTCGTTTTAACATAACAGGTAAATCTGGAACAATTTCGTCTAACTCCTGTCTTGTAATCGGCATAGCCGTTTCCCATAAATTCTCATTCCAGCCTTCGCCAATAATCCACTCATCACCTGAAAATTGACTTGCATAATCTTTAACTGCCGACAATACATCGACTTTTGATGAAAAGTTAGACAAATCAAGTCTAATCAACGTTTCCCCATGTCCAATTAAATGCAGATGACTATCCACAAAACCAGGCATCAGCGTACCACCATGTAAATGGATTCTCTCTGCTATTTCATATTTTTCTTCAAGCTCTGAGACATTACCTAAAGCGATAATCTGTTCTCCTTCGGTTAATACGGCTTCCACTTGATGCCCTTCACTATTTAATGTATAAATTGATCCACCATACCATAACTTGGCCATCTATCCAAACCCCTTTTCAAAAAATAAATGCAGGAAAACGAATCTCCCTGCATCCATTCTACTAAAATATTAATTCTGCTTTAAAGTTTGAAGTTCCTTTTGTCTTAGTTCGATGCGACGAATTTTACCAGAAGTGGTCTTTGGTAGTTCTGATAAGAATTCAATCTTTCTAGGATACTTATACGGCGCGGTTAATTCCTTGACATGATCTTGAAGTATTTTGATTAGGTCTGGTGAATCGGCATCGACACCATCTCTTAATACGACAAACGCCTTTACGATATTTCCGCGAATTTCATCCGGGCTAGCCACGACTGCACATTCTTTAACAAGCGGATGTTTCACTAAAGCATCTTCCACTTCAAATGGTCCAATCGTATATCCGGAGGAAATGATGATGTCATCACCGCGGCCTTCAAACCAGAAATAGCCGTCCTCATCCTTTTTCGCCTTATCCCCTGTCACATAGTAATCGCCGCGAAATTGCATCGCAGTACGTTCCGGGTCCTTGTAATAATTTTTAAAAAGGGCCGGCGTTTCGATATGGACAGCGATATCGCCAACTTCTCCTGCAGCGCAAGGGTTGCCATTGTCATCAATAATTTCGACATGATTACCCGGTGTAGGCTTCCCCATCGAACCAGCTTTAAGTTCCATGTCTTTCGTAATGCCCACGAGTAGAGTATTTTCAGTTTGCCCATAGCCATCCCGAACATTAACACCAAAATACTTATTAAAAGTATCAATTACTTCACGGTTTAATGGTTCACCTGCTGAAACTGCACTATGAAGATTAGGAAGTTTTAAGTCTACTAGATTATCAACCTTGGCCATTAAACGATACTCGGTAGGCGTACAACATAGGACATTTACTTGATATTTTTCAAGTAGCTGTAAGTATTTCACAGGTTCAAATTTACCATGATAAACGAAACCTGTTCCACCTGAGCCCAACACGGAAAGGAATGGGCTCCAAATCCACTTTTGCCAGCCAGGTCCTGCTGTTGCCCACACGATATCGCCTTCTTCAATACATAACCAGTTTTTTGCAGCGGTCCGTAGATGCGCATAAGCCCAGCCGTGAGTGTGGACGACTCCTTTTGGATTTCCGGTTGTTCCGGATGTATAGGATAAAAAGGCCATATCGTCTCTTTTGGTATCAGCTAATTGCAGCTCCTCTGAAGCAGTATCCATTTCTCGGTCTAAATGTAACCATCCCTCAACCTTTTGTCCAATCGCAAATTTATGTAAATTCTTTACCTCTTCAAGATCGTCAAACTGGCTGACATACTCAAAATAGCTGATAACACCTTTTACATCGCCATGGTTAATTCGATATTGCAAATCCTTAGTTCGTAGTAATTCAGAGCTCGGGATGACTACTAGCCCTATTTTAAGGGCAGCAAGATACACTTGATAAGCTTCAATCAATCGCGGGACGATAATTAAAACGGTGTCTCCCTTGGTCAAACCATGGTTTTTAAATATATTACCAATTTTATTGACGTTTTTTAATAAAGTTTCGTATGTTATCTCTTCTGTCTGTCCTGTTTCACTTTCCCATTTTAATGCCATTTTGCTTGGGTCTTGCGCAAACTTTTCCATTTCACTGACAAGATTGTACTTTTCTGGAGCAATTAAATCGTTTCTGTTCAAAACTCTTTCCCCCCTCATGAAATGCGAATCACTAGCTTAGTTATTATTATACAAAATTATTTTAAAATTTAAAATAATTAACTAAAAGCAAGAATTAATACTCTTTTTTATCGAATAGAAGCTCCTTCAAAATAAAAGGAGTGGGTTTTACCCCACTCCTTTGTAGCCATTTATATATTTAGTTATTAACGGAATCCTCCGCCAAGTTGTTGCTCAGCCATTTGAACTAAGCGCTTTGTGATTTCACCACCAACAGATCCGTTAGCACGTGAAGTTGTATCAGCACCAAGGTTCACACCGAATTCTGTAGCGATTTCGTATTTCATTTGGTCAAGAGCTTGTTGAGCTCCGCTTACTAGAAGTTGATTTGAGCTGTTGTTGTTTGCCATGTGGTATCACCTCCTTGTGAGTATAGATTGTGTAGAATCAACAACCTTCATTCACAAGATTAACTGGTAATTGTTCACATTTTCTTCAAAAAGTCAACTTCTCTTCTAGTATAAAATTTTCCACCATAATAAATTAAAACAAATCTTCCACCAGGTTTTCTTCTATCGTTTGTCCCGGACGAATGACAATCATTTCTGTGTTCTCGACAGCTTTTTGGATCAACGGTTCAAAATCGATAAAGCTTTCATAATGCTCAACTTTGTCTAGTTTCGGTTTTGTTTTGGGTGAGGATGGCACAAATACGGTACAACAATCCTCAAACGGACGAATTGAAATATCGTACGTATCAATTCGTTGAGCGAGCTCAATGATTTCAGTCTTGTCCATCATAACTAATGGCCTCAATATAGGAGTATTTGTCATTCTGTTAATTGTATACATACTTTGTAAAGTTTGGCTGGCCACTTGACCTAAACTTTCTCCTGTAATGATAGCTAGTCCATTACGTCTATGACGAATTTCATCTGTGATTCGCAGCATTAATCGTCTAGTTGTCGTCATCGTATAGTTGGCTGGAACTTGTTCATTAATCAGCTGTTGAATTTCTGTAAAAGGTACAACATGAAGTACCATTTTTTCACTAATATGCGAAAGTTTTTCGGTTAAATCAATGACCTTTTGTTTGGCACGTTCGCTAGTAAAAGGAGGACTGAAAAAGTGAACTCCTTCAATTTCAACGCCTCTCTTTAAAGAAAGGTAGCCGGCAACTGGGCTGTCGATTCCACCTGAGAGCATTAGCATCGCTTTACCATTTGAGCCTACTGGATACCCCCCTGAACCTAGAATGCTTTCACAATATAAATAGGCTGCTTCACGACGAACTTCAATTCGTAAATTGATATCCGGTTTCTTAACATTAACCTTTATGCCTGGAATGTTTATTAATAAATGGGCACCAAATTCATGATTGATTTGGTCTGAGCTCATTTCAAACGTTTTGTCCATTCGTTTACCGGATATTTTAAAGGTCATACCTGGCTCATATTGTTTCTGTACGAGTTTCAGTGCCACATCTTTCATCGTTTGAATATCCTTTTCAACCTTTACCGCTGGGCTGAAGGATTGAATACCAAAAATGTTTCTCATAGCATGGACAATATCAGCAACCGTTTCATCCCCTAAAAGGATATACATTCTTTCCCGATCCGCTTCAATGGAAGCTGTTGGAAAATTGCGGAGGCTTAAGCGAATGCTCTTTTTTAATTTATCAATAAAGCGGTTACGGTTACGCCCTTTTGTGGAGAGCTCTCCGTACCGAACAAGAATACGATCATATTTCATTAGGTGTCATCACCTTTCCTAGTTTTTGAATCGTTTGTCGAATTGCCTCGATAACCTCTTTTGCCTCATCAATCGTATTTTCGAACGATAAGCTAATTCTGATTGCACTTCTGGCAATCGCTTCGTCCACTCCCATTGCTAAAAGGGTGTGACTGACAGATTTTATTTTAGAAGAACAGGCGCTTGTAGTCGAAACATAAATTTCATTTTCCTCTAAAGCATGGACGAAAACCTCAGCTTTAAAGCCTTTGACGGAAAAATTTATGATATGTGGCGCACCATTTTCGTTCGGTGTATGGACAATAATGGCCTTCTCCTTCTCAAGCTCTTCCAGTAAAAATTTTTTTACCTGGAGTAACTTTGTTGATTCTTTATCCATTTGTTGTAATGACATTCGAAGCGCTTTCGCCATTGCCACAATCCCCGCTACATTTTCTGTTCCACTTCTTAGTTGCCACTCTTGATTTCCGCCTGTTAATAAGGGTGAAATTCGTACCCCTTCACGAACATAGAGGAGGCCATTTCCCTTCAGACCATGAAATTTATGTGCCGACATCGAACATAAATCAATTCCGCATCGGTGAAAATCTAAAGGAACCTTCGTGACTCCTTGAACATGGTCCACATGAAAGAGAATTTTCGGATAATTTTTTAAAAGAGCCCCTACTTCCTGGATAGGTTGAATCGCTCCTACTTCATTATTCACATGAATCATTGATACTAAAATGGTATCGTCACGAATCGCCTTTTTGAGATCTTCTAAATGAATCTGCCCCTCCGAGTTTACCGGCACATATGTGATTTCATAACCAAGTGATTTTAGTTGTTCCATTGACTCTTGCGTTGCAGGATGCTCAATCGCTGTGGTAATAAGATGCTTACCACGATTTTTATACATCATCGCTGTGCCCTTTATGGCGAGGTTATTACTCTCCGTCCCTCCAGAGGTAAAATAAACCTCACGCGGTTTGATGTTAAGAAGGTGTGCCAATTGGTTTCTTGCTTGGTTTAGGAGCGTTTCTGACTGCCCACCAAATCTGTGTAGCGATGAGGGATTTGCAAAAAATTGTGTTGAAACCTTTACATAGGAGTCAATTACCTCTTTATATGGTTTCGTTGTTGCACTGTTATCAAAATAAATCATCGGCCTTCTTCCTTTCATAAAGGTATGCCCAATTTGTAATCTTAGCATATGGAAGATTAAATGAAAATAATGTTGTTGTTAAAGGATAAGAATTAACAAAAAACGGAAGCTCTTCTTCCAAAAGGAGAGAGCTTCCGCTTTATTCTTCATTCATTAGGCTTTCAATTTTTTTCAATGCGCCAGGCTCTACTTTTTCAATAGCTGCAGCCGCTTGTTCCAATGCTTCTTGATAGTGATAGCTTCTAAACTTGACTTCAGCGAATATTAAATCCTGTGCTACCATTGAATTTTTACTTTTATAACGGTTACCGTATTGAATGACCCGTTCCGCAAGCTTTGCATTTTCAATCATGTCACTTGTGGTCTGGACCAGTTTCTCAACGGTTAAGACCGATAAATCTAAATGCTGTCCGACCGCTTGCATATCAAGAGGTTTTTGTCCAAGTTGCCCAATGACATTTTGGATACCTTCGTTAGAATCCTCCATTAAGAGCTTGTATTCCTCAGGTATACCTGGAATCTTACTTTTAGCAACTACTCGTAAGCTATCTTGTAATTGTTTCTTCATTTCGGATATTTTTTCACGCGCAGCCATTTCGTCTTTACGAAGTGCCTGTAATTTTTCCTTATAGGCTAACTGCTCACTTTGGATTGTTTCAATCTCATCTTTGATTTCTAGCAATTCTTCACTCAATAAAGTATTGGCTGTATCATTTTGCTCAATTTTATATTTCATGACCATGTAACGATTAGAAAGATCCGTTAGTCGTTTTTCAAGTTCACGTGATTGCTCCAGTTCGTGGTCCTTTAAGTGGTAAGTTTGAAGAACAGCCTTCGTCTCTTCCTTAAGAACTTCATTTTCTTGATGAGCAGCTTCAAGTATCAAGCCAGTTGACTCTTGATTTTTCACTATATAGCCTTTGGCATGTGCCTCTTTTTCTAGAAGGTCATATAAAATCTCAATGCTTTCCTTAATATCTTCGACTCCTGCTTGTGCGACGGTGATATCAGTCTGTTCGATACATATTAAAATATTTTCAAGTTCCGATTCAATCCGCTCTATTTCTGTTGGCAGAGGAATATGCTCCAATGAGTAGCCTTTTTCAACCATATCCTTATAGCCATCCTTTAGTTCCTGAATTAGCGCAGGTAAAGCAGATTGACATTCAGTGAGCAAATTCGGAATCGCATCCATTTTCAATGCAATACTTTCTAGATTTTCTTTAATCGATAACACTTCTTCGCGAGCTTCTAAATAGTTGCCATGGACGGTTTTTTCTTCGTAAACATCGAATTGCCCAACTATATGGTCTAGCAGTTGCTCCAAAGCAATTTCCGATTTTCCATAATTATATCGATGCGCCAGTAATGTTTTTCTAGCTTCCCGGTAGGCTTCCTTTAATTGTTCAATTTCCTGACGGTTCTTTTCTTCACTACCAACTAGCTCATTTAACTCAGTTAAAATTTTATTAATTTTACTTTCCGTTTTGGCTAATTTTTGGTCAATTTTAACTTGAACTTCTTTAGCTCTTTTGAAGCGAAATTTATCAATATATTCTTCCGCGTCAAACAGGTATTCTTCGACATCGGGTAAATCGATGGTGACAACTTCATCCCATTCGCTCCGCCATCGTTCAAAGAGCACTTCGGTTTGACCTGTCATATTTAATTGCTTTACCTTTGTCATTTCTTCCAAAACGGGTCTAGTCGAAATGTCCATTTTCCACTGTTCCAAACGGTCTATTTCTTTAAATGATTTTCTTTTCACTATAAATCCTATTAAAATGATAGCAATTCCTAATATGATAAATCCAATTATGTATTCCATATAAGCCCCCTGTCTTGGCAGCGCTTCTACTAAGCATCTCTCAAGTTTGATCTAAACTAAGACGTCAATGCTAATATGATACCATGTAAACGACATTTTTTGACTATTATTTTCACTTTTTTTTAGAAATGTCGAACAAAAAATAATACGATTAGACAAATGTCCAATCGTATTTTATAAATTATTGATTAACCGCTACTTTTTCTTGCATTGAAATTCCGATACTTTTTAGGCTGTCAATCCACAAATATATTTCTTGGAGATATTTTTCTTGAAAAAATCGTTCCTGTGGGAACACATGTAACACTTCGGTAGCGTATTGGGTGTTTAAAAACGGCATTGAAAGCAAGCCTTTTAACTGAATAATCGTAAACGGAATTGAATGTGGCCGAAATATTCTTTTTCTTAACCCAAATTCTAATATCCGATTATAATAGTATTTTTCCTTCACATAATAGGTGGACATAATCTCTCGTACTACTTGGGAATCAATCGACATTTCTCTTAAAATAAACCTCGTAAACTGGAGGTTTCTACATTGAAAATCGATAATATTTTTTGCTACCTGTTTAAGACACTTAACAGGGTCATCTTCTAGTAGTGGAAGCGCCTCTTCCATTCCCTTTAAATACTGTTCAAAATAAGTGGTTAGGCAGTATTCCAATAGTCCATGTTTGCTCTCGAAGTAATAGGCAATATTCGCCACATTCACCTTAGCTTCCGCCGCAATATCACGAATGGAAGTTCCGTGAAAACCGGTGGAATTAAATAACTTGATGGCAGCTTGGACTATTTTCTCTTTCGAATTATTTTTCACTTAGCTTCCCTCGCTTTTGTCGTCGAAAATGTATTATTATTAAATTCGGTTTCGTTACCACCGATTCCTCTAAGAAAATATCGACAAAGTCTCCTCTTTTTCCCGTCATTTTGATACAATAGAAGTTAAATTTTGAAATAAAAGGGGGAATTAAGGTGTTTCAAGTCGAAAATTACCGAGGAAATAAAGAAGAAAACTATGAATTAGTCAAAAAACAACTTATCGCTTTAATCGAAGATGAAAAAAGTCAAATTGCCAATTTAAGCAATGCATCAGCATTATTAAATCAATTTCTAGACCGAATTAACTGGGTTGGGTTTTATTTAATGGATGGAAACGAATTAGTACTTGGACCTTTCCAAGGCCTACCTGCATGTGTGCGAATTCCAGTTGGAAGAGGAGTTTGTGGTACCGCTGTAGCTAAAAAAGAAACGATTGTTGTGGAAGATGTACACCAATTCCCAGGACACATTGCTTGTGACGCAGCATCCTTATCTGAAATTGTGATTCCCCTTGTTAAAAACGGCGAAATTATTGGGGTTCTTGACATTGATTCGCCTGAAAAAGCGCGGTTTGATGAGGTCGACAAACAAAAGCTTGAAGAAATTATTGATGTATTAGTCCGTTATATTTAAAGGAGCAGAATGTTTCTGCCCCTTTTTTTATTTAAATGGTTATTTTTAATGAAGCGAAAGCCTGTTCCATATCTTCAACTATATCCTGCCAAGATTCTAAACCGACTGAGATTCTTAGCATGGTATCCTCAATTCCCATTTGAAGACGTACCTCTTTCGGGACGACTGCATGAGTCATCGTTGCAGGGTGTTGGATTAGCGTCTCAGCATCCCCTAAACTAACGGCAATTTTAATCATGTTTAGTCTGTTCATAAATTCTTGAGCCGTTTCTTTAGTACCCTTTATTGTAAACGCAAAAATACCGCCAGGTTTCTTCATTTGTTTTTTTACAATTTCCCATTGAGGATGATTTGAATCTCCAGGATAAAAGATTTTGTCCACCATTGGATGTTCATTTAAAAAGTGAAATACCTTTTCAGCATTTTCACAATGGCGATCCATCCGGACTGGTAATGTTTTGATTCCACGTAACAATAGCCAAGCATCAAATGGTGAAATAATTCCTCCGATGTCCTTTAAGGTTGTCATGGCAATAGTTTGGATCACATCAGCTTTTCCAACTGCTAAGCCAGCAATGACATCACCATGTCCACAAATGTATTTTGTTGCAGAATGGATAACGATATCACAACCTAATTCAATTGGTGTTTGCAGGTAAGGGGAACAAAAGGTATTATCGACAACAACTGGAATTCCTCTTTCTTTCGCTACTTCTGCGACCATTTTCAAATCAACTAATTGCATAGTTGGGTTAATTGGTGTTTCAATATAAATAAGTGCCGTATCGGGTCTGATAGCTTCTTCTAAGACAGCCTTACTATCCATAGGCGAAAAGTGATGGTTAATATGGTACTTTTCCTTCATTAATTGTAAAAGGCCAAAGGTACAGCCATAAACTCCTTGCGAACATAAAATATGATCGCCTGATTTTGTTAGCCCTAAAAGTATTGCTGAAACAGCCGCCATTCCCGAGCCAAAAGCTAAGCCTGCTTCCGCTTTTTCCAAAGCGGCAATTCGTTCTTCCAAAACTTTTACGGTTGGATTACCTAAACGCGAATAAATATAGCCGTTTTCTTCCCCAGCAAACCGCCTTTCTCCTTGTTCAGCAGTTGCAAATGTAAAGGTTGATGTCTGAAAGAGCGGTGGAACTAAGCTGCCTTCATACTGTGAGCTCTCATAGCCACTATGAATGACCTCGGTTTCAAAACTTTTCCTTTTCATAAAATTCCTCCTCATCCCTTTTGAAAACGCTTCCATATTTTTAGAATATGATATATTTGCCTAAAAATCTATTAAAATTGTAAAAATTATTCAATATGCTAAGATTGGGATAGACTTTTAAAGCACCATTGTAAATTAGCTTGACTTTTGAAGTATAAAAATTATATAATAGCATTTGTGTAAAATATCGCAGCTTTTATGAACACAGTTGTATTCTCATTTTGTTCCTCATTTGTGTTTTGTCCAATGATGGTGCATCTTGTAACCTTGTGCTGCTAAGGCGAGGGTGCATGAAAACAAAATGGATATGGCTCGACGCTTCATATCTGTGTTTTTATTTTACCCAAATAAAAACATTTAAAGGAGGAGTCATACTATGGCTCGTTATACAGGTCCATCTTGGAAACTGTCTCGTCGTCTTGGAATTTCTCTAAGCGGCACTGGTAAAGAAATCGAAAAGCGTCCTTACGCTCCTGGACAACATGGTCCAAACCAACGCAAAAAGCTTTCTGAATACGGATTACAATTACAGGAAAAGCAAAAACTTCGTCATATGTATGGAGTAACTGAGCGTCAATTCCGTAATTTATTCGATAGAGCAGGTAAAATGGGTGGTAAACACGGTGAGAACTTCATGATCCTTCTTGAGTCTCGCTTAGATAACGTTGTTTATCGTTTAGGTTTAGCACGTACTCGTCGTGCAGCTCGTCAGTTAGTAAACCATGGCCACATTCTTGTTGATGGCAAGCGCGTTGATATCCCATCATACCGCCTAACTATCGGACAAACAATCAGCCTTCGCGAAAAATCTCGCAACCTTGATGTTGTTAAGGAAGCTGTTGAAGTGAATAACTTCGTACCTGACTTCTTAACATTTGATGCTAACACTTTAGAAGGTACTTTCAACCGCTTACCAGAGCGTTCTGAGCTACCTGCTGAAATTAACGAAGCATTCATCGTTGAGTTCTACTCAAGATAATAGTGAAAAAACCTCATTTCCTTTTGGGAATGAGGTTTTTTTATTTGATTTATTTGGTTTTGTATTGGCTAGTATGCTTTCTGCGGTAAGTTTTGAGTGATTTCATCCAAAAACCTACCGTTGATTTCATTCTGCGGTAAGTTTTAATCGTTTTCATCCAAAAACTTACCGCTGATTTCATTCTGCGGTAGGTTTTTATCCTTTTTCATTCAAAAACCTGCTGCTGATTTCATTCTGCGGTAAGTTCTCCTTGTTTTCATCCAAAAACCTACCGCTAGAGGGGATTAGCTAAATTTTATCAAATGGTACTTCTTCTTCCCACGGCGAATGATGGTAAATTGGCCTTCTACCCGGTCTTTTTCACTCACAATGTACTCAAGCTCTGTTACTTTATCACCGTTGATGGAAACAGCACCGTTTGTGACGTCTTCTCTTGCTTGGCGTTTGGATGGGCTGATACCAGCTGCAACAAGAAGATCTACTAGGCTAATATCTTTACCTGTTGTGTGCTCAAAGGTAGGAACATCTTTGAAACCTTGACCAATTTCGTTGGCGCTCAGGTTTTTAACATCTCCACTAAACAATGCTTCAGTAATTTTAATAGCTTGTTGTAAAGCGGATTCTCCATGGATCAAGCGTGTCATTTCCTCTGCTAACGCTTTTTGTGCCTTACGTAGATGAGGCTCTTCTTGGACACTAACTTCTAGAGCATCGATTTCCTCATGAGATAAGAAAGTAAAGTATTTTAAATACTTAACGACATCAGCATCACTTGTATTAATCCAAAACTGGTAAAATTCATATGGTGTCGTCTTCTCAGCGTCTAACCAAACAGCGCCGCCTTCTGTTTTACCAAATTTTGTCCCATCCGATTTTGTCACTAACGGAATCGTCATGCCGTAACCCTTTGACCCTTCAGGAAGCATTTTACGAATGAGCTCTAAACCAGTTGTAATATTCCCCCATTGGTCACTTCCACCAATTTGTAGCTTACATTGGAAATTCTCGTATAAATGCTTAAAATCCATCCCTTGAAGAATCGTGTAAGTGAATTCTGTAAACGAAATCCCTGTATCTAGTCGACTGGCAATCGTATCCTTCGCCAACATGTAGTTTATTCCAACATGTTTTCCGTAATCGCGAAGGAACGTAATCACATCCAACGATTTGGTCCAATCATAGTTATTGACCATGAGAGCACCATTTTCACCTTCAAAATCAAAAATCCGTTTCAATTGAGTGCTTAAACATTCAACATTGTGTTGAACCGTCTCAACCGATTGTAACGTTCTCTCTTCGGTCATTTTTGGATCTCCAATTAAACCTGTTGCTCCTCCTACAAGGACAATCGGGCGATGGCCCTCTTTTTGAAAGCGTCTTAAGGTTAAAAATGGAAGTAAATGCCCGATATGCATGCTATCACCAGTCGGGTCCATACCGCAGTATAAGGAAATTTTCTCTTTATCCAAAGTCTCCTTAAGACCTACTTCGTCCGTTTGCTGGTATACGATTCCACGCCATTGCAAATCCTGTAATAAATTCATTATTTTTCTACCTCCTAATTTCAAAAATGGTCAATCGCCAAATAAAAAACGCCCTTGCAAAATGCAAGGACGCTATCTTTAGCGCGGTACCACCTGGCTTCTCGGAATTCCTCCGACTTGACATGTTAACGGCATGACCGTTTACCACTACAAAAAAGGTTCGTGGTAAATGCTCCGGGAGGTAATTCATACTTCTATTTGTATCGGTTTGCAGCATCCACCGACTCTCTAATTAACAGGGATAGAAGTACTACTAATTCCCATCTTAGCGATGACAATTTTTTATTACTATCATTTTTACCACAATCCTAATTTGTTTGTCAATTTTTCATTTATCTAATAATCGACATTTTCTTTTAAAAAAATTAGAAATCCGTCATACCTTGTCATCTTCCTAATTAGGTTATGATATAATTGTAGGTGATTTTAGGGGGTTGATTTATGACAAAAGAACCAAACCATTGGCTTGATCGCCTGAGGAGCATGACCAACATTTTTACCCATAAACGAACCGTCAAAAGCGCTAGAATTACTTATCAAGTTGTTTGGAATTTATTGCTATTATTTTTTATTGTCTTAATTATTGGCGGTGCTTTTGCAGGTGGTGTAGGGGCTGGTTACTTTGCTTCTCTTGTAAAAGATGAGCCCATTAGACCATATGAAAGCATGAAAAAGGATATTTATAACTATGAAGAGACATCTGAGCTTTATTTTGCCAATAATGAATATTTAGGGACATTAAGAACCGATTTAGAGCGGGAAGAGGTTAAGCTGGAGGATGTTTCAAAATACTTGATTGATGCTGTGGTTGCAACAGAGGACCAATACTTCTATGAGCATAATGGTATCGTTCCAAAGGCAATTATGCGTGCGCTTTTCCAAGAGTTCACTAATGCTTCTGTACAAACAGGAGGAAGTACGCTAACGCAACAGTTAATTAAAAATCAAATTCTTACCAATGAAGTTTCTTTTGATCGAAAAGCCAAAGAAATCCTTCTTGCGCTACGGCTAGAGAAATTTTTTAAAAAAGAGGAAATTCTTGAGGCCTATTTAAATGTCTCAACCTTTGGACGTAATTCCTCAGGGCGGAATATTGCCGGAGTTCAAACAGCAGCTAAAGGCCTTTTTGGAGTGAATGCAAAGGACTTAAGCCTTCCACAAGCAGCTTTTATTGCCGGTTTGCCGCAAAGTCCATTTGGCTACACCCCTTTTACAAAGGAAGGTAACCTTAAAAATAATCTCGAGCCAGGACTCTCTAGAATGAAAACGGTGTTAAAGCGAATGTATGATCATAGCTCTATCGACAAGAAAGAGTATGAAGAGGCCATTGTCTACGACATCACAAAGGATTTTATTCCATCAAAGTCAAGCAGTGTTGAAAAATATCCGTGGCTAACGTTTGAAATTGAGAAACGTGCAATTGAAATATTAGCTAAAATATTAGCTGAAAAAGATGGTTACGAAGAAAAGGATCTAAAAGAAAATAATGAATTGAAAGAAGAATATATCACTTTAGCCAACCGAAATCTTAGGCAAAATGGCTACAAAATTCACTCCACCATTGATAAAAATATTTATGATGCAATGCAAAAAGCCAAGGATGAATATCCGTATTTCGGTCCAGACAAACCGCAACTGAAACAAGACCCTGAAACAGGAGAAAATATTACGGTTTCCGAGCCTGTTGAAGTTGGCGCAATTTTAATCGAAAATAATACTGGAAAAATTATCAGTTTTGTCGGTGGACGCGACCATAAACGTGAGCAAGTTAATCATGCAACGGGTTCATTAAGACCAAACGGGTC
Source organism: Pseudoneobacillus rhizolycopersici (assembly GCF_054786815.1). NCBI lineage: Bacteria > Bacillati > Bacillota > Bacilli > Caryophanales > Bacillaceae > Pseudoneobacillus > Pseudoneobacillus rhizolycopersici. Next base: position 14,100 of record NZ_JBTOOE010000008.1, on the reverse strand, counting down.
AACAATGAAACCATTGCTTGTCTACGCACCTGCCATTGAGCTAGGAAAGATATCTCCCGGGTCTGTCCTTCCCGATGTGCCTTTAAAATTAGATTCAACTAACCCTAATCCGTGGCCAAGCAACTATGATAAAAAGTTCAGTGGATTAGTGTCAGCTCGATATGCGTTAACGAAATCTTATAACATTCCAACCGTTAAGCTATATAGTGACATCATTGATCACAAACCAGCTCACTATTTAGACAAAATGGGCTTTACCTCATTGGAAAAACACGATTATACCAATTTATCTACTGCGATTGGTTCAATGGAAAAAGGCGTAACGGTTGAGGAAAATACGAATGCATTTGCTACCTTTGGAAACGGTGGAAAATTTGTTGATGCTTATTTAATTGAAAAAATAGTCGATAATAACGGTGAAGTTATTTACCAGCATCAGGCGGCACCAGTTGATGTTTTCACCCCACAAACAGCTTACTTAACGCTCGATATGATGCGTGATGTTGTAAAAAAAGGGACAGCCGCTGCCATTAATAACCGTCTAAAATTCAAAACCGACTGGGCTGGAAAAACCGGAACTGGACATGATTTCCATGATTCATGGTTTGTTGCGACTAACCCGAACGTCACGTTTGGAATTTGGACCGGTTATGATACGCCAAAATCACTAAAAACGAGTGTAGGTGAACTAACCTATAGCTTGAGAACGAATTATTTATGGGTTGACCTAATCAATGCAGCTTATGCGCAAAATCCATCTTTAATTGGTCCTGAAGAACCGTTTAAAATGCCAGGTGGTATTGTGAAAAGAAGTTACTGCGCCGTATCAGGCTTTATTCCTTCAGATATTTGTGAACGCGCCGGCCTTATTGAAACGGATATTTTTAATATGATATATGAGCCTACTGAAACAGATTCAAGCTTAATTGAAGGAAAATTTGTCCGGGTAGGCAACAAAAAATATTTAGCGATGGATACTACGCCTGATGAGTTTTCCGAATACGGCCTCATCTTAAATCCTGATTTTATTGAAAAATTGGTTGGCAAGGATTTTGCGGACCCTAGTCAATTGATTCCAAAACGAAGTCGCTGGTCAAGAATTCTAGCACCACATTCGAAAATTGTGGAAAACGGACAAATTCCTGAACCGCCAGTGATTACCTCTACGGGGAATACAATTACATGGGGGAACCATCCTGAACATGATGTGATTGGATACAGGGTTTATAATCGAAATTGGCAGGTTGTGTCATCGATTATGGCCGGAACAAATTTAAGTGTAACGGTTGGAAATGGTGAATATTTTGTGATTGCGGTTGATATTGATGGCCAGGAGTCCGGTCCGTCCAATATGGTGCATATCGGTGTAGGTAGTCCGGTCATTCCTTCAGATCCTGTGGATGAGGAAGAAAAAGAAGAAAATGAAGAAGAATTACCGCTGGATTTAGATTCGATTTTTAGACAACCATAGAAAAAAGAACTTGGCTTGCCAAGTTCTTTTTTCATGTTTTTAATCTTCCATCGTCGATAGGTCGCCTGTTGGAAGGTTGAGTTCCCATGCTTTAAGGACGCGGCGCATGATTTTACCGCTTCTTGTTTTTGGCAACTTATCACGGAAATCGATTTCGCGTGGTGCAGCATGTGCCGCAAGGCCTTTCTTAACAAACTGACGAATTTCTTCCTTTAATTCCTCTGTTGCTTCGTAACCTTCGCGTAACGCTACAAATGCTTTAATGATTTCACCGCGAACAGGGTCCGGTTTACCAATTACACCGGCCTCGGCAATGGCGGGATGTTCGACTAATTTACTTTCCACTTCAAATGGACCGACGCGTTCACCTGACGTCATAATCACGTCGTCTACTCGACCCTGGAACCAGAAGTAGCCGTCTTCATCCATATAGGCGGAATCCCCTGAGACATACCAGTCACCAGGCATAAAATAGGATTCGTATTTTGCTGGGTTGTTCCAAATTGTGTACATCATCGATGGCCAACCTTTTTTAATGGCTAGGTTACCCATGCGATAAGGAGGAAGCTCATTTCCTTGATCGTCCACTATTGCGGCTTTAACACCAGGAATCGGTTTACCCATTGATCCAGGCTTAATCTCCATACAAGGATAGTTACTAATTAACTGTGCACCAGTTTCCGTCATCCACCAGTTATCATGTATACGAAGATGGAATACCTTCATCCCCCAGCGAACAACCTCTGGATTCAGTGGCTCCCCAACGCTCAGGATATGGCGTAAACTCTTTAAATTAAACTTCTTAATCACTTCATCGCCGGCACCCATTAACATTCTAAATGCGGTTGGAGCACTGTACCATACCGTAACGCCATAATCTTCAATTACTTGATACCAGGTTTCCGGCTTGAAGCGACCACCGACAATCACATTCGAAGTACCAGTCAGCCAAGGGCCAAAAATTCCATATGATGTACCGGTTACCCAGCCTGGATCAGCTGTACACCAGTAAACATCCTCATCCTTAAGGTCCAATACCCATTTGGCAGTTTGATATTGCTGAATCATCGCGTTATGGACATGGAGAACCCCTTTAGGTTTTCCAGTTGAACCTGAAGTATAGTGAAGAATCATGCCATCTGTGCGTTCAACCCATTCAATTTTCAATTCCTTACTTGCGTCTTTTAATCTCTTATTAAAATCAAAATATTTGCCATCCTCAACAATCCCATCACCGACAAGGAAAATCGTTTTCAATTCTGGCAAATCTTTTACTGGAACACGGTCTAATAGTTCAGGCGTGGTAACAAGAACCTTTGCTCCACTGTCCTCTAAACGGTCGCGAACGGCACCTTCCATAAACGCTTCAAAAAGTGGTCCCACGATGGCACCTAATTTAATCGCACCTAACACGGTAAAATACAATTCCGGTGAGCGAGGCATAAAAATGAACACTCGGTCGCCCTTTTCCACATCCCCATATGACTTAAGGACATTACCCGCTTGGTTCGAATACTCTTTCATTTCTTTAAAGGTATATTTCTCTGTTCGCACACCATCGCGGTAATAAAGGGCTACTTTATTTTTGCGATAGGTTGCTGCGTGGCGATCAATCGCCTCAAATGCCATATTGACCAAACCTGTTTCAGACCAAGAGAATTGTTTTTCTGTTTCTTTCCAATCGAACCTCTTGTAAGTTTCCGCATAATCTTTTAAATTATGATTGCCATGAATGACTGGTAGCGCTTCCACCTTCAAAGTACTCATCCCCTTATTTCGACTTCAAAAACAATTTTAAAGCTATTATAGTATACTTATACTATTTTCTCAATTTTAAAAAATTATTAAATTGCTAAAATATTTATACACCTATGTAAGGTAGAATATATCTAATCACTATAAAATTTAGTGAAAGCGCTTAAAAATGTCAGAATTTATGTATAATAGAGGTAGTGAATGCATTCTTAGAGGTGACGAAGGTGGAACATAAAAAAATATATAATGCTAAAGAGCTGAAAACTCCAAACGGAAATTTATTTATTGAAGGACCCATTTCATCTGAAAAACTAGCAGGTTACGAATTTCACGAAGATCTTGTCGCCTTTAGACCACCAGCACAGCAGCACCGGGCACTCGTAGAAATTGCTGACTTGCCTGAGGGAAGAATTATTATTGCTCGTAATCGACATACGATTGTAGGCTATGTTACATTCCTATATCCAGACCCGTTGGAAAGATGGTCTGAAGGGAAAATGGAAAATCTTATTGAACTTGGTGCGATTGAGGTAATTCCAGAATATAGAGGCTTTTCGGTTGGGAAAAATCTTATTAATGTAGCCATGATGGACGATGCTATGGAAGACTTTATTGTGATTACAACCGAATATTATTGGCATTGGGATCTAAAAGGGACAGGCTTAAATGTATGGGAATATCGTAAAGTAATGGAGAAAATGATGAATTCAGGCGGATTAGAATGGTATGCGACAGACGACCCGGAAATCAGTTCACATCCCGCAAACTGCTTAATGGCTCGCATTGGTAAACGAGTTGATCCAGAGTCGATTCAGAAATTTGACCGCTTAAGATTTATGAATCGTTTCATGTATTAAGGGGGAAACAAAATGATCGTTGAAGAAATTATGAAAACAAAGGTCGCTTATCTTTCAGCAAAGGATACGATTTCAAGAGCGATTGGAGTGATGGCTAAAAACAGAATACGCCATATCCCAATTGTTGATGAGGGTCTTCATGTAATCGGCTTGATTACTGACAGAGATATTAAAGATGCTACCCCTTCGATTTTTCGTGCAGATGAAAATAAGGAGGATTTAGAAAAACCCATCTCTACAATTATGAAACAAAATGTCATAACTGGCCACCCGCTTGATTTTGTCGAAGAAATTGCTGCCCTTTTTTATGAGCATAAAATTAGCTGTATGCCGATAATTAAGGATCAACGATTGGTCGGAATTGTGACCGAAACCGATCTTCTCCATACTTTAGTGGAACTGACAGGAGCTCATCAACCTGGATCACAAATTGAAATAAGAGTACCGAATAAGGCAGGAATGCTCTTAGAGATTTCTACGATCATAAAAAAACATAAAGCCAATATTCAGAGCGTACTCGTTTATCCTGATAAAAAGGATGAAAACTATAAAATAATCGTTGTTAGATTACAGACTATGAATCCAGTCGCAGTAATAAATGACTTAAAATTAGCAGGTCATCATGTATTATGGCCAAATTTACCGGGTGTTTCCTCATGACAAATGATTCAATCTTTATTTATTCCGATGACTTGTTAAAATACAAGTTTAATAGTCATCATCCCTTTAATCAGTTTCGCTTAAAACTAACTTTAGATTTGTTAAAAAAACTTGGTGCAATTGACGACGCCTCGATTGTAGCACCCAAAATGGCCACAGAAGAAGAGTTAGCACTCATTCATGATAAAAGCTATATCCAAGCTGTAAAATTGGCAGGGAGCGGTTCCTTAGCTCCTGAAACAGCCGAAAACTATGGATTGGGAACAGAGGATACCCCTATATTCCCTAATATGCATGAGGCAAGTTCCTTTTTAGTTGGAGGGACATTAACTGCAGTTGATTATGTGATGTCAGGCAAGGCTAAGCATGCCCTTCATCTTGGTGGTGGTCTACATCATGGTTTTCGTGGAAAGGCATCTGGTTTTTGCGTTTATAACGATAGTTCAGTGGCAATCAAGTATTTACAGGAAAAATATAATGCCCGCGTTCTTTATGTAGATACCGATGCTCATCATGGCGACGGAGTGCAATGGTCATTTTATGATGATCCGAGTGTTTGCACATTGTCGATACATGAAACAGGGCGCTATTTGTTTCCCGGGACAGGCAGCATAACCGAACGTGGTCAGGGAAGCGGATATGGTTACTCTTTTAATATTCCTTTAGATGCTTTTACCGAAGATGAATCTTGGCTCTATGCCTATCGTACGTCACTTCGTGAAATTGCTGCTTTTTTTAAACCGGATGTCATTCTCACGCAAAATGGAGCAGACTCTCATTATTTTGATCCATTAACACACTTGTCGGCCTCGATGAAAATATTTCGGGAGATTCCAAAACTTGCTCATGAAATTGCCCACACTTACTGTGATGGTAGATGGATTGCAGTCGGTGGCGGGGGGTATGATATTTGGCGAGTAGTACCGCGTGCCTGGGCCCATATCTGGCTAGAAATGACTGAAAACTCTAATTGTTCGGGAAGTTTACCTTCTAGCTGGGTGGAAGAGTGGCAATCGCTGGCACCGGTTTCTTTGCCAACAACCTGGGAAGATCCAGCTGACCTTTATCCGCCTATCCCTAGGAAAGCAGAGATAACTGAAAAAAACCTACAGACTGTAGAACGAGCTTTATACCCTATTCGAGGACAGTCATAGTCAGACTAAAAGAGCACCCCATATAAGGTGCTCTCTTTCTACTTTGTCGATTGACGATGTTCAATACGATGTGGCAAGACGACAATATGGTCATCTACCTCTTCTTTGTTCATATATTTTGTTAAAAGTCGCATCGCTACGGCTCCAATATCATATAGCGGTTGAACAACGGTTGTTAATTGCGGGCGAACCATTAACGTTAACCTTGTATTATCAGAACTGATAATTTCAAAATCATTTGGTATATGGTAACCTTTATCTTCAGCCCCGTGAACAACCCCTAAAGCCATTTCATCGGTTCCGACAAAAATGGCTGTTGGTTTCGTATCATTTTCAAGAAGTTTTTCAAAAGCCTCCATTCCAGCATCGTAGGTATAATCTCCTTCAACAACCAAATCCTCACGGAAGTCGATTCCTGACTCCGCTAAAGCCCGCTGGTATCCGCGCAATTTCTTTTCTTTATTGATTGGTTCATGTAAAGGTCCTGTGACAAAGGCAATATTCTTATGTCCTTTTTCAACGAATTCCAAAACAGCATCATAGGTGGATTGCTCATAATCGATATTCACGGAAGGAATTTTGCCTGATTCCTCAATTGATCCTGCCAGAACGATTGGAACAGGAGACTTTTCAAATTCTTCTACATGTTCACGGGTAACATGTCCACTCATAAAAACGATTCCATCTACCTGTTTTCCGAGCATCGTATTTAAAAGATGGAGTTCCTTATCCATGTTTTCATCAGAGTTGCTTAAAATAATATTATATTTATACATAGTTGCAATATCTTCAATTCCACGCGCCAACTCTGCAAAGAACAAGTTGGAAATATCAGGTATAATTACTCCGACGGTGGTTGTCTTTTTACTAGCTAAACCTCTTGCCACCGCATTGGGGCGGTAACCTAAGCGGTCGATGACTTCCAAAACCTTTTTTCTCGTTACCGGCTTTACATTTGGGTTTCCATTTACGACACGGGAAACCGTTGCCATTGATACGTTTGCTTCACGTGCAACATCGTAAATTGTTACATTCATCCTAAACACTCCCTCGTCTAACTTCACTAATCTTATTTTATGGAAAGATATGTATCGTTAATCATGTATCATGGTTTGTGATTTACTAAACAAACATGAATAGTTGAATTTATCATACGACAAGCCGTTAAGAGTCGCAAGGGAAAATTAAAAAAACACCCCTCAACCAAGGGCTGAGAGGAGCAGATTTATTAAACACGAGCATAAGCAAATGACCCTATTTCACTCATAAATCGATCAAATTGCTCCAAGTTCATTTGTTGAGCAGCATCTGAAAGCGCAACAGCAGGGTCAGGATGAACCTCGGCCATCACACCGTCTGCCCCAATTGCTAATGCTGCTTTAGCTGCAGGTAATAGCAAATCACGGCGACCAGTCGAATGTGTCACATCAACCAATACAGGTAAATGCGTCTCTTGTTTTAATATTGGGACGGCTGAAATATCTAATGTATTTCGAGTCGCTTTTTCATAAGTTCGGATTCCGCGCTCACAAAGAATAATTTGTCCATTACCTTGCGCCATGATATATTCTGCCGCATAAATAAACTCCTCGATTGTCGCAGCAAGACCTCGTTTTAATAAAATCGGCTTATTAACAGCTCCTGCCGCTTTTAGAAGGGCAAAGTTTTGCATATTGCGTGCACCGATTTGAATAACATCGATATATTCACAAGCTGTTTCAATATCAGCTGGATCTACAATTTCACTAATAACAGCTAAATTATATTCATCAGCGACACGTTTTAGAATTTTAAGTCCCTCTAGGCCAAGTCCCTGGAAATCATAAGGTGAAGTTCTTGGCTTATAAGCACCACCACGTAATAATTTCAGCCCTTTTTCATTTACGGCTTTGGCAACGATAGCCGTTTGCTCATAGGATTCAACGGCACAAGGACCAAACACAAAATGTGGCTTGCCATCACCAATTAATTCTCCTTTTACATTGACAATTGTATCTTCCCGTTTCTTCTTACGTGAAACAAGCAACGCCTTACTGTCATCATCCTTTTGCAAATCAAGCCCTGCTTTAAAGATTTCTTTAAATATATGTTCAATCGTCGCTTTATCAAACGGACCATCATTATGTTTCTTAATAAGGTCTAACATGTCTCTTTCGCGAACAGGATCGTATCGGTAGACGCCTTGAGCTTCCTTCACTCGTCCAATTTCTTGAACAAGTTCTGCTCTTTCATTAATGAGCCTTAGTAGCTGCAGGTTTAATTCATCTACTCTTCCACGAAGCTGATCCAATTCAACTTTGCTCACTATACATCCCGTCCTTTCCATTGTATTTTGAAATTATTTTAGGATAATCAAGCAATGTTTTAATTATAATGGATTGTCTGATGTTTGTCATCCTGATACTTTATTAAGTAAACGCTTTTAAGCAATAAAGTATTAAAGTATTTGGATAAAAAAGCGTGTCAATTGGAGGTCTGCTCCGATCTGACACGCTAATTTTTTACTGATTTTCCTTTAAAATCGTCGTTAAGGTTGAATTTGTTATTTTCCAGTGTGAGACATTCCATTTGACCTCTCCGTTTTTGAATAAAAAGACTTGAGGCGATTCATGCTGAATCTGATAAGTTTCGGCTATATAATTTGAAAGTAGGCGTGCGTCCTGTACGGTTAAGTAATAACACTTTATTTCAGCATTTTCATTTGAAAATTTTTCATATTCCCCAAATGCAGCCTGACTTATTGGACAAGTAGTGCTATGCTTTAGTACAAAAACTGCTCCACCTTGATTTAGAACCTCTTTCAATTGGGTTTCGTGATGAATTTGTTTCATTACTATCCTCTCCTAAGCCTTCATCTTTAACTCTTCTTCTTCAAGAGCCTTTTCGGCTTCCTCTATTTTCCGTTGTAATTCTTCATGTGATGGAACGTACGGTTTTATTGGAACAAAATCCGTTGGTTGTTCTTCTTTTACACCTTGATCTTTTCCATCATTCATCGAACTTTTCATTGAAATAGGCAAATTTTTGGTACGGTCCCTCACTTGAGTCACGAGGTCACCGCTTTTACTGAATGCAGAATCCTTGAATTCAGTTAATGTCCCGCGAATCTCCTTACCTGCCTTGGGTGAGAACAGAAAAGCGGCTGCAGCACCAACAAGACCACCAACAAATGCTCCTAGCAAAAAGTCCTTTGTACTTGATTTTTTTCCATTTACTTGAATTTCTTGTTTTTCCATTATGCTTACCTCCTTTTTTTAAGAATGAGAGCGAAGTCGCTGTAATTCCATTTCCCTTTTTTCTTCCTTTGAAAGGCCCTTTCCCTCATCCTTTTTTTCCTGCTTTTTGGCATTCCATTTTTCCTTTATTTCTATTAACACATTGCTCCATTGGACAACCTGTGAAACTCGGTCTTTATTTTGCTCAATATGTTTATCAAACGCACCTGTCACGCTTTTTAATGATTGATTAAATTTATGTACGGTTGTTCCTACATCCTTTACCGCTGTTACGACAGAGTTTAAGCTTTCTGATTTTGCTTGGATATCATCCGCAAGAGCATTCGTTTTTTGGAGAAGTAATGTTGTTTCCTTGGTCACTCCGTCCAGTTGCTCTTCAATTCCTGCCAACGTTTTTGAAACGGAGGCAATCGTCCCCTGAACTGCCTTTAAGGTTTTAACTAAGTATAAAACTAAGACAAAAAATGCCGCTGCAATCACGGCTACACTAATAGAAATAATCATGCTCGCCCACCTCTTTTATCTTTCTCTAGTATATTTTAACAGTATAGAGAATAACAGTCATGCTTTCAATTAAACAAAATCATACTTTTTAGGGTAAAATATAATTATGCTTCACAATTTACCTACATAATGGAGGAAAGTCATGAGAGATTCGCGTATCGAAGTATTGGCAAAAAATCTGATTAATTATTCCTGCAACCTACAGAAAGGAGAAAAAGTCCTCATTGAAAACTTTGGGCTACAGCGTGAACTAGTCACTGCACTCGTTAAAGAGGCTTATGCAGCAGGTGGCTATCCATTTGTTTTACTAAAAGATCATCAAGTAGATCGAGCGCTTTTACTGGGAGCACAGGAAGAGCAATACGATATGATGGCTGAATTTGAAGCCAATGTTATGAGCAAAATGGATGCTTATATTGGATTGCGCTCAGGGAACAACATTAATGAATTAGCCGATGTTCCCGACGATAAAATGAAAATTTCCGGAAAAACAATCGGTCGCAAAGTACATAGTGAAATTCGCGTTCCAAAAACGAAATGGGTTGTGCTTCGTTACCCAACTTCTTCGATGGCTCAGTTAGCAAAAATGAGTACGGAAGGATTTGAGGATTTTTATTTTAATGTCTGTAATTTAGATTATGGAAAAATGGGTAAGGCAATGGATGGCTTGGTCGAATTAATGAATCGTACCGATAAAGTCCGTATTACCGGTCCGGGAACGGATTTATCATTCTCTATCAAGGATATCCCAGCCATTAAGTGTGCTGGAAATTACAATATTCCAGATGGCGAAGTGTACACCGCCCCTGTCCGTAATTCTGTGAATGGTGTGATTACCTACAATACGCCATCTCCATATCAAGGATTTACGTTTGAAAATGTGAAACTAACTTTTAAGGATGGAAAAATTGTCGAGGCATCCTCCAATGATACCGAGCGAATCAATAAAATTTTCGATACAGATGAAGGTGCTCGTTATATTGGTGAGTTTGCGATTGGGGTTAACCCTTATATTCTTCACCCAATGCAGGACATTTTATTTGATGAAAAAATTGATGGCAGTTTCCACTTCACACCTGGTCAATGTTACGACAATGCCTTTAATGGAAATAGTTCTAATATTCACTGGGATATGGTGAATATTCAGAGACCCGATTACGGTGGTGGAGAAATCTATTTTGACGATGTCTTAGTTCGTAAGGATGGCCGTTTTGTGTTGCCTGAATTAGAAGGATTAAACCCGGAGAATTTAAAATAAATAAGAAGGGGCCGGAACTATTGTTCCGACCCCTTTTTTTATGCTAATTGTCGCTCGTATGCTTCTTGGAACTTTTGAATGTCGCCAGCTCCCATAAAAATGATGACACTGTTTTCATGTTTCTTTAATTCAATTGTGCTTTCTTCGTTTATAATGGCGGCCCCAGGAATTTTCGCCTGTAAATCGACAATCGATAACTTGCCATGATTTTCACGCGCCGAGCCAAAAATTTCACATAAATATACTTGGTCAGCTAAATTTAAGCTTTCGGCAAAATCATCTAAAAAGGTTTGCGTTCGGGTAAAGGTATGTGGCTGGAATACCACCACAATCTCACGGTCAGGAAATTTTTGTCTTGCCGCCTCTACTGTTGCTTTAATTTCGGTAGGATGATGGGCGTAATCATCGATAATCACCTGGCCATGAACCTGCTTTTCGGTAAACCTTCTTTTCACACCTTTAAAGGTCATCAGTTGAGCTTTTACAATTTGTGGATCTAGATTCTCGTAATGACAGATGGCAATAACCGCTAGCGAATTTAATACATTATGATTACCAAATGTTGGAATTGAGAAGGTTTCAAAAAAAGTATTTCTGACAAAAACATCAAAAGTAGTACCCTCTGTTGTCTTAACAATATTCCTAGCTTGGAAATCATTTTCCTCGTTAAAACCATAAAAAAGAACAGGAACTTTCGCTTGAATCCGTTGAAGTTGCTCATCATCGCCACAGGCGATAATTCCTTTTTTCACTTGGACAGCCATTTCCTGAAATGCTTCAATTACATCCTCTAAATTAGCAAAATAATCAGGATGATCAAAATCAATATTCGTCATAATCGCGTAATCAGGGAAATAGGAAAGAAAATGTCTGCGATATTCACAGGCCTCAAACACAAAATATTCTGCTTCTTGTTCTCCTTTTCCTGTCCCATCACCGATTAAAAAGGAAGTGGGCTTAGCCCCTTCCATCACATGAGCTAATAGGCCAGTTGTCGAAGTTTTACCATGAGCACCTGTTACCGCAACACTTGTGAAATTATGCATAAAATCGCCTAAAAACCGATGATAGCGAACAATTGGTAATCCGAGTTTCATCGCTTCTTGAATTTCCTCGTGTGTATCCGGGTAAGCATTACCAGCGATAATAGTCATCCCTGGAGAAATATTTTCCTTTTGAAAGGGAAGGATCTTTATTCCAGATTTTTCAAGAGCTAGTTGAGTAAAAAAATGCTTTTCAACATCAGAACCCTGTACTTCATAGTTCATATCATGAAGAATTTGTGCCAAGGCACTCATTCCAGACCCCTTTATACCTACGAAATGGTAAATAGTCATATAAAGAACCTCCAACCAACAACTTTTACATATTCATACCATTTTTCAAATTCAAATCGTACTTTTAAACGTTAGCAGTTTTACATAAGAATAGTATATGTAACTCAATAAAATTTGTTATTTTTCAAATAGGGCGAGGGTGACCCTTACTATATTTACACAGTATAGCACTAATTCATTCCGTTCACTATTTTTTAATGTAAAAATGAACGAATAGTCCCCCTACCCTTCCACAAAAAACCTAAATCATAGTATTATTATTGTGTTTACGCTTGTAAAGAATACCATTTTTTAGAGGAATGCACTAGTTGAGTTCTCTTGAATTTCGGTTAATTCCTCCAAGGTAATAAGTACATCTCGTGGTTTACTCCCTTTTGGCTCAGAGATAAATCCTTGTTTCTCCATCATATCAATCAATCTTGCTGCACGATTATAGCCAATTTTAAAGCGTCTTTGGATGCTAGAAGTCGATGCGCCTCCTTGATCAATCACATATTCGCACGCCTCATAAAAAAGCTCATCCTCTTCTTCAATGACTTGCGCCTTTTTTAATAGCTCCTCCTGCTGGAAAAGATAATTCGGCTCTTGCTGTAAACGAACGTGTTCAACAACTAAATCGATTTCCGCATCAGAAACAAATGTTCCTTGCAGGCGAACTGGCTTCGATGACCCATTTTCTAAAAATAGCATGTCGCCTCGGCCCAATAATTTTTCAGCTCCGCTAATATCAATAATAGTCCTCGAGTCAATTTGAGATGACACCGAAAAGGCCGTTCTTGTCGGCACATTTGCTTTTATCAAACCAGTAATGACATCTACCGACGGTCGCTGTGTAGCAATGATTAAATGTATTCCACAAGCACGAGCTTTTTGGGCAATCCGACAAATCGATTCCTCAACATCTGCTGGTGACATCATCATTAAATCAGCTAACTCATCAATGATAATGACAATAAAAGGTAACTTATCAGAATAGCGTTTATGATCCTCAGCAATCTCATTAAAGCGATTTATGTCCCTAACCCCCGTATGGGCAAATAGCTCATAACGTCGTTCCATTTCATCAACCGCCCACTTTAACGCTGCCGTGGCCGCTTTTACATCAGTAATCACCGGGCTGACCAGATGTGGAATATGATTATATGGCGCTAGTTCTACCATTTTTGGATCAATTAACAGTAGCTTTAATTCTTCTGGACTAGCCTTATAAAGCAACGACACTAAAATAGAATTTATACATACACTCTTTCCTGATCCTGTCGCACCTGCAATTAAGCCGTGCGGCATTTTCTTTAAATCCGTTACGACAGGGGCACCGGAAATATCCAATCCAAGAACAGCGGTTAGTGGTGAAGAACTATTCCGGAAAGTATCGCTTTTAATAATTTCGGATATCAACACCGGGCGACTCTTTTTGTTTGGTACCTCGATTCCAATCGTATGTTTACCTGGTATAGGAGCTTCAATCCGAATATCTTTGGCTGCAAGGCTTAGTTTAATATCATCTGATAGATTAGTAATTTTGTTAACCTTCACCCCCGGCTCTGGTTGAACCTCGAATCGTGTGACGGCTGGACCTTGGGTAACATTAACAACCTTCGCACGAACACCAAAATTTTTAAGCGCCTCGTTTAAGAGCTCCTCCTGATTTTGTGTCCACTCGAGATTCTCCTGAGCAAAACGAAGGAGAGGTGGATTTAAAAGATCCATCGTCGGGAATTGGTATTGACTTGAATTTACTTTTTCTATTGGTTTTGATTCCATTTGAACAGGAGATGGTGTTGATATCAACTGTTGTTGTTGGTGTTGTTGCTGTTGTTGCTGTTGTTGCTGTTGTTGCTGTTGTTGCTGTTGTTGCTGTTGTTGCT